>DATCNE010000159.1:0-29516 GCA_036565395.1 Dermatophilaceae bacterium
AGACAGGGCTGCCACCGACAAGGCGGCTGCGGCGCTGGGGGACACCGACCTCGGCGGTGAGCGGATGACGCTGCCCGAGGCCCTGTCGGCCCACTACGACGAGATCGAACCGCCGCTGCCGATGCTCCCAGCCTCGACGGCCCAGGCGCCCAGCCGGGATCAGTCCAAGATCGTCGTGATCATCGTTGCGACGTTCGTGAGCCTGTCACTGATCGTCGGCTACTTCGGTTTGCAGTCCATCGGCGAGAGCACCGGCCCGTCGAGCTCCCCGCCCAAGGGCGGGGTGACCACGAGTGCGCCACCCGCCACCGCGGCTCCCACAGCTCCACCTGCCGTACCGGAGGGGCCATCCGCTGGCCAGCCGATCGCGATCCTGTCGGCCACCGGCTTCGACCCTCAAGGCGACAGGAACGAGAAAAACGCCCAGGCGGCTCGGGTCTACGACGGCAATCCCGCGACCTCGTGGAGCTCCGAGGGCTACAACTCGCCAGCTTTCGGCGGACTGCCGAAGAAGGGCGTCGGGGTGCTCCTGGACCTCGGCCAGCCGACGTCGGTGCACCAGGTCACCATCGATCTCGGCATCGGACCCGTCGACCTCACGGTCTACGCCGCGCCCGGCAACAGTCTCGATGGGGCCACCGTCATCGGAACCGCCACCGCGGCCACCGGACAGATCCAGGTCAAGGCCATCGACACCATGCCCCGAGCGCAGTACGTCATCGTCTGGTTCACCAAGCTCGCTCAGGACGGCGCCCGCTATCGCGCCTCGATCTCGGAGATCGCACTCAGCTGAGTGCACCCTGATGTCACGCCTGGATGACCTTCTCGAGCTGTCCGACCGTGAGCTGCTCTCGGCACATTGCGCCGGCGACGCTGACGCGTTCGGCGAGATCTTCCGTCGCCACCGCGACCGGATGTGGGCGGTCGCACTTCGAACCACCCGCGACCCTGAGATGGCCGCCGATGCTGTGCAGGAAGCGTTCATCGCGGCCTTTCGCCGTGCCGACTCCTTCCGGGGCGACGCGGCGGTCACCACCTGGCTGCATCGCATCGTGGTCAACTCATGCCTGGACCGTCTGCGGCGGACCAAGCCTGTCGTCGGTCTGCCTGATGCCGACCACGGCGACCTGGCCGACAGGCACGACCACCATCACAGCGTTGATGTCCGCCTTGACGTCCAACGAGCCCTGGACCAGCTGCCTGAAGGCCAGCGGGTGGCCTTGGTGCTGGTCGATATGCACGGGCTCAGCATCACCGAGGCGGCCAGCATCCTTGATGTCGCGGAGGGCACCATCAAGTCCCGATGCGCGCGAGGACGGGCAGCGATGGTGCCCCTGTTGGGCCTGCCTGCACCAGCCGACATACCCGTGAGCCACCCTCGGAAGGAACCAATGGCACCCTCCTGACGTCATACCCCAGGCGGAGCACTCGGCGCACGTGCCGACCGACCTGCCCGACCAGACCGCAGAGCCAGCCGCTGAACGACTCGTTACCGACATCGAGGTGAACACCCTGATCGCCCCCCGCAAACCCGTCGGATCGTCGCCGGACGACGACCAGACCGGTGTTCGCGCCCTTCTGTCCGGGCTGCCTGAGCCCGACCCGATGCCGCCCTATCTGGTCGAGCGGATCAGCGCGAGCCTCGCCGCCGAGCAGGCCCAACGAACAGTCCTCGCCTCGGGCGCTTCGGTCACCCCGCTCCTCGCCTCGCGACGCCGCCCCCGCCGACTCCTCTTCTCGATCGCCGGCGCCGCGGCTGCGGTCGTCCTGATCGGAGTCCTCGGCAACAACCTGCTCCGCGACAGCTCGTCCGGCGATGTGACCAGCGCTGCCTCGTCCGGCCTCCCCTCCGCTGCCCGAGAGTCCAGTGGCCTGGCCCCGCCGAGCAGCAGCGACAAGTCCGTGTCCGGCGGCGCCCTGGCTCCGGCCTCGATCCGGATCCGCGTGTCCACTGTCCGATACACCCAGGCCACCTTCGTGGCGCAGGCCCGAAGACTGCGCGACGTCGCGTTCGACTCGCCCCAACCGATGGCCACCGACTCCTCAGGCGTCGGCCCGATCGGCACGACCAGTGGCCTCACCAGCTGCCTGCGTGCGATCGGCGCCGGTGGCGCGCAGCTGGTCCAGGCCGATCTCGCGTTCTACGAGGGACAGCCTGCGGTGATCATCGTGGCCACGACCGACGGCGTACCGACCGCCTATGCCGTCGGGCGAGGGTGCTCGCCAGCCGACGCGTCCTTGCTGCATCAAGGCATCGTGCTCCCCTGAGCGGTCCGGGCGGCTGCTCCGAGTCGCGTGGCCAGTGGCTGCCATGGAACAACCTCGCCATAGGATCGGTTGACAGCAGACGAGATCCCCACGACCACGAAGGACAGTCAAGCGTGAGCAGCGTGAGCAGTGCCGACGTTCGTAACGTCATCCTCATCGGCTCAGGCCCGGCCGGTTACACCGCCGCGGTCTATGCCGCCCGCGCCAACCTCAACCCGGTCATCTTCGAGGGTTCGGTCACCGCGGGTGGCGCACTGATGAACACCACCGAAGTCGAGAACTTCCCCGGTTTCCCGACCGGCATCATGGGTCCTGACCTGATGGATGCCATGCGCGCGCAGGCCGAGCGTTTCGGCGCAGAGCTCATCCGGGACGACGTCACCGCGGTGTCGCTCGAAGGCCCCGTCAAAACGGTCACAGACGGTGAAGGCAACACCTGGTCGGCCCACGCTGTGATCCTGGCGATGGGCTCGGCCTACCGCCAGCTCGGACTGCCCGACGAGAAGCGCCTGTCCGGACACGGCGTCTCCTGGTGTGCAACCTGCGACGGTTTCTTCTTCCGCGACCAGGACATCGTGGTCGTCGGTGGTGGCGACTCCGCCATCGAGGAGGCCACCTTCCTGACCAGGTTCGCCCGATCCGTGACGATCGTGCACCGACGCGACATGCTCCGCGCCTCCAAGATCATGGTCGATCGCGCACTGAACAACGACAAGATCGCCTTCGCATGGAACTCGGCCGTGGACGCCATCCACGGTGAGGACAAGGTGACCGGCGTGACCTTGCGTGACACGGTCACCGGCGAGACGCGACTGCTGCCCGTCACGGGCGTGTTCGTCGCCATCGGCCATGACCCCCGCAACGAGCTGATCAAGGGTGTCGTCGCCCTCGACTCCCAGGGCTACGTGTTGGTCGGCAGTGGCACCACGGCAACCAACATCCCTGGCGTCTTCGCCTCGGGCGACCTCGTCGACCACACCTACCGCCAAGCGATCACGGCCGCGGGCTCGGGCTGCGCTGCAGCACTGGACGCCGAGCGGTTCCTCGCCGATCTTCATCTCGCCGCGGAGCCGGCTCTTGGTATCACCTCTTCGCAGTCTGCCCACGCGGCTGTCGTCAGCTAGCCACTCTTGACCAGCACACCGATCGTTTCCAGATACCAGCTTCAACCCAGGAAAGGAGCCCCCGCCGTGGGAGCTACCAAGGAGACCACCGACGCGACGTTCGACAACGACGTCCTGATGAGCGAGGTGCCGGTCATCGTCGATTTCTGGGCGCCGTGGTGCGGCCCCTGCAAGGCGGTGGCCCCCATCCTCGAGGAGCTGGCAACCGAGCACGCCGGCAAGGTGTCGGTCGTCAAGCTCAACACCGACGAAAACCCTGAGGTCACCTCGCGTTACGGCATCACGGGCATCCCGACGATGAACGTCTACGTCAAGGGCAAGGTGGTCAAGACCCTCGTAGGTGCCCTGCCCAAGCCCAAGCTGATCCGCGAGCTGTCTGAGTACCTCGGCTGACTGCGCCCCGCCCGAGCTCGTGACGGGCAACCCTGATTTGGACTGCACGTCACCCCGACATTGCCATTAGGCTCGGTTCCTGCTGTCAATCATGACGGCTCCACGCCGGAGGGGCAGGTATGTCGGACCAGCCCGTTGCGCTCTACCGCCTCGGTGACGAGGGGGTCGTGGTGCGTTCCATCCGCGCCCTGTTGCAGGCCACCTGCGACCTGGCCCCAGCGGCGCCAGGGGCTCCCGGGCCGGCTGACACTGCAGAGTCGGTGCGGCCAGAGAGTCAGCTCTCCGACGTCTACGACGAAGAGCTGGCCCGCGCGGTGCGGGCGTTCCAGCAGCGGCGAGGTCTGATCGTCGACGGCATGGTCGGACCACAGACCTACATTGCCCTCGACGGCGCCCGCTGGACGTTGGGCGGCCGCATTCTCTCCCACACCCCCGGTCATCTGTTGCAGGGTGACGATGTCGCCCAGCTCCAGGAGCGCCTCCTGGCCCTGGGTTTCAGCCCGGACCGGGTCGATGGCGTGTTTGGTGCCAACACCGAGAAGGCGGTCCGACGCTTCCAGTGCGGGGTCGGGCTGGCCGTCGACGGCCGAGTCGGTCCCGAGACGCTGCGAGCTTTCGCCGACCTGTCTCGTGCCGTGTCCGGTGGGTCGCCGCACACTCTGCGTGAGCAAGAGCTTGTCCGGCGCGCCGGACACAGCCTGACAGGGCGGACTGTCGTGCTCGATCCCGGTCACGGCGGAGATGAGACCGGGACCATCGCCCACGGTCTGACGGAGTCCGAGGTCACGCTCGACCTGGCCCGACGCGTCGAAGGCCGGCTCGGTGCCATCGGAGTGACGGTGCTGTTCACCCGATCCGCGACAACCTGCCCTGACGAGCTCGAGCGCGCGACGATCGCCAACGAGTCCGGCGCCGACATCATGTTGTCCCTGCACTGCGACTCCACGGATCAGTCACGAGCCAGCGGCGTCGCCACGTTCTTCTACGGTCAGGAACGTTTCGGCGCGTGGTCAGCCGTGGGCGAACACCTCGCCGACCTGATCCAGCGCGAGGTCGTGGCTCGCACCGGATTGGCCGACTGTCGTTCACACCCCCGCGCGTGGCTCCTGCTCCAGCGCACCCGGATGCCCACCGTGAGGATCGAGGCGGGTTATCTCAGCCATGAAGAGGATGCGGCACGGCTGGCCGACCCAGCGTTCCGGGACACCTTGGCGGAGGCCATTGTCATTGCCCTTCAACGGATGTACCTCGGCGAGGATGACACCGTCTCCACCGGCGTGCTGCGTCTCCATGACCTGCGCGCTTTTCTCGACGCGCAACGAGCCGCCCAGGACAAGCCGGCCTGACGTCGCCGCCAATGACG
Organism: Dermatophilaceae bacterium; assembly: GCA_036565395.1. Taxonomy (GTDB): domain Bacteria; phylum Actinomycetota; class Actinomycetes; order Actinomycetales; family Dermatophilaceae; genus UBA4719. The sequence goes on from DATCNE010000159.1 coordinate 5,149, forward strand.
CGCCGCCAATGACGCGCCGCCAATGACGACCCTCAGACGCTTGGGGCGTGACGACCCTCGCTCAGGCTTGGCGCCCTGACCGAGGCCAGCAGTCGCTCCACTGCGGCTTCCATGTCCTCGCGCCAGGTCAGGGCCGTACGCAGGTCCAGGCGCAGACGGGGGTAGGTCCGGTGCTCGCGCACGGTCTTGAAACCCACCGCCGTCAGGAAGCCGACGGGGATCACACACCTTCCCTTGGGTGAGTCTGGGTCGCCTCGGTACCCGAAGGCCTCGACTGCCCGCACCCCGCGCCGCATCACGTCCTTTGCCGCGCTCTGGATGAGCACCCGCCCGAGTCCCTGACCGGCAAAGTCGGGGACAACCCGTGCGGCCATCAGGATCACGGCATCGGCAGACACCGGTGACGTCGGGAAGGCGGCCGCCCTCGGCACCAGATGCGGCGGCGCATAGGTCACGTACCCCGCGGGAACCTCGTCGACGTAGGCGATCTGGCCGACACTGCCCCATTCCAACATCGCGCCTGACAGCCACGCCTCCTTGTCCAGACCTGGGTCCCCTCGCGTGATGGATGCGGCCGCCAACGCGGGATCGAGCTCCCAGAAGATGCACGAAGCGCACGGTTCCGGCAAGTCCTGTACGCGATCCAGGGTCAGCGAGAAGATCTGACGTCCGGCACCACTCATGACGAAACACCCCCACGAACAGGCACGACTGCCCGGCGACGTTTCATGTGAAACACGTCGCGGTCACGAGTCGAACCACCCTCAGCAGGAACCTGCATGGGAGACTCCTACCACGTGCCGCACAGCGCGGCATACCCCTTGGTTCCAGCCACCCCAGTCGACGGGGCGAGGAGGATGGTCATGACCGACACAGCAGGTCAGCCCGCTAACGCCATCGAGCACCCCGCGGACGCCATCCGCGAGCCCTCGCACGGCTCGCGCCTCGACCCGTGGATGCAGTCCTACGCACGACGCACCGCGGGCATGACCACCTCTGAGATCCGCGCACTGTTCGCCGTCGCCTCGCGTCCCGAGGTCGTCTCCCTTGCCGGCGGTATGCCGTACCTCTCGGCGCTGCCCATGGACACGGTCGCCGCCACCGTCGCACAGATGCTCGCGACGCAGGGGCTGACGGCTCTGCAGTATGGCTCCGGACAGGGCGACCCGACGCTGCGCGACCAGATCCTGGAGGTCATGGCGCTGGAGGGGATCTCCGCCCACGCGGACGATGTCGTGGTGACCACCGGGTCCCAGCAGGCTTTGGACCTCGTGACGCGCATCTTCATCGACCCCGGCGATGTCGTGCTTGCCGAGGCGCCCAGCTATGTCGGAGCCCTGGGGGTCTTCGCGTCCTATCAGGCTGACGTTGCCCATGTCGCCTCCGACGATGACGGCCTGGTGCCGCACGCCCTCGAGGAGCGCATCCGTGAGCTGTTGGCCTCCGGCAAGCGCATCAAGTTCCTCTACACCGTCCCGAACTTCCACAACCCTGCTGGCACCACGCTATCCCTGCAACGACGACCACTGATCCTCGAGATCTGCCAGCGTCACGGCATCCTGGTGCTCGAGGACAACCCCTACGGCCTGCTCGGTTTCGACGGTGAGCCGCCTGCCGCCATGCGCTCGTTGTCCGAGGAAGGCGTGGTCTATCTCGGAACCTTCTCCAAGACGTTCGCGCCGGGACTTCGCGTGGGCTGGGCCCTGGCTCCCCATGCCGTGCGCGAAAAGCTTGTGCTGGCAAACGAATCGGCGATCCTGTGCCCATCCGCGTACGCGCAGATGACCGTGTCGGCCTATCTGGCCACCTGCGACTGGAAGGCCCAGATCAAGGTCTACCGAGATCTCTACCGAGAGCGGCGCGATGCCATGATCGAGTCCCTGAGCGCTCTCCTGCCCCAAGCGAGCTGGACCCACCCCGAGGGCGGCTTCTATGTCTGGCTGACCCTGCCGGAGGGCCTCAACGCCAAAGCCATGCTGCCGCGGGCGATCACCGAGCGAGTGGCCTACGTGCCGGGAACAGCCTTCTTCGCCGACGGAAGCGGTCATCGCAACGTGAGGCTGTCCTACTGCTATCCCGATCCGGACCGCATCCGCGAGGGGGTGCGACGGTTCGCCGGCGTGGTGCAGTCCGAGCTGGAGCTGCTCGAGACCTTCGGCCCGTACGACGTGACCGCTGGTCGCACCGCTCCGTCCCACGGCGTTCAGTCCCCCGCTGTTGACCTCTCATGATGCGCTCCGTGAGATCCTCAGCAGGCGTCTTGCTCCCTTGCATCAACGCGTGGGCGCCTGCCTGCGTCCCCTTCGTCGTGAGGATGTCACCATGAGGCACGTCCTGGTTCTGGCCGGCGGTCTCAGCCACGAACGTGATGTGTCGCTGCGGTCGGGCCGCCGCGTTGCTGACGCGCTGAGCCGTTCCGGCGTCGAGGTCAACGTCCGCGACGTGGACCAAACGCTGGTCGCCGCGATCAAGAGCTCGCCCCCCGAGGTCGTCTGGCCGGTGCTACATGGCGCAACTGGCGAGGATGGAGCCTTGCGGGATGTGTTGGCATCATTGGGTATTGCGTACGTCGGCTCTCGTCCGGCGTCCTGCCACCTCACGTGGGACAAGCCTGTCGCCAAGGCTTTGCTGGCTGCTGCGGGCGTCTCCACGCCAGCCGGTGTAGCACTCTCCCACGCCACATTCCGTGAGCTCGGCGCTCCCGCGCTGCTGGAGTCTGTGGTCGACTCGCTCGGCCTGCCGCTGGCGGTGAAGCCAACGCGCGGGGGGTCCGCCCTCGGACTGACCATCGTCAGGTCCGCTGCAGATCTCCCGTCCGCGATGATTGCGGCCTATGCATATGGTGATATCGCCTTGATTGAACAGTTTGTTGCAGGTACCGAGGTGGCGATCTCGATCGTCGAGGACGAGCACGGCCAGGCGCGAAGCCTTCCCGCGGTCGAGATCGTGCCGGACGGGGGCGTCTACAGCTACGAGGCGCGCTACACCGCCGGTGCCACCGAGTTCTTCACTCCGGCACGGCTGAGCGGCTCGGCAGCCGACTCGGCGGCCGCTGCCAGCCTCGCGGCCTACCGGACGCTCGGACACCGACACCTGAGCCGGGTTGACCTCATCATCGACGCCGACGAGCGTCCGTGGTTCCTTGAAGCCAACGTCTCCCCCGGAATGACGGAGACGTCACTCTTCCCGATGGCGATCGAGGCTGCCAGCCTGGATATCTCGGAGGTCTACGCCGGCATCGTTGAACGCGCGCTGACGACCAGCTGACGTTTGCCCGCGGCGGCCCTGAGGACGACCAGCTGACGTTTGCTCGTGGCTGTCCGAGGCTCAGGGGTACAACGGTGCAGGCAGCCTAGGCCGGGGCGGGGCCAAACATGGCAACGATCCGGTTGAGGTCCTCGACCGAGGCGAACTCGACAGTCAGCTTGCCCTTCCGCTGACCCAAGTTGATCCTCACCCGGGTGTCAAAGCGGTCGGACAACCGGGAAGCCAGGTCATCCATCTGAGGGTGGCGACCCCCGGCGCGCGGCTTGCGAGCTCGGGGAGCATCATCACCGCCGAGCGTGACGATCTCCTCGACGTTGCGCACCGAGAGGCCTTCGGCCACGATCCGCTGCGCGAGGCGCTCCATCGAGGCACCGTCGGCGAGCCCGAGCAAGGCGCGGGCATGGCCGGCGCTCAAGACCCCGGCGGCAACGCGACGCTGCACCAGTGGGGGGAGCTTGAGTAGACGCAGGGTGTTGGAGATCTGCGGCCGTGACCGACCTATCCGGGTCGCCAGCTCGTCGTGGGTGCAGCCAAAGTCATCCAGCAGCTGCTGGTAGGCGGCTGCTTCTTCCAGCGAGTTCAGCTGGCTGCGGTGCAGGTTCTCGAGGAGGGCATCCCGCAAGAGGTCGTCGTCGTCGGTGTCCTTGATGATCGTCGGAATGAACGCCAGCCCGGCGGCCTGGGTGGCCCGCCAGCGACGCTCGCCCATGATCAGCTCGAACTGCGGTCGGTCGGCCCCATCAGGGCTCTGACCTGCGGAGCTGTCGAGCTCGTCGGCCGGGATGGGCCGCACGACCACCGGCTGCAGCACCCCGACCTCCCGGATCGAGTTGACCAGCTCGGCCATGTCGTCGTCGTCGAAGACCTGGCGTGGTTGCCTCGGGTTCGGCCGGATGGTGAGCACTGAGAGCTCGGCGTAACGGGCACCTGGCACCGGCGCCAGATCGCGGTCCGACTCAGCCTCGTCGTCGAAAGACGTACCGTCTACCGACAGGTTGTCGCCGTCAAGTGGGCCGTCAACGTGCCCACCGGTCGAGCCGTTGATCTGATCGGAACCGTTCCGAGGTGTTTCACGTGAAACAGTCGTGGTCGACCCGGGCCGGCCAGCCGAGTTGTCTCTGAAGAAGACGTCCATCGGCCGGCTGCGCCCATCACCCACCGGAGCCGTCGGGATGAGTGCTCCGAGTCCCCGACCCAGTGCACGACGCTTTTCGCTCATAGCCATCGACCTCTCTGAAGCACACACGACCGGAGCGAGGTTCCCGCCCGGGAAGGACACACGCTAGTGGCTGTTGGGGTAACTGCGTTGCGACACGTGGGTGGACCCGACTGCGCCCTGACCGGCCGCTCCGCGGTCCGCCAGCTCACCCGCCGCCTCAAGGTAGGACAGAGCGCCGCTGCTGGAAGGGTCATAGGTCATCACTGTCTGTCCATGGCTCGGTGCCTCTGAGATTCGCACCGAACGAGGAACCGTCGTGCGCAGCACGTGATCGGGGAAGTGAGTTCGCACTTCCTCGGCGACCTGGGCTGAGAGCCGGGTGCGTCCGTCATACATGGTCAGCAGGATCGTGGACACGTGCAGGCCAGGGTTGAGGTGACTCTTGATCAGCTCGACGTTCTTCAGCAGCTGGGAGAGCCCCTCCAGTGCGTAGTACTCGCACTGGATCGGGATGAAGACCTCGTCCGCCGCGACAAACGCGTTGACGGTGAGCAGACCCAGACTCGGCGGGCAGTCGATCAGCACGTAGTCGTAGCGTTCTTCGCCGCGCTCTGCCGTGCCGTCAATGTAGGCGGTCAACGCGCGCTGCATCCGCATCTCGCGGGCGACCAGCGACACCAGCTCGATCTCGGCACCGGCAAGGTCAATGGTCGCCGGGACGCACCACAGGTTGGGAACGTCGACACACTCCTGAACCACGTCGACGATGGCTTTACCGTCCACCAGGACGTCGTAGATGCTGGGGACGTCAGCATGGTGGTCGATTCCCAAAGCGGTGCTGGCGTTCCCCTGAGGATCAATGTCGACAACAAGGACGCGAAGCCCAGCTTGGGCGAGGGCGGCGGCAACGTTCACCGTGGTGGTTGTCTTGCCCACCCCGCCCTTCTGGTTTGCCACCGTCAAGACCCGGGTGTGATCGGGCTTGGGGAAGATCTTGCCGGTTAGTGAGATCCGCCGGCGCGCGTCCTCCGCGACCGCCCGGGCCAGGGGCGTCTCCACGCCGGGCTCCGGCAACGATGCGGCGAGCTGCTCTCGCTCGGACAGCTGCTCGACGTATTCTCTGCTGGCTGTTTCACGTGAAACAAAGACGTCAGTGGGGGGCGTTCCGGGCTCAGTGGCGACTGCTCGCTGTGCAGCAAACGCACGGTTCGACGTCATGTCCTGCCCGGGCCACCCCAGGCCGGCTGACGGCACGCCTGCTTCTCCCGGACCATCCGAGGGCCAGCCAAGTCCGATGTGAGCCAATCCTGACGTCGTCACGTGCCACCTCAATCTCTCGTCACAGTCAGAACCCTGACCGCCAACCCGCTTACCGTATCGGCTCCTGCCGACTCAACCCGCGATCAGCTTCGGCGTGTGCTTCTGGTTTTGAACTTCTTCCCTCCGGGCCGCCGGCTTGGGCGATCTCCCAGAACGACGCGAAGCACCGTCGTCTCTGGATCAACGACGCCGCGGCCAAAGGATTCGATGACCTCCGAAACGGCGCCCATCCGGCGCAGCAAGGCGCGGTCGGTGTCCAGCTCTTCTGCGGCTCGCGACCCCTTGAGCGCCAACAGGGATCCACCCGGCAACACCAACGGCAGACACCAGCGCGCCAGCTCGCTCAGTCGCGCCACGGCGCGAGCCGTGACCACGGGCGCACTCAAGACCCCCCAGAGCTGCTCGGCCCGTCCGCGGTGCACCGTGACGTTGGTCAGCTCCAGCTCGTCGACTGCCCTGGACAGCCAGTTCGTCCGGCGCAACATTGGCTCGACCAGATGAAGGTCCAGGTCGGGACGGGCGATGGCCAGCGCCAACCCGGGCAGGCCCGCCCCTGATCCCACGTCAATCACCTTCTGGCCAAAGGCAATTGCCGGGTGGATGACCGCACAGTTGAGGACGTGCCGATCCCACAGCCGGGGAACCTCGCGTGGTCCGATCAGACCGTGGGAGACGCCCGTGTCTGCCAGGATCGCTGTGAACCGCTCAGCCAGATCCAACCGGTCGCCAAACACCTGGAGGGCTCCGGCAGGGGCTGGCGGTGCCACTCGTTGTTCATCCTGCGGCGAATCGTCCGCGACCCCAGACCCTGCCGACGTGACGTCACTCATGGAGATGTCACGGCGCCAGCGGGGACTGATCGGGACGTGACCCGTCGCAGCGGCGACGTTGGTCTCTGGGTGATTGCCTCACGAGCGCCGGCCCTGTACTTCAGGCTTGTTTCACGTGAAACCGAGCAGTACGGCTGGTCAGTCACGCCGGCAGGATCACCACGTGCCGGTGCGGCTCAACGCCGTCGGACTCCGAACCCAGCCCGGCCGCCAGCACGGTGTCATGAACAACCTTGCGCTCGAACGCGGTCATGGGCTCCATCGACACAGGGTCCCCAGTGGCCTTCACCGTGGCGATGGCCGCTTGGGCAATAGCCACCACTGCCGCCCGGCGCTGGGCCCGATGGCCGGCCACGTCGAGCATGAGTCGGCTCCGTTCACCGGTCGCAGCCTGAACCGCAAGTCTGGTGAGCTCCTGTAGTGCCTCCAGGACCTTGCCGTCAGGGCCGACCAGTCGGCGCGAGACGCGGCCTTCCTCAGAGTCCACGATCGCCACCGCCGCACGGTCACCGTCAACGTCCACATCGATGTCGCCATCCATGTCGGCGATATCCAGGAGCTGCTCCAGGAAGTCGGCCGCGACCTCGCCCTCTCGCTCCAGCAGCGATGACCGCTTGGGCTTGCTCGGTGCGCCCTCGCTTGTCACCTCTGGCGCACCGTCCTGGGGCACCTCGTCGCCCGGCGTGCTCACTGCCGTCGTATCCACTGCCGGTGGGGTCGCTGTCGAGGAGGCATCCTGCTCAACGACTGTCGAAATGTCCTTTTCGCTCATTTTGTCTCCTGGTGATGCGGTCTGTGGGACCGGGTCGGTCCGCGAAGGTGTTGGGGGTGTTCGTGAACGTTTGCTACGAGTCGCCGTCCGCAGCTGCCGGCGGTGTCGGGCCCGGCTTGGGGTCATTCGGCCCGGTGGGCTTTCCCCTGTTCTTGCGCTTGGGTTGCTGGCGCTGGCCCGACTTGGGTTTGGTCTCAGCGATCGGGGAGTCCTGGACGTCCTCGGTCTCACTGTCGTGGCTCAGTCCCGGGATGGAGAACTTCTTGTGCTCCTTGCCGCTCTTGAGCCGGCGTGCTTCCAAAGCCTTCTCAGCGGGTGAGCCTGGGGCTGGCATCCGACGAATGGTGTAGAACTGCTGGCCCATCGACCACACGTTCGTTGTCGTCCAGTAGAGCAGGACCCCGATCGGGAAGTTGATACCCGAGAAGGCGAAGAACAGCGGCATGAGATACAGCAGGACCTTCTGCTGCTTGGCGAACGGGTTGTCCAGGGCGTTGGCCGGCATGTTCTTCATCATCAACTGACGCTGGGTGGTGAACGTTGTGGCCGACATGAGGATGATCAGAACCACGGTGACGATCTGGGTGTTGAGGGGTAGCGGACTTTCGCCCGCGCCCACGAAGTACGAAGAGAGCGGGGCGCCGAAGACCGTGGACCCCTCGGCCGAGCGAGCCAGTTCCTGGGTCATGGGGCCGATCGGGTGCTGGATGCCCTTCCCGATCTTGGTCAGGCCCTGGAGCACCCTGAAGAGGGCGAAGAAGACCGGCGACTGCAACAGGATCGGCAGACACGACGAGAACGGGTTGGTGCCCGTGCGCTTGTAGAGACCCATCGTCTCCTGGGTCATCGCCTGCCGAGACTCAGGATCGGACTTGCCCTTGTACTTCTTCTGGATCTTCTGCATCTCGGGCTGGATGAGCTGCATCCGCCGGGATGCGTGAATCTGCTTGACGAACAACGGGATCAGGACGATCCGAATGACGATGACCAGACCCACGATGGATAGGGACCAGGTGAACCCAGAGTCCTTCGGAAGACCGATGAATGAGAAGGCTTGGTGGAAGTTGACCATCAGCCAGGCGACAACCCACTCGAGTGGGTAGAGCACGGTATCTAACATCAGGTCCTCTGTTGTGGGTGAGCGGTTCGTTCACCGATGGGGCGGCGACCAGCCGGTATGCCGGTGGTCGCCGACGTGCTCAGGTCTGGTGGGTGGGGCGAGCGGACGTGTGACGCCCATGAGAACCGACGGTGTCGGGAACGTGGTCGACTCCGCCTGGGGTCCAGGGATGGCAGCGCAGGAGGCGTCGGGCTGCGAGCCAGGAACCACGCATGAGGCCGAACCTCTCGATGGCGGTCAGCGCATAGGCAGAACAGGATGGGTAGAACCGACACGTCGGCGGCCGCATGGGAGACACAACCAGCTGGTAGGCCTTGATCAGCCAGATCGCGGGGGCAGCGACCATGGCACCTACGGGCGGAAGCGGCATACGAGCCTCAGTGTCCTTCCTGTGTCGCGACCCGGCGCAAGACCATGGCCAGCAGCTTGTCCAGCTCTTGGCCCACAGTGCTGGTCGGTGTTCCGGGCAGATCAGCGTTCGCTCGGACTACCACGTCGACACCGTCCGGCAGTTGACCCATGCGTGCGCTCATGAGAGCCCGCAGGATCCGCTTCGTACGGTTCCGGACCACCGCATTGCCCACAGCCTTGGACACGACAAAACCGACCCGCGGCGGTTGACCCGCGCGCGCGTCGGTCGAGTTGGCATGCACCACCATGAGATGGCTGCCCGAACGAGATCCGCCTGCTCCGCGTGCCCCTCGGAAGACTGCGGCGAAATCGGCGGCGGTTCGCAGCCGATGACGCCCGGGCAGCACGCGTCGAGCCTCAGGCGGACAGTTCGGAGCGACCCTTGTGGCGACGAGCAGCCAGGATGGCGCGCCCGGCGCGGGTCCGCATGCGCAGACGGAAGCCGTGGGTCTTGGCCCGGCGGCGGTTGTTCGGCTGGAACGTGCGCTTGCTCACGAGGTTTCTCCGTTACTGCACAGCCATGCGTGGATCTGTGCTGAAGGTGGTGCGGGGTACAAAGTCGGACGATGCCGTCGCGGAGACAAAAACAGGACTGCCGCAGGCATGCGAGAGTGGCCGTCAACACAGGCCTCGTCCAAGGTACGGGAATCGACAGGGCACGGTCAAACTCGTCAGGTGTGGCGAGACCGCGGCCACCACGCACAACGAAAACCGCCTATGGTGAACCAACGCCGTTGGCCCTGTCAGGCGACACGCCGAGCGACGCAGTTCTTTCTGAAGATATCAACAATGAGATCCGTGTTTGGTCGCCCTGATGCGAGGGCAGTGGATGTGTTGGCGTCGCGTCTTTCGCAACTTCGCGCATTATGCACAATCTGTGGATAACTGTGTGGAGGGAGGGCATACGATGCTCCCGAGTCGCACCGACCAGAGCGATGGGATCAGGGCAAGAGGAGTGGGGCCGTACCGATCGTGACTGAGCAACCTATTGATTTCGGCCACGTCTGGCACAGCACGCTGACCGTCTTGGACGCCGACGGGTTGCCCCCGACCCAGCGGGCCTTCCTGCGCCAAGCCAAGTTCGTGGGGCTGTTGGACCAGACCGCACTGCTGGCCGTGCCGGACGACTTCACCAAGGACATCATCGAGACCAAGGTGCGCGAACAGGTCCTCGCTGAGCTGTGCCGCCAGCTGGGCACCGAGATCCGTCTCGCCGTCACCGTTGACCCCGCCTTGCGCGCAGAGAATGAAGCCGAGTTCGAGGATGCCACCGATCTGGCCAGCCTGACGGAGCTCGAATCCGAGGACTCCAACGACCTGGACTCTCCGTTCAGCCCGTTCCGCACGGCAATCCCCGACGCTTCCAGCACCACACAGACTGGTCGCCCACGGATAGCCGACCGTGAGGCCAACGAGGTCGAGGCGGCCCGGCTCAACCCGAAGTACACCTTCGACACCTTCGTCATAGGTGCCAGCAACCGCTTCGCCCACGCGGCCGCCGTCGCGGTGGCTGAAGCTCCGGCCAAGGCATACAACCCGTTGTTCGTCTACGGCCAGTCCGGACTGGGCAAGACCCACCTGCTGCATGCGATTGGCCACTACGCGCGCAATCTGTATCCGAACGTGCGCGTGCGGTATGTGAACTCCGAGGAGTTCACCAACGACTTCATCAACAGCATCCGCGATGACAAGGCCTCGTCCTTCCAGAGCCGATATCGCAACGTCGACGTGCTGCTGATCGATGACATCCAGTTCCTGCAGGGCAAGGTGCAGACCCAGGAGGAGTTCTTCCACACCTTCAACGCCCTGCACAACGCCAACAAGCAGGTTGTGATCACCTCAGATCTGCCGCCCAAGCAGCTGAGTGGCTTCGAGGAGCGGATGCGTAGTCGTTTCGAGTGGGGCCTGCTCACCGACGTTCAGCCCCCCGACCTCGAGACCCGGATCGCCATCCTTCGCAAGAAGGCGATCCAGGAGAAGATGACCACCCCCGATGAGGTGTTGGAGTTCATCGCCAGCAAGATCTCGACGAACATTCGTGAGCTCGAGGGGGCGCTCATCCGGGTCACAGCGTTCGCCAGCCTCAATCGTCAGCCGGTTGACCTCAATCTGGCTGAGATCGTGCTGAAGGACATCTTCCCGTACGACCTGGGGAGCCAGATCACCTCCGCCACAATCATGGCGCAGACCGCGGTCTACTTCGGTCTGACCATTGAGGACCTCTGCGGCGCGTCGCGCTCCCGCGTACTGGTCACGGCCAGGCAGATTGCGATGTATCTCTGCCGTGAGCTCACCGACCTGTCGCTACCCAAGATCGGCCAACAGTTCGGGGGTCGGGATCACACCACCGTGATGCATGCCGACCGCAAGATCCGCAAGCTCCTGTCGGAGCGCCGCGCGATCTACAACCAGGTCACCGAGCTGACCAACCGGATCCGCAACCAGTCCCGCTGACCAACACCACCGCAGCGCTGCCCTGCCAAACGTGGTTTCCACAGGGTTGTCCACAGATGTGTGCCCGGTGTTACCTGTCCGTTACCAACCCCTTTGTCCCCATTGTTATCCCCAGGTTGTGGATAACTCTGGGGATGGGCAGGATTACCTACACAACCAGGGCTGGGGACAGTGCAGGGACAACCCGTGGATGACGCGCCTTCCTCTGTGGATAACCGCCGAATCTCCGGACCCGTCCTGTGGACAGCTCACCACCGTCCACAACAGGCCTGACTTGTCCACGTCCATCGTCCACGGGTCATCCACAGGCTCACGTGCCGTGTCACCTGCGACAACAGTGGTTGTCCACACGATCCACAGGCCCTACTACAACGATGAGACATAGGAAGATGGGTTCGGCCCCGAGTACCTGGGGATAGTGCCCTGGCCAGAAGCTGGTCATGACCAAGTTGCTGATAGGTGTTGGCCGGGGGTCCCCGTGGCATTAGGGTCAGTGCGCACCTCTGTGTGCGGGCTTGTATCACTCGTGTGTGTCGAAGGGCGGATCACCGATGAAGTTTCGGGTCGAACGCGATGTTCTCGCCGAGGCTGTGACGTGGGTTGCCCGCGGCCTGCCCAACCGACCACCGGTCCCCGTGCTGGCCGGCGTCTTGATCGAGGCCAGTGATGAGGGAACACTGACCTTGTCTGCTTTCGACTATGAGGTCTCGGCCAAGATCACCGTCGCCGCAGAGGTTGCCGAGCCAGGCACGGTTCTGGTCCTCGGCCGGCTCTTGGCTGACATCTCCCGCAACTTGCCCAACCGTCCCGTTGACGTGACCACGGACGGCAGCAAGGTCCAGGTCACCTGTGGTTCGAGCCGGTTCAGCCTGCTTCTGATGCCGGCTGACGACTACCCCACCCTGCCGGCGTCACCAGCCATCAGTGGCACCATCGCCGGCGATGTCTTCACCCAGGCCGTGGCCCAGGTGTCGATCGCTGCCGACCGGGGCGACACCCTGCCGATCCTGACCGGTGTGCGGATCGAGATCGAGGGCGACAAGATCACCCTCCTCGCCACCGACCGCTACCGCCTTGCCATGCGTGAGCTGACCTGGAACCCAGAGGTCAGCGACGCGAGCCATGTCGCCCTGGTGCCGGCACGGACGCTGTCGGACACAGCCAAGGCCCTCGGTGCCTCAGGTTCTGTCGAGATCCACCTCGGCGGTGCGGCGGATGGTTTGATCGGGTTCGAGGCAGGACAACGCCGATCGACCACCCGACTCCTTGATGGTGAGTACCCCAAGGTCACCTCAATCTTTCCCTCCAGCGCCGACACTGAGTCGGTCATCGAGACGACAGCTCTGGTCGAGGCGGTCAAGCGAGTCGCTCTGGTGGCCGAACGAAACACTCCTGTCCGCCTCCGCTTCAGCGAGGGCCAGGTTGTCATCGAAGCTGGCACCGGCGATGACGCCCAGGCCAGCGAAGCGGTCGAGGCCGTGACGACCGGACCCGAGATCGAGATTGCCTTCAACCCCCAGTTCCTGCTGGATGGGCTGGGAGCGGTGGGCACGGCATACAGCCGCCTGTCTTTCACCCAGAGCAGCCGTCCAGCCGTGCTCTCGGGCCAGTCCGAGCTCGGCGGCGAAGCTGACACGTCCTACCGCTACGTCCTGATGCCCGTCCGCTTCGCCAGCTAGGCCACCTTCACCACACGAGTTCACTGCAGCAACCTTCACTGTTACAGGAGTCACACCATGCGCATCGGTCTCATCGGCTTGGGCAAGATGGGCGGCAACATGCGCGATCGGATTCGCGCCGCCGGCCACGAGGTCATCGGCTACAGCCGCACCTCCACCAGCCGTGATGCCAACAGCCTCGAGGAGCTGGTCGCCGCACTACCGACGCCACGCGTCGTGGTTGTCATGGTGCCGGCCGGTGATGCCACTGCCCAGACCATCACCGCGCTGGGGGACCTTCTCTCCCCGGGCGACCTGGTCGTGGATGGTGGCAACAGCAAGTTCACCGACGACATCGCGCACGCGGAGGAGCTCAAGGACAAAGGGGTTGGGTTCGTCGACTGTGGCGTCAGCGGGGGTGTGTGGGGCAAGGAGAACGGTTACGGCCTGATGTGTGGCGGTGATGCTCAGCACGTCGAGATGGTTATGCCGATTTTTGACGCCCTCCGTCCTGAGGGCCCTCGCGACGAGGGTTTCGTCCACGCCGGCGAGGTTGGTTCCGGGCACTACGTCAAGATGGTTCACAACGGCATCGAGTACGGCCTCATGCAGGCCTATGCCGAGGGGTACGAGCTGCTGATGGCCAAGGACAGCGTCAGGGACGTTCCGGGCAGCTTCAAGGCTTGGACCCGGGGCACCGTCGTGCGCTCATGGTTGCTGGACCTCATGGTCAAGGCGCTCGAGGAAGACCACGACCTGGGTCAGATCAGGGGCTATGTCAACGACTCGGGCGAGGGGCGCTGGACCGTGGAAGAAGGCATCGCTCACGCGGTGCCGATGCCGGTCATCACGTCTGCGTTGTTCGCCCGCTTCTCCTCGCGTCAGGATGACTCCCCACAGATGAAGGCTGTGGCCGCGCTGCGCTTCCAGTTTGGCGGGCACGCGGTCACCAAGGCCGGCGAGACCGGTGTGCTGACCGATCACTGACCGACAGTGACGCGATCGTGCACCTGAGGCTTCTGTCAGTCGTCGACTTCCGCAGCTATGCAGAGGCCGAGCTGCCGCTGACTCCCGGGGTCACCACCATGATCGGGCTCAACGGGCAGGGCAAGACCAATCTGGTTGAGGCCGTCGGCTACATAGCCACGCTGGGTTCGCATCGTGTGGCCAGCGACGCGCCGTTGGTTCGTTTCGGTGCGCAACAAGCCATTGTCCGGGGCGCGGTGATCCGGGACGGGCGCGAGACGCTGGTCGAGATCGAGATCAACGCCGGACGGGCCAACGGGAGCCGCAACAGGGCCCGCCTCAATCACTCGCCAGTCCCCCAGCCGCGCGAGGTCCTGGGGACGTTACGCACGGTGATGTTCGCGCCCGAGGACCTGGCATTGGTCAAAGGCGACCCATCTGAGCGGCGCCGCTTCCTGGATGAGCTCCTGGTGGCGCGCCAGCCGCGCTGGGCTGGGGTCAGGGCCGACTACGACAAAGTGCTCAAGCAACGCAACGCGCTTCTGAAGTCGGCGGCGCCCGTCCTGCGCCGGGGTGCCCGACGAGCCCGTGGTTCGTCCATAACCTCATCCACAGCTTTATCCACACCTCCTGTGGACGAAGCTGTGGATGAGACCGAGGGCGCGTTGCATACTCTGGACGTGTGGAACACCCACCTCGCCCGGGTTGGCGCGCAACTGCTCTATGCCCGGCTACGACTCATGCGTGACCTGGCGCCCTACCTCGCGGCTGCGTACGACGAAGTCAGTGACGTGACGTCGGATGCTCACATCGCCTACCGGTCGTCGTTGCGTGAGGAGGTCTCCCACAACATCGCCCTGGGGGCGGTGCCGGAGATGGATGAGCTGCACGATGAGCTCCTGGCCTCCCTCGAGGCCGTGCGGGTCAACGAGATCGAGCGCGGCATCTCGCTGGTCGGCCCTCATCGGGACGACGTGGTGCTCACCCTCGGCCAACTGCCGGCCAAGGGTTACGCGAGCCATGGCGAGTCCTGGTCATTTGCCCTCGGCCTTCGGCTGGCGGCGTACCAGCTGTTGCGTCACGACCTCGGCGAGGATCCCGTGTTGATCCTGGACGACGTCTTTGCCGAGCTCGACTCGGGCCGCCGCGAGCGGCTGGCGGGGTTGGTCACGGACTGTGAGCAGGTGTTGATCACGGCAGCCGTGCCCGGCGATGTGCCCAAGGTCCTGTCCAGCTCGGGCACGACCTATCGCGTGACCCTGGGTCAGGTCGCCCGTGCCGACTGACGATCGACGAGGTCGACGACACCGCAGTGAGCACGTTGGCGACGACGCGGTATCGGACGACGCGGTATCGGTTGTCGGGACCGGCGCAGTGCCGGACCCTGATGTCGCCACGGCTGATGCCGTCACGAGTGACAAACCCACCGTGGTCGATGAGCCGGATGTGGACACGGCCGAGGTGGCCGCGGCATCGGCCTTGGCTCGTGCTCGTGAGGCCGCCCGGGCCAAGGGCTTGCGACCTGGCAGCAGGCCGATGCGCACGCGACGAGCTCCAGGCCAACAAGGCAATGGCTCAGCAGGCTCAGCAGGCTCAGCAGGCTCAGCAGGCTCAGCAGGCTCAACCGGGTCCGGCCGCGACCCGTCTTTGCTCGGCGACCAGATGGACCGCCTGCTGCTCGATCGCGGATGGAACGTGGACGTCGCAGTGGGTGCGGTCATGGGTCGCTGGGCAGACATCGTCGGATCGAACGTTGCAGCGCACTGCACGCCGGTGACGTTCAGCGACGGAGTCCTGACCGTTCGCGCGGACTCGACGGCGTGGACCACCCAGATGCGGCTGATGTCGTCGTCGATCCTTGGGCGACTTGAGACCGAGGTTGGCAAGGACACGGTCACCGAGCTTCGGGTGCAGGGTCCCAGTGCGCCGTCATGGAACCGGGGACCCCGAAAGTCGACCGGCCCCGGTCCGCGCGACACCTACGGCTGACCCGCGCGACACCTGTGAGAGGCCCCACTACGTAGGGGGACTAGGGACTACCGGTCTATTTACCGGAAAATGGCGTTGACGGGCCTCCTGAGCGATGTCTTGTCCGTCCCGACGGGTAGACTGAGAGACAATTCGGCGGCCTGCCTGACGAGGTGCCGGGGGACGTTCCCTGTCGCATGACGTGGAGGCCCTTGGGACAGCGACACGTCTGGTGTGGCCGCTTCCCGTGCCCGACCCCGGACGACGTACCGCGATGCAGGTGCCAGGGTCCCGCGCGAACCACGTGACTAACGCATGAAGCCAAAGGAGCACAGTGTCCGAGGTCAGCCCAGAGAACCTGCCCGACCCTGAAAGTGCACCCGAGGCCACGTCAGCCAAGGAACCCAAACCTGAGAGCCCGGCGTACGACGCGAGCGCCATCACCGTCCTCGAAGGGCTGGAAGCGGTCCGCAAGCGCCCGAGCATGTACATCGGCTCCACCGGCGAGCGTGGTCTGCATCATCTGGTCTGGGAGGTCGTCGACAACTCCGTCGACGAGGCGCTCGCCGGCCACGCTGACCACATCGAGGTCACCTTGATGTCAGACGGCGGGGTCAAGGTCGTGGACAACGGCCGTGGTATCCCGACCGGCATCATGGTCGGCGAGGGCAAGCCGGCCGTCGAGGTTGTGCTCACGCAGCTGCACGCCGGCGGCAAGTTCGGTGGCGCCGGTTACACGGTCTCGGGTGGACTTCATGGAGTCGGCATCTCCGTGGTCAACGCACTCTCTGACAGGGTCGATGTCGAGGTCCGTCAGCGTGGCCACGTCTTCCGTCAGACGTTCCTGGTGGGTGTGCCCGCGGCCGACCTGTCCAAGGACGAAGCCACTGACGAGACCGGCACCACAGTCACCTTCTGGGCCAGCCCCGACATCTTCGAGACCACGACATATGAGTACGAGACGCTGCGTGCACGGTTCCAGCAGATGGCGTTCCTGAACAAGGGCCTGACCATCACCCTGACCGATGAGCGCCCCCGGGCCATCGAGGCGGCCGGGGACGAGGATGAGGTCGAGGGACTGGATGAAGTCGAGCTCGAGGACAAGCCGGCAAAACCTCGTACGGTGTCCTACCGCTACGAGGATGGTCTGGTCGACTACGTCAAGCACCTTGTCGCCTCCAAGCGCTCCGAGCCGGTGCACCCCGAGGTCATCTCCTTCGAGCTCGAGGACGACACGAAACACATGTCCCTCGAGGTCGCGCTGCAGTGGACCAGCGCGTACTCCGAGTCGGTTCACACCTACGCCAACACCATCAACACCCACGAGGGCGGCACCCACGAAGAGGGCTTCCGGGCGGCGATGACCAAGCTGGTCAACGACTTCGCCCGCAACCAGAAGCTCCTCAAGGACAAGGACGAGAATCTCACCGGTGACGACATCCGCGAAGGCCTGACCGCCGTCATCTCGGTCAAGCTCGCCGAGCCGCAGTTCGAGGGTCAGACCAAGACCAAGCTCGGCAACTCCGAGGTCAAGGGGTTTGTCCAACATGCCATGACCGACGAGCTCGGCCACTGGTTGAGCGCCCACCCCAACGAGGGGAAGGACATCGTCCGTAAGTCCGTCCAGGCGGCTGCGGCACGGATGGCAGCCCGCAAGGCACGCGAGGCAACGCGCCGCAAGGGACTGCTCGAGTCGGGCGGACTGCCCGGCAAGCTCCGTGACTGCCAGAGCAGCGACCCCACGATCAGCGAGGTCTTCATCGTCGAGGGTGACTCCGCGGGTGGGTCCGCGGTTCGAGGTCGCAACCCGCACAACCAGGCGATCCTGCCGATCCGCGGCAAGATCCTCAACGTCGAGAAGGCCCGCATCGACAAAGTGCTGGCCAACAACGAGGTCCAGGCCCTCATCTCGGGCTTCGGCACCGGCATCGGCGAGGACTTCGACCTGGCCAGGGCGCGCTATCACAAGATCGTCTTGATGGCCGACGCCGATGTCGACGGCCTGCACATCCGGACCCTGTTGCTGACGTTGCTGTTCCGCTTCATGCGTCCACTGATCGAGGCCGGCTATGTCTACCTCGCGCAGCCGCCGCTCTTCCGTCTCAAGTGGAGCAACCACCCGCACGAATACGCCTACTCCGACCGCGAACGCGACTCGAGGGTTCAGGCCGGGCTGAGTCAGGGATGGCGGCTGCCCAAGGACGCCGGCATCCAGCGTTACAAGGGTCTGGGTGAGATGGACTACCAGGAGCTGTGGGAGACCACGATGGACCCTGACCACCGCATCCTTCTCCAAGTCACCCTCGATGACGCCGCGGCCGCAGACGAGATCTTCGCGATTCTCATGGGCGAGGACGTCGAGAGCCGGCGCAGCTTCATCCAGCGCAACGCCCGCGACGTGAGATTCCTTGACATCTAGCGAACGGACAAACCTTTGCTCAGTTGAAACCGCTTTTGGCGCCGAATATCGGCGCGCGGACCGGCCTCAACTGAGCAAACCGGCCTGAAGTGAGCAAGGGCTGGGACTGGGCACACGGCATACACAATCTTGAAACGCACGAGAAAGTAAGGGAAGCACGTGACTGAGCAGCCGCCGATCATTGAGACCGACCGCATCGAGCCGGTCGACATCAACCTGGAGATGCAGCGCAGCTACATCGACTACGCGATGACGGTCATCGTCAGTCGTGCGCTTCCCGACGTGCGCGACGGCATGAAGCCGGTGCACCGCAGGGTCGTCTACGCGATGTATGACGGGGGCTACCGTCCCGACCGCGGCTACAACAAGTGCTCGCGCGTCGTCGGCGAGGTCATGGGTCAGTACCACCCGCACGGCGACGCCTCGATCTATGACGCGTTGGTGCGGCTGGTCCAGGACTGGTCGCTGCGTTACCCGCTGGTCGACGGGCAGGGCAACTTCGGCTCACCTGGTGACGACCCGGCGGCTGCGCCGCGATACACCGAGTGCCGGATGGCGGCCCTGGCCATGGAGATGGTCCGCGACATCGACCAGGACACGGTCGAGTTCAAGGACAACTACGACGGCAAGACCCAGGAGCCGACGGTCCTGCCGAGCCGGTTCCCGAACCTGCTGGTCAACGGCTCGGCCGGGATCGCGGTCGGCATGGCCACCCAGATCCCGCCACACAACCTGCGCGAGGTCGAGGCCGGGGTCCAGTGGTTCCTGAAGAACCCTGACGCTACTCGCGAAGAGCTGCTCGCCTACGTGATGACCCAGATCCAGGGCCCGGACTTCCCCACCGGCGCGCTCATCCTGGGCCGCAAGGGCATCGAGGACGCCTATCGCACGGGGCGCGGTTCGATCATCATGCGCGCCGTGGTCGAGGTCGAGGAGATCCAGAACCGCATCTGCCTGGTCGTGACCGAGCTGCCGTACCAGGTCAACCCCGACAGCCTCGCGCAGAAGATCGCCGAGCTGGTCAAGGAGGGCCGCCTGGCCGGGATCGCCGACATCCGCGACGAGACCTCAGGGCGCACCGGCCAGCGGTTGGTGATCGTGCTCAAGCGCGATGCCGTGGCCAAGGTCGTGCTCAACAACCTCTACAAGCACACCCAGCTGCAGACCACGTTCGGTGCCAACATGCTGGCCCTGGTCGACGGCGTGCCGCGCACCCTGCCGCTGAGCGCATTCATCCGGCACTGGGTCGACCACCAGATTGAGGTCATCCGGCGCCGGACGGCATTCCGGCTGCGCAAGGCTGAGGAAGAGGCCCACATCCTGCGTGGGCTGCTCAAGGCCCTTGACATGCTGGATGAGGTCATCGCCCTGATTCGACGCTCGGCCACGGTCGAGGTCGCGCGCGACGGGCTGATCGGCCTGCTCGGCATCGACGAGCTCCAGGCACAGGCGATCCTCAACATGCAGCTGCGCCGGCTGGCCGCTCTCGAGCGCCAGAAGCTGATCGACCGCAACAACGAGCTGCAGACGATGATCGACGAGTTCAACGCCATCCTGGCCTCGCCGCAGCGCCAGCGCACGATCGTCAGCGAGGAGCTCGCCGAGATCGTCGCCAAGTACGGTGACGACCGCCGAACCAAGATCGTGCCCTTCGACGGTGACATGTCGATGGAGGACCTCATCCCCGAGGACGACGTCGTCGTCACGATCACCCGGGGTGGTTACGCCAAGCGCACCAAGGTCGACCTCTACCGCTCGCAGCATCGCGGTGGCAAGGGAGTCAAAGGCGCCACTTTGCGCAGCGACGACATCGTGGAGCACTTCTTCATCACGACCACCCACCGGTGGCTGTTGTTCTTCACCAACCTCGGGCGGGTCTATCGCGCGAAGTCCTATGAGCTTCCCGAAGGCAGTCGTGACGCCAAGGGTCAGCACGTCGCCAACCTCATGGCCTTCCAGCCCGGTGAGCAGATCGCCCAGGTTCTCGCCCTGCAGGACTACGTGACCGACCCCTACCTGGTGCTCGCGACCCGCAACGGGCTGGTGAAGAAGACCCGTCTCTCGGAGTACGACTCCAACCGCTCCGGCGGCCTGATCGCGGTCAACCTGCGCGACGGCGACGAGCTGGTCGGGGTTGGCGTGGCCTCGGCCGCCGACGACCTGTTGCTCGTGTCGGTCAAGGGCCAGTCGGTCCGGTTCAGAGCCGATGACGCCACGTTGCGGCCGATGGGTCGCTCCACCAGTGGTGTGATCGGCATGAAGTTCCGCAATGGCGACCACCTCTTGTCGATGAGTGTGATCGTGGATGGCTCCGACCCCGACGTGTTCGTCGTGTTCGAGAATGGCCTGGCCAAGCGGACCCTGGCCTCGGCCTACACGGCCAAAGGCCGCGGCATCCTCGGCGTCAAGGTTGCCCAGCTCTCCGACAGGGGCGGCGACCTGGTCGGTGCGCTCACGGTGGACGAGGAGGATGAGGTCATGGTCGTGATGGAGAGGGGCAAGATCGTCCGCTCTCGCGTCGATGAGGTGCGTCGTACCGGCCGCAACACGATGGGTGTGCAGTTCGCGACACCGGACAAGCGCGACTCGATCGTCGCGGTGGCACGCAACGCCGACCGTGGCATCGAGGACGAGACCGATGACGACACGGAGATCAACGACGGTGGTTCGGGACCCGACGTGGCCCCGATGACAGACGCCGTTGCCCCAACCGTGACCGACGGCTCACCCGAAACCGCACCGAAGGCGGGTACCGTTGCGTCGGAGCAGGATGAGGTCGACAACGCGGGAGGCAGCGAGTGACTACGGCAGGCCAGAGCGGCACTTCTCTACGCGCTGAGGGCTCACCGCGCCCCGCCGAGGCGGCCGGTGACATGTCGAGACAAGACGCTGCCCGATCTGCGGCACCTCGCCGGGTCAAGCTCAGCGTCTCGCGGGTCGATCCCTGGTCGGTGATGAAGCTGTCGTTCCTGCTGTCGGTCGCCGTTGGCATCGCCGGCGTCGTCATGGTGGCAGCCCTGTGGATGATCCTGTCCGGCATGGGCGTGTTCGCGGATATCAACCGCACCGTCGAAGAGGTGCTGAACTCCAGCAACGGCTCCACATTCGACCTCATGGACTACATCGGCCTGGGTCGCGTGGTCTCACTGTCGATCGTCATCGGTGTCATCGACGTCATCCTGATGACCGCAATCGCGACGCTGGGCGCCTTCCTGTACAACGTCTGCTCCAGCCTCGTTGGTGGCCTACAGCTCACGCTGACGGACGACTGAGACAGCCGCCCGATCCGCGGATCAAGGCCTGGTCGTCAGCGTGAGCCGATGGCGCGCCACGGCCGTTTTGGATGGGACCACGCGGGTGGGGTAGCCTCGGGCCTCGCGCGCCTGTGACTCCCTTCGGGTCTGGCGCGATGGAGATGGCGAAGGGGCCTATAGCTCAGACGGTTAGAGCGCTTCCCTGATAAGGAAGAGGTCGGAGGTTCAAGTCCTCCTAGGCCCACTGACGCCATACGGCCCCTGACATGCGGAAACGCGGTCAGGGGCCTTCGCCTTGCGCTCCGGGCCAGCCACTGGCTCCCTCAGGGTTCCGTGCGTTACCGAGCTCGCGGAGCACCGAGCTCCCGGAGTGAATTGAGTTCCAGGTGTCCTAGCCGGCGGAAGGCTTGCGCACAGCGAACTCACCGAACACCTGGTCGAACTCCGACGCCACAAGCGGTCGGCCGAAGAGCCATCCTTGGGCGGCGTCGCACCCTTGCTCGCGCAGGAGGGCGGCTTGGCTCGGCCGCTCGACCCCTTCAGCGATGAGGGTCATACCCAGGGCATGGCCCATGGCGATGATCGAGCTCACGATGGTCGCCGACGACGCGTCAACGTCCATCAATGAGACGAAGGACTGATCGATCTTGAGCACGTCGATGTCGGTCCGTTGGAGATGTGACAGCGACGAGTACCCCGTGCCGAAGTCGTCGATGGACAACTTCACGCCCAGGTCTCGCATCCGGCCAAGGTTGCGGTTCGCGGTTCCGTTCCCGCTGAGCAAAGCGGTCTCGGTGACCTCAAGGGTGAGGTGCTCCGGCGAGATTCCCGTCCGATGCAGAGCCTCGCTGAGCGCGTTGACCACGTCGTCGTGCTCGAGTGTGAGCGCGGACAGGTTGACCGCGATGGTCGCTCCCGCGTCGCACCACTGCGCACCTCTTCGACAGGCCTCTTGCAGCACCCAGCAGTCCACAGCCGAGATAAGCGAGCTGGCCTCGGCGATCGGGATGAACTCGTCGGGTGACCGGAGTCCGAAGCCGGGTCGCTCCCAGCGGACCAGGGCCTCGGCGCCGATCACCCGTTCGTCGGCCAGGGAGACAACCGGCTGGTAGAGGACCCGAAGCTCGTCGTGGGTGATGGCTCGGCCCAAGGCGTTGCGGACGGAGAACGTGGTGTCCACGACCACCTGCATCGACTCGTCGAAAACCGCGGTTCGGGCCTTGCCGCCGACCTTCGCGTGATACATCGCAAGGTCCGCCTGACGAAGCAGGTCCTCGGCGGTCGCAGTGCTGTCGGCCGTCTTGGCCAGCCCGATGCTGGCGCTGACGACCGCAAGGTGCTCCCCGATGGGGAACGGTGCGCCCAGCTGGCTACCGATTCGGGTGGCGATGGCCGGCGCGCCCGCGCTTTCGGAGCCGTTCTGGCATACGACGACGAACTCGTCACCTCCCAGGCGGGCGACGAAGTCTCCCTGACGAAGGCACACGCGGATTCGTTGGCCGGCCAGCACGAGAAGCTCGTCGCCGACCGCGTATCCCAGACTGTCATTGACCTGTTTGAAGCCATCCAGGTCGACGTACAGGATGGCCAACCCCCGCCCGACGCGAGCGGAGGCCGAGAGTGACTGGTCGAGATGTTGGATCAGGGCGGCCCTGTTGGGCAGACCCGTCAACGTATCCAGCATCACCTGTTGGCTCAGCACCTCGCGGAGGCCGCGCATCTCGCCCGAGGACACGTCAATCAACCGCCTGAGCGTGTCGCGCTCGTCGTCCGCCGCGGCATATGCGGTGCTGAGGACGTCCAGAAGCTCACGCCAAGCTGTCGGTGACGGGCTGAGCTCGCGATCGAGCTCCAGTCTGCTCAGCTGTCCGGCCAGGATGCGGTGCAGCTTGGTGGTGTCCTTCATGCTGCCCGCTCTCGGAAGACGGTGATCGTCATGGTCGGGTTGTGCAGGTGGTCATTGACGGGACATCCTGAGATCTCAAGGCGGTTGGGGGACAAAGTGACGTGGTCAAAGGGCAGCGCGACCCAGCGGTCCGCTGGGTCGCGGTTGCACCGAACGGGAGCATTCAGACTACGTTCCAATGTTACGCGTGGCCCTACCTTTGCGTCGATTGAGCGCCTCACCGGGGATGTTCGTGTCGCGGCGGGGTACATGCGTAGGTGAGTCACGGATCCCGATTCGTGCCCAATCCGGTTCCCGAATAGACTGCTATTCACGCTGGCACGTTCTCGCCCGCTTCCCTGACACGGGAGAAATCAGAGACTCGCGTCAACGTGGGCCAACATCTCCCAGCGTGTCTGTGACCCGCGACGAGCTGCACGAAGGAGTACCACTCATGAAGAAGATCCTGTTGTTGATCGCGACGGCAGCCGGCGTCCTGGCCATCCAGAAGAAGCTCAAGGACCAGCAGGCTGAGCAGGACCTTTGGGCCGAGGCGACGGACGAGGTTTAGGCTTGAAGAAGTACCACTGAGGACACTCGGGGACATAGCTCAATTGGTAGAGCGCCTGCTTTGCAAGCAGGAGGTCCGGGGTTCGATTCCCCGTGTCTCCACCCAGGTCAGAGGCCCTTTCCGCTCAACGGGAGGGGCCTCTTTCATGCCCGCGCGCCAGCACAGTACGGCAGCGCTGTGCCGTGCAAGCAGGAGTCTGTGTCGGACTGGTTACCGCTTACCGCAGGCATGAAAGTGAGTCCCGTGAGCGGCGGAAGCCTGACTCACGTGTTGACACCTCGAGTTGGGCGTCGACGGACAGGTCTCCGCTAGAC
>DATCNE010000160.1:0-3208 GCA_036565395.1 Dermatophilaceae bacterium
GGCACCGGCTCAGCCGGATCGATCGGCGGGTAGTTGTCGGGGTCTGGACCTGGTTGCGTCATGTTGACAGCGTCCTACATGAACCTGATGGACGCCCGCCAGAACGACGGATGTGGAAGCGCCCAAACGACCCGGGCCCACCAGACTGGGCAACTGCCCCAAGAGCCCGGTCGGTCAGCGGGTCGGGAGATACGGTGGCGGACCTTGACCAGAACCGGCGCACTGAGCGGTTGGACACCCTGCTGCAGCTCGTCGCCGCGACCGCAGGAACCGTCTACGTCTTCGTGTTCGGCCAGCTGCTCGCCGACACCCCTGGGATGCGCGAGGTCCAAGCGGGGGACGGCGCCCACTCGGGCGCGGCCGGGTACTCCGTCCTCGCCGACCTGCTGGCCACACTGGAACACCTGGATCACGGCCGGCTGACCAACGACGAGGACTTACCGCCATTTGTGACCATCTCGCTCCAGCCAGGTCCGTAGCCCGATCCGCTTGTGACGCAAACGCGCGGCGTTTGCGGCGGATGAGGGCGGTGCGTGGTGTCGCCGATTGTGATTGGCGCAACCTCTCTGCATTCAGAGCAGCTTGGCGAGCCTGTTCTTCTTTCTGTTCTCGCGCGCGATCCAGGCCACGTCGCGGTCGTGAGAGCCATCCAGCGCGCGGAAGGGGGGAAAGCCGATGGCTGAATCGGCGGCCACCGCGACGCTCCAGCAGTACCCCAATGCCTGTCGTAGAGCTCTCACTCCCGCGTCCCGACGTTCGTCGGTCGTCCTGATGGCCAACGCATGGGTCGTCTCGGCGCAGGTGCGGACAGCGCATTCCACGGCGTCCTGAGTCTTCAGAAGGCGAGGTTCACAGATGCCGGCGACGGCCGCTCGCTGAACCAGCGGGTTGTTGTCTGCGGCCCATCGCGTGACGAGGCCTAGCAGGCGCGGCAGGTCGGTGTCGCCGAGACGCTGCAACGCCATGGCCACGGCCTCGCGCACTCGCCAGCGCGCATCGGCGGCGTGCTCCCACAGCCGCTGCTCCACATCCGTGCCCTCCGCTAGCAGCCGACCGAGACCGACAACTCCGCAGAACACGAGGTACTCGTCGTCGGTCGTGATGAGACGGTTAAAACAAAGTTCGTTGCCCTCGTCGGCGACGGCTTGAGCCAATTCGATATTGCCTCGTGGCCCCGGCAGTCCCGAGTGCTCGCGCAGATAGGACGGCCAAAAGGCAGCATCGAGTGCGCGAAGCCGCACCCGTTCCAGCTCACGATGGCCCACAGTCACAGCGTAGTTCGCAAGCAGAACCCACGTCCCTGCCAGCTGGGACATCCGAATATCGGCCACGTCCGGTCGTATTTCTTCGACCGTCCATCGTCCCCGAGAGCGGAACCGGCTACCGAGACGCCCCGGAGTCCTCGACCACCGTCCGAGAATGGCACCCGGAGCGTCACAAGCGGATGGATCATCGGTGAAGGGTCGGTTTTTGGCCGATCAAGATGACCCCGCTTTCGTAGGCCAAGATCACCGCTTGCACGCGGTCGCGCAGACCCAACTTCATCAGAACCCGTGCCACGTGCGTCTTGACCGTTGTCTCGGCGACGACCAGTCGGTCGGCGATCTCCGGGTTGGAGAGTCCTTGCGCGAGCAGCAGCAGGATCTCTCGCTCTCGCGGGGTCAGCGAGTCCAACACCGCAGGTGGCGCCCCTGCGGGAGGGCGGTCGAGGTATACCTCGATCAGCCGCCTGGTGATTGCCGGAGACAGCAGCGACTCACCGCGGGCGCCTTCGTAGCGCAAGAACTACGCCGGCACCAATGGCTGACGAATAGCCCGAGGCGGGCCATTCGTCAGCACCCTGATGGACAAGTGCATGACGCACGGTGGCAGGACTTACGGAGGGTAGGTAGGTGCCGCCTCATGCGAGCCGCGCTCTCGGTCAAACAGTCCTTCGAGCTATCGATCAAGTCCCTGTTGGTGGTGCTTCCTTTGGGGACCCGCTCTGCACGAAGATACCTCCATGGATAAGTTCTTCGTGGAAGCCCCTGGTGCTCTCCTCGCAGTGCAGCAGAGCCGCGAGGACGGCGAACCGCTGCTCTTGCTGCATGGCGGCCCCGGGGTGCCGGACTACATGCAGACCACAACGGCCCCGATCCTGCCCGAACTCCGATGCATCAGCTTCGACCAGCGCGGAGTCGGCGAATCCGCGTGTCGCGATGGGCGGTTCGAGTTGTCTGCCTACTTGGACGATATCGAAGCGATTCGGACTCGCATGGACGTCGAATCCTGGCATCTGTTGGGACACTCCTGGGGCGGCCTGCTCGCTCAGGCCTACACCTCGGTCAACCCGCATAGGGTCAAGAGTCTCGTGCTTGCCAGCTCGTCGCTCGGCGTGGGTAGGGAATGGAAGCAAACAAAGCGTGAATCCTTGCGTATTGAACTTGCTCGTGCAGGATTCTCGGGCACCCTTCGTTTCTACGCCTATGGTTCAGGTCTGGTAATGCCCGGCTCCATCGGCGCGTGGTCGATGCGTCATGTGATGACTGAGACGTGGCACAACTACTTCTTGGACCCCAGATCTGCACCCGACCCAGAAGCTGGATGGCTCCGTGATAGCTCCCCGGTAGCAATGATCAAGACTGATCGGGCTATCTCAAAGGAAGGCCCAGAAGCGCTCAAGTGCGCGTCGAGCTACGAAGGACCGGTATTGGTCCTCTACGGTGCGTTCGATATCTTCGGAGAGGGCACTGAGATTGTTAGAAGCCGGTTTCCGCAAGCCCTTCAGGTGACTCTGGAGGACTCTGGTCATGTGCACTGGCTTCAGAATCCCGCGGGCTATGCCAATGCGCTTGGCGAATTCTACGAACACGCCCGCGGCTCTCCTTAGCGGCTCTTCGTTGGGTGCCTGATTACCGAGGTCTGGTCGGGCGCTGCGGCGACAGTGATCGTCATCATCTTCGCAGCCCCACAACGGCGCATCGCCCCGGACAAGCCGCGGTAGCACCTCCGAGCCTGACGCGGGAGGTCACCGTCGAATCGGACTTATTAGGTTTGGGGGGAAGTGCTCGCCATCAACATGCGGGATGAGCTCACGTAGGACAGTGAGGATAAAGGTTCTCACTTCTCGCTGCGCGGGACTTCTGGACGTCGAGGCGCAGCCGATAGGGGACGGGCCGAACGACTGTGCCGTGCAGCACGGTACAGGCGACGAGGAGCGGAGTCGGAG
>DATCNE010000161.1:0-1766 GCA_036565395.1 Dermatophilaceae bacterium
GGAATGGCTGCAACACCACGGCATTTCAGGATTGGATGCCTTCGATCGACGACGGTGGATCGGCGCCAACACCGACGTAAGAACGGATGCCCCCAGACCCCAGCTGCCCGGCCGGGATCTTGTCCGGATCTGCCTCGACCAACCCGACAACGCCGCCCTCCGCGTCCTGGACGTGCTCACACCTCTGACCATTCGGCTGCGGGAAGCCGCTGCCCGCGAGCTCATCGACCAGGCCGAACGCGAGATGACCGTGCGGGGCTGGAACCCACGCGGGGAGTTCACCCAGGCACTTCGCGACGCCATCGATCACGCACAACGCCAGGCCCTGGTCGAGCAACGTCAGCACGCCATGACCGCGACGGAAGCGCGCTCGGAGTTATCCACAGAAGCGGCCCGCCCTGATGCGCATCAACTCACCTGAGCGCCACCCTCGCCCTGTGGCCGCACCGCTCGGGCCGCGCCCACGGACCGAGCCACCCGTCATACAGCTGCACCGATCGAAAGCCGAGAAGTCATGACTGACCACCCCACGCCCACCCCCAGCTCCGCGACCTCAAGGGCGAACGAGCCGGACGCCGTGGTGCAAGCCTGCGTCCACGTCGACGCCGCCGCCCGCCAACTGGAGGCCGCCGCCAATGGTGACGTCTTCTCTTCCCTGCTTGGCTTGGCTGGTCTTCTCGCTCTGATCCGCGGCGGCATCAACCCCACCTTCCGCGCGGTGGTTGATCCGGGCGACCGCCTCGGGCCCATCGCGCACGTGGACCGCGCACTGTTCCTGTTGGAGGGCGCCCATCCATCCCTCGCACCGGCGGACCTGCTGGTGTGGACCCTGCGTCTCGCCGACGTGCGTGATGCCCTCCCCGACGCTCTCCTGGCCGCCTGGGCGGGACGGCCGTGAGCATCACCACCGTCGGCGACCTGCTGGACCGGGCCGAGATCCTCACTCGCAGCGTTCGCGGCTCCGTCGGGGTCGCCGACGCCGAGATCAGCTCAGACCAGTGGTGTTCCTTGGACGCCACCACCTATCGCCTCTTGCACGAACTGGTCGGCCCGGAGCGCGCCGGCGCCCACGCGCAGATCGTCTCGCACGCCGCGCTGAGCCGTGTCTTGGAGGACTATCCAAGCCCGTTGGCCGCACCGAACCCCGAGGCGACATTCAACGCCCGCCAGGTCGCCAGCCACCTCGGAGTCTCGCGCGGAACCGTCGCCGCAGACATTCGCGAGTCCCGACTTCCAGCGACCTTCGACGGCCGCCGGTACAGCATCAAAGCCGCAGACCTTCCCTCCATCACAGGGGTACGGCCCGCCGACCCGGCAAGCACCCACCCGCTGGACCGGCTCAGCTGCACCCTGGGCGTTCTGGCCGACCTGGTCGTTGCCGAACGGTCGCGCACCACGAATATTCCCGGCTTTGACCCACTGCGCGACGACGCACAGATCGCCCCAGTCATGGCGCGGGTGTTGGCTATTGCTGTCGTCACGGCTCGCCACGCTGTCGCGCACATCCCGCTGCAGGACGCAGACCGGCCGCTGGCCATCGCGCGATACGCCGAGCACAGTCTGGACGCCCTCGGCAACGTCGACCGACCCAGCGAACTCAACCGGGTCGCGAGCTTCGCACCACCATCGTCACCCTGCGGGCCGAACGAAGAGCTAGAAGCCGCCCTCCGGCTTTGGGCAAGCCACGCGCGCATCGAACTGGCCAGGACCGTTCCCAGCACGGAGGTCCTGCGCGACATCGCCAACCGGGCCCGCCACCTGTATGT
>DATCNE010000162.1:0-2350 GCA_036565395.1 Dermatophilaceae bacterium
GACCCCGACGAACGCCTCGCAGGCACCCCGGATACCGAAGTCGGAAGGGTGTTCGCGGACGCGGCCCGACGCGACGTCGATGTTCGTGGTCTCCTTTGGCGCTCCCACTGGGACCGCCTGGCCTTCTCCGCCGCGGAGAACAGGCACTTGGGTGAGGAGATCAATGCCGCCGGCGGCCAGTGCGTGCTCGACATGCGGGTCCGGACAGGGGGGTCGCACCACCAGAAGTTCGTCATCCTGCGCCACCGGCAGCGTCCCGACCTCGATGTCGCCTTCCTCGGAGGCATCGACCTGTGTCACGGCCGCCGCGACGACGCGGCCCATGGGGGTGACCCGCAGCGACAGCCGATGGCGGCGGTGTACGGGCCACGACCGCCGTGGCACGACGTCCAGCTTGCCATCAGCGGACCGGCCGTCGGCGACGTCGAGATGGTCTTTCGTGAACGTTGGGAGAACCCCCAGAGCCTCAGCCGCAGCCCGCTGAACTGGCTTTCGGACCGGGTCCGGCAGGACAACCCCCTGATCAGGCCCCTGCCGCCACAAGGCGCTGACCCCGACCCAGCCGGACCGCATCCCGTCCAGCTGCTGCGAACGTATCCGCGTCGCGCGGGCGGCTACCCGTTCGCCCCTCAGGGTGAGCGAAGCGTGGCGCGCGGCTACAGAAAGGCCGTCGGCCAGGCACGCCACCTGATCTACGTCGAGGACCAGTACCTGTGGTCGCCGGAGGTCGCGGCCATGTTCGCGGCGGCGCTGCAGCGCAACTCCGAACTTCGGCTGATAGCGGTGCTCCCGCGGTTCCCCGACCAGGATGGTCGCATCTCCAAGCCGCCGAATCTGGTCGCGCGCGATCGCGCGATGACCGCGCTACGCAAGGCGGGACCGGGAAGGGTGGCGTTCTACGGTCTGGAGAGCCCAGCAGGTGTTCCGGTCTACGTGCACGCCAAGGTCTGCGTGATCGACGACCGGTGGGCGTCGGTGGGGTCCGACAACTTCAACCGCAGGTCCTGGACCCACGACTCCGAAGTGTCCGCAGCGGTCTGCGACCCCGGGTACGCGCGGGCATTGCGGCTCAACCTCGCCGCCGAGCACCTCGACCGTAGCGGCCCGATGGACGAGCTGCACGACCTGGCACAAACGTTCGCCATCTTCGCCGACTGCGCTGCGCAGCTCGAAGGCTGGTATGACGGCGGCTGCCGGGGTGCCCGACCACCCGGCCGGCTTCGGCCAGTGGACGACGGGACACTGACCTGGTTCACGAGGGCGTGGACCATGCCGCTCTATCGTCTCCTCTACGACCCCGACGGGCGGCCGGTCAAGGTCAGGATGCGCCGCTCCTTCTGAGATGAGCCTGGCCTGAGATGAGTCTTGACGGTCTCAGACGCGTGCATGCCTGGCGCGAGCAAAACTGTACAGACCGAAGGCGGCGATGCCGAGGGCGACGGCAGTCAGGAGCCAGGGCCCGAACTGTTGCTGACGCAGTGAGCGCAGCGCCCCGTCGAGCCCGGTGGCCTTGCTCGAGGAGTTCTGCGCCGCCGCGATCACGAACAGCGCCCCGATCACAGCCAGGGCGATGCCCTTGGCGATGTAGCCGATAACCCCGGCGCGGGTCGCAAGAACGCCGGGGTTCCCGCTCAGGTCCTGGAGGAACTTCTTGGTCCAGCCCTTGACCACGTGGTAGCCGCCCACCCCGATGACTGCCAGTCCGATGACGGCTACCAGCAGTCTGCCCCCGGTGTGCTGCAGCAAGGTTGCCGTGAAGTCGGCACTCTGGGCTTTGCTGCTACTGGGTTTTCCCTTGGCGGTGCTGAAGCTGGTCCACGCCAGCACAAGATAGACCACCGCCTTGGAGATGCCCTTGGCCCTCTCCGCCAACTGCGATGACTCGCCGCCGGTGCGCACCGCCAGGACGCTGGCCAGCTGCCACAGTGCCAGGGCCAGGAACCCCACCACCGCCACCCAGAGCGTCAACCGTCCCAGGCTGCTCCCTGCCAGGGACTGCAGCGCTCCGGACTGGTCCGCCGACTTGGGGCTGGCAGACCATGCGACCTGCAGGGCGATCCAGCCGATCAGCAGGTGCAGCAGACCATTGACGGCATAGCCGACCCGAGCCCCCATCTGCAGGGCAGGTTGGCCCTCGACGTTGTTTGCGACTCTGGTGACATCCCGTGGTGGCGCCATCGGGCACTCCTTTCGCCGCGGTAAGCCTACCGGCGCGGGACGGGACATAGGTGGCTGCCGGACGCTAGAATCTGCCATCGCCATCCCACAATGGAAGAAATATTGATGATACGCGGAATAGGAAGACGCCCAATGGGCAGACGCGGAATAAGGCTTGTCACGGTGGTGTATC
>DATCNE010000163.1:0-10315 GCA_036565395.1 Dermatophilaceae bacterium
AGGCTTCTTGAGGTGGCGACCGAGCTCAACGCCAGACCTCGCAAGACACTGGGTGGCATCACACCCGCAAAAGCCATGCAGCGTCTACTGTTTGACCCCGAAAGGCCCATCGTTGCGACGACCGCCTGAATTCGCCGATCCCTCACCGAACAGAGACTCATACCCATCGCTGAGTGAGTGAGTTTGTTCGAGCGTCGATCGGTCGGCGGTCCTCCATGACGAGTCCTTTGCGCTCCTACATACGGAGGACGCCATCGAGTTCGTGGACAAGCTCGGGTGATCCTGTCTGATGCGTCGGACGGCCCTATTACGACGGTCAGGTATTCAAATCAGCGCGCCGTTCGCTTATCTTCTTGGACCCAAAAACCAGGGCTTCCTGAGCCATGTCCCCCGGCACCAACCGAGCCTGCGAGGAACTCCAGCCTGAACGAAGTCCAATCCGACACTGAGGATGTGCTCGATCCTGAGCTTAGGAACGAGCACGATGGCCGTAGATCTTCCCTTCTTTGGGGCGGCCGTCGGTGAGGTCTCTTCCGTCGATCAGGAGCCGGACAGACACTCGTTGATCCCGGGAGCGTGAGACTGGACCAGGTACAGATTCCTGAAACGGTGTCACAGCCCTGCACGTCGGACGACCGGTTCCAACAGTGACCCCCACGCCGCGGATCTGGGTGTGGTGCGGGTCAAGCGTCGCGCAGTACGAGCAGCCCACCGCCGGCGATCAGCGCTACGGCGGCCCATCCGGCCAGGACAGCGAGGCCGGCCCATGGGCTGATGGGGAGGTTGTGGAGTCCGATGGTGTTTTGGATGGCCAGGCCTGCGTTGCTGGGTGCGATTTGTTGGATGTGTTGGCGCCAGTTCGGGTCGGTGATGACGCCGAGCAGGATCGGGACGAGGTAGAGCAGGCCGAGGATGGTACCTATCGCGGCGGCCGAGTCCCGTACCAGGGCGGCGATGCCGAGGCTGAGTAGGGCGATCAGGGCCAGGTAGAGCAACGAGCCGGCGGCGGCGCGCAGGGTTGGCCCGTTTGTCAGGGACAGTGGCGGGTAGCCGTGCGCGGTGGTGAAGCCGTGCCGGGGCAGGATCAGCCGGCCAGCCAGGACGCTGCCCAGGACGCCGACGGTTGCGGCGACCAGCGCGCCGCCGGTCACGACGAGGCATTTAGCGGCCAGGACGGTGATGCGGTGGGGCATCGCGGTCAGTGTGGTGCGGATCAGGCCGGTGCTGTATTCGCCACTGACTGCCAGCACTGCCAGGACGGCGACGACAGCCTGGCCGAGTTGGACGCCGGTGAGGCTGAGCTTGGTGGCATCGACCATGCAGCCGGCCGCGGGACACGTGATCGCCGTGACCGCCAGGGTGCTCAGCCCCGCGGTCAGCGCGGCGGCGCCGAGCAGCAGCCAGGCGGGTCCGGTCACGGTGCGCTGTTTCGTCCACTCGGCGTGTAGGGCCTTCCTCATGCGTCCCTCCGCCGCAACAGGTAGATGGCCACACCCAACGCGAGGGCGGCCCAGGCACACATCACCGCGAACCCGGCCCAGGGCGCCAGGGGGTAGAAGCCGGCTGTGGGGGTGTATGCCAGGTCGACCTGTGGATATGCCGGGATGCTCTGCTGGATCGCGAACCCGGCGGCGGGGCTGACCCGTAGCAGCCAGTCCGACCCGCCTGCAGAAAGTGCACCGGAGGTGGCGAGGATATAGGGCAGCACCACAAGGGCGACAACGGCGGTGATTGCGGCGGCGCTGCGCCGCAGGATCGTGCCGACGGCGAGGCCGAAGACGGCAGCCACGGCCAGGAGTGCGGCGGTGCCGGCGATGACGCGGATCTCGGTCGTTGCGGTGAGGGGGTTGATGTAGTTGCCGTTGGCGCGCTGGATGTGCTCGCTGATCGGGATCGCGATGGCGGCACCGACCAGTCCGGTGACGAAGGTGACCGCCCCGATGACGGTCGCCTTCGCGAGCAGGACCCGGGCGCGCCGGGGGCTGACGGTCAGGCTGGTGCGGATCAGACCACGCCGGTACTCGGTGGTGATGAACAGCACGCCCAGGACGATCATCACGAGCAGGGCGGCGAACCCGCCGATGAGGGTGCGCTCGATGCTGGCGCCGGACTGGCCGGCGTCGGGGGCGATGTCGCCGGAGCCGGTGAGGGTGTAGGTGCCGCCGGCGGTCTGGAATCCGCCTGCGTCGGCGGCCGGGAGTCCTCCCGCGCCTTGTGGGCTGGCGCCTACGTCGGTGCCGGTCCAGGTGCTGGTTGGCTGCTGGCTGCGCAGGTCGAGGGCGCCGAAGGTGGCCGTGGCGATGGTGGGGCCGCCGGTGGCGGAGCCGCTGCCGAGCTGCTGGGTGAAGGTCCGTTTGTCGGGGGATGCGACGAAGGGTCCGGCTTGAACGGTCGTGGGTAGGGAGGTCAGGTGGATGGCGCCGACGGTGGTCCAGGTGGTGCCGTCGGTGGAGGCGTACCCGGTGATGGTGTCACCGGCGCGGGTCAGCCGCAGCCATTGGGGTGAGGTCGTCGAGACCGTCTCGGAGGGGCCGGCGATGTCGCCGGTGTAGTTGTACTGCATCCGCACGCCGTGACTACCGGTGACCATGATCGCCGCGTAGGGGGAGCCCTGGCTGGTGTTCGCCTTGATGATCAGGCCGGCCTTCGTCCACGGCTGCACACCGCCAGTGGTGGCTGCCGGCGGGCTCTGGTTGGCGCTGCCTGGGCCCCTCGGAGCCAAGCGGGCGGTCAGCGAGCTCACCTTCGAGGTGATACTGCCGGCACCGTGCAGCGGTCGGTGGACGAAGTAGAAGCTGTCGCTGACCGCCTCGCCGTCGGGGCCGATCGGGACGTAGGGGTGACCGACAATGCCGTTGGGATTGGCAGGGGTGCTTCCGTATGAGCTGTGGCTTCCGGCGGCGGTGAGCACCCCGAGCAGGACCATCACTACGGCGGCGGCGGCGGTGGCGATGAGCCAGCCGCTTACGGTGCGGAACTTGGTCCACTCGCCGCCCAACAGCTGGGCGAAGCCGTCGCGCCCGGTGGGTGTGTCGGTGCGGTAGGCCGTGGTCGTGGTGGTCATCGGGCCGTCTCCTCGGGGTTGGTGGCGCGGAACTCGACCGTGTCGCGGGTCAGTTCCATGTACGCCTCTTCGAGGCTGGCCCGGTGCGCCGATACCTCGGAGAATGGCACTCTGGCCGCGCCGAGCAGGGCCACGACCTGTTCGGAGGGGAGCCCGGCGACGGTGAGCGTGTCTCGGTCGGCGACGGTCAGGGTGGCGCCGGCACCGGCGAGGACGTTCGTGGCCTCGGTCCGGGCTGACGTGCGCAGGGTGACCCGGTCACCGGACGCGGTGGCGATCAGGTCGGCGACGCTGGTGTCGGCCACGACCTTGCCGCGCCCGACGACCACCAGGTGCCCGGCGCTGTCCTGCAGCTCGCTCATCAGATGGCTGGAGACCAAAACCGCCCTGCCCTCGGCCGCCAGCGTCCGCAGAAAGCCACGCATCCACACGATGCCCTCAGGGTCCAGGCCGTTGAACGGTTCGTCGAGCATGAGGACGGGCGGGTCGCCAAGCAGCGCACCCGCGATCCCGAGTCGCTGCCGCATTCCCAACGAGTAGCCGCCCGCCTTGCGTCGGGCCGCGGTTTCCATCCCGGTCTGGGTAAGGACATCGTCCACCCGAGCGGCGGACAGGCCCTGGGAGTGGGCCTGCCACAGCAGATGGTTGCGTCCGCTGCGGGCCGGGTGCAGAGCGGCGGCGTCCAGCAACGCACCGACGTGGCGCAACGGATGGCGCAGGTCGCAATAAGGCTGCCCGCTGACCAGTGCGGTTCCCTCGTCCGCCGCATCCAGGCCAAGGACGACCCGCATCGTCGTGGATTTCCCTGCCCCGTTAGGGCCGACGAACCCGGTGATCTCTCCGGGAGCGACGCTGAAGGTAATCCCGTCCAGCGCCGTGGTCGACCCGAACCGCTTCCGCAGGCCGGTAACCTCAATGTTTGTGTCCATGCCGCCAACGCTAGGTAACCCGCAGCCTCGGGTCGTCCCCCCACAGGGCCATCTTCAGCATCCCTCACGCGAGGGACACCCGGCGAACATCCCTCGCGCGAGGGATGGTCAGGGATGCCAGGCTGCCCACCTACGGCGACAATGGCACAGTGGACAAGGCCGAGGACAGCGGTGGCGACAGGCTCGCCTGGGCGCGCCAGATCCCCACGGCCCGTCGCGCCACGATCGTCTGGGCCGGGTTGCTGGGACTCGGCGCCGTCGTTGAGACACTCGCCCGGCACGCCAGCACCGACGTCCTGGGCCTGGTCGCGCTGCTGTGCCTGCTCGCACTGGCCACGACGCTCCCGCTGGCACTGCCCAGCCCCACCGTCGCAGCCGGGATCATTATCGCGGCGGGTGTGCTATCTCTGGGGATCTTCCACACCTTGACCGCGGCCGGCTTCGTAGCCCAGCTCCTCGCGGCCTACCTCCTCGGCCGTCGCGGGCGCCCCACCATCGCGGCCGCTGCCGTCGCCGCATACCTGCTGATCGTGCTCACCACTTCCGCCCATCCAGACGTCCGCATCATCGCCGTCCTGCTCGCTTCCCTGGTGCCGGCAGTCGCGCTGGTCGCAACCACCAGGCGGATGCGACGCGAGGACAGCAAGAACCGGGCCGCCCGGCACGCCATCGCCGGGACCCTTGCCGAGCACACCGCGCGGGGTGAACGCGCCCGCATCGCCCGAGAGCTGCATGACGTCGTCGCCCACCACGTCTCACTGGTCGCTGTGCAGGCCGAAACCGCCCGACTGACCACGCCCGGGATGCCAGCGCTCGGCGCTCAACGCCTCTCTGCCATCGGTGACACCGCCCGGGCCGCGCTCACCGAAATGCGCCGCCTGCTCGGCGTCCTGCGCGAGGACGCCCAAACCGACACCCCAGACCGGCGGCCACAACCCAGCCTCCGAGAGCTGAACGACCTCCTGGACGAGGCCCGCGACGCGACCGGCACCGGCACCCGCCTGATCCTGCACGGATCGCCGGTGACCCTTGACCCCGGTGTGGAACTCGCCGCCTACCGCATCATCCAGGAAGCCCTCACCAACACCCGCCGGCACGCTCCCGGTGCCGCAGTCGACGTGGAGCTCCATTACACCGCCGCCACTTTGGACGTGACCGTCCGCGACAACGGACCCGGACCCAACGCCGCCACACCCGAGCATGGGCACGGGCTTGCCGGAATGCGGGAACGGGCCGCGGCCGTCGGCGGCGACCTGCGCACCGGCCCGGCCAGCATCGGTGGATTCCTCGTCAATGCCCGCCTTCCCACCCGACCCGAGGACACCCGATGAATTCCGCGACCCCGACAATCCGGCTCGTCGTTGCCGACGACCACGACGTGGTGCGCGCCGGGTTCGCCGAACTTCTCGGCACTCAACCGGACTTCACCGTCGTCGGAACCGCTGCCGACGGTGCCGAAGCAATTCGAGCCTGCCGCGAAACGACACCGGATGTGGTTCTGATGGATATCCGGATGCCCGGCATGGACGGCATCCAAGCCACCCGCCACCTCACCCGCCCCGGTACATCCGGGCCACGCGTGCTCATCTTGACCACCTTTGACCTCGACGAATACGTCTACGACGCGCTACGTGCCGGCGCTAGCGGCTTCCTACTCAAAGACGTCACCGCGGAACGCCTCTTCGACGCCGTCCGCGTCATAGCCGCCGGCGACGCCCTCCTAGGACCCACCGTCACCCGACGCCTCATCGCCGAGTTCGCCACCCTGCACCGCCAACCCGGCGCCCTACCAAAAGCCACGTTCGCCACACTCACCCCACGCGAAATCCAAGTCCTGCAGGTCGTCGCCGAAGGACTATCCAATCCCGAAATCGCCAACCGGCTTAACGTCACCGAGGAGACCGTCAAAACCCACGTCAGCCGAATCCTGACCAAGCTCGGACTGCGCGACCGCACCCAGGCCGTCGTCACCGCTTACGAGAGCGGGCTCGTCGTACCGCGCTCCCACTAACGGTAACCCCTAGGCATGGCTCGGACCCACAAGACCCACCCACAGTGGCACTGGTTCGAAAACCCTCCACGACCCGGCGCACCTCAGGTGCTGGGTCAAGGCTGCCAACGGCGCACGGGCACGCGCGGAGGCTGCGCCGACCTGGAACAGGTCTGATCTTCGTCGTTCCGCAGCGGGGACCTACGGCCTACGGGCATGCGCTAAGGCTTCGCAGACCTAGAACAAACCTGATTTTCGTCGTCCCGTGGCGGGATCGTCCTACGGGCGCCGATGATCGGTCGTGCGTCCGAGATCCTTCTTGAACGAAACAACTGCCTGCCGGCAACTCGCAATGGGGAACGATCCCTGGATGCACGCTGGCATCACGGGTACGGCCGCTAGCAGCCGAGCAGGACGGACGATCCATGTGCATCTGCACCCACGAGCACACCTTCGAGTCGCTCAGAGCGCGGCGGTCACCTACCAGGGCCCGTTTCCCGTTTCTTCGGCAATGTGCCCGAGCCTTGTTGCTTGATATTGGGGATCGGCGGACGCGGGCGTGCTCAAGCCGACATGATGGGAAATGACTGCCTTTGCGGTAATGCGCGCCCACATGCGTGTCGGTAGACCGGTAGATGCCCGTACGGGACGAGGGGAACCACGATCATGGCCAAGCCAGCGCCTGACCCCGAGGCACCTGCGGGCTTGCAGTTGCGGCCGTCGGGCGAGCGTTCGGCCCGGCGTAGCCGGATTGCTAGCGGCGTTCTGGTGCTCCTCCTGCTCGCCCTCAGCGTGTTCGCCGTATGGTCGTCACAAGCGACCAGCAGCGCGGCGAGTCGGGCAGTGGCGGCCAACGCCATGTCGGACCGCTACACCGAAGCGGCCAGCGCGGTGGCTGCTGAGGAGTTGATGGAGCGCAAGTACCGACTCGAGCCGCGGCCCGAGATCCGCGGTCTTTACGACGCGTCGGATGCCGACTTCGTCGCGGCATTGGGTCGGATCCGGCACCAAGGGGACGCCGGCGACCGAGCATTCGTGGACCGTGTCTTGGCTGAGCACCCCGGCTATCTGGCAGCGATCGATCGGATGTTCGCCGCGGTGGACCGCGGGGACACGGCCGCCGTTCTGTTGATCGACAGTGGCGAGGTCGACCCCTTCGTCGGAATTGAGAAGGCGGTGACCGAAGCGGCACGGCACAAGAATGACATCGCGCTAACTGAGCTCGCCTACCTGCAGCGGCTGGAGACTCTCAACCGGCAGCTGACCCCAGTGTTGTTTCTGATTGGCCTGGCCCTCGCCGCCCTGCTGGTCTCCATCTCCCGTGGCCACCGCCGGGTGCTCGAAGATGAAGGAGCCCGCGCCGTGCGCGACTCGCTACACGACGCCCTGACCGGGCTGCCGAACCGCACTCTGCTGGCCGACCGGCTCGGGCAGGCGCTGCGGGCCGACGCCCGGGTAGGGACCGCCACCGGGCTGCTGCTGCTCGACCTGGACCGGTTCAAGGACATTAACGACACCTTCGGCCACCCCTATGGCGACGCGCTGCTCACCCAGGTCGGGCCGCGTCT
Source organism: Dermatophilaceae bacterium (assembly GCA_036565395.1). Lineage (GTDB taxonomy): Bacteria > Actinomycetota > Actinomycetes > Actinomycetales > Dermatophilaceae > UBA4719. Next base: position 7,552 of record DATCNE010000163.1, read on the forward strand.
GGCCGGCGTGCTGCGCGACGTGGACACGGTCGCCCGCCTGGCCGGGGACGAGTTCGTGGTCCTGCTGCCCGAGGTCGGCAGCATCGCGGACGCTACAGGCGTGGCAGCCAAACTTCGGGCGGCGTTGGAGACGCCGTTTCATGTCCAGGGCATCGACTTGGACGTGGAAGTCAGCGTCGGGGTCGTACTCTCCGGTGAGCACGGCCAGGATGCGACCACCCTGCTGAAGCACGCCGACATCGCCATGTACGCCGCGAAGACCCAGAATCTGGGGATGTGCGTGTACGACCCTGCTGTTGACGGGCACTCCCCAGCCAAGCTCGCGCTGCTCGGCGACCTGCGCCGGGCGCTGGACCGCGGTGAGCTCATCCTGCACTACCAGCCCCAGCTCAGCATCAGCACCGGCGACATCGTTGGCGCCGAGGCCCTGGTGCGCTGGCAGCACCCCGAGCACGGCCTGGTTTTCCCCGACGAGTTCATCCCCGTCGCCGAACACACCGGGCTGATCGGCCCGCTGACCCGCCACGTCCTGGACACCGCCCTCGCGCAGGCCCGCACCTGGTCCGACGCCGGCCGCCCGCTTCCCGTCTCGGTGAACCTGTCAGCTCGTAACCTTCTCGACCAGGACCTACCCGGCCAGGTCGCAGCGCTCCTTAGCGCACACGGAGTCCCACCCGAACTGCTCACCCTCGAGGTGACCGAGTCGGCGCTCATGACCGAGCCGGCCCGGGCGCAGAAGGTGCTGGAGCAACTCTCCGCTTTGGGGATACGGATCTCCATCGACGACTTCGGTGCCGGGTACACCAGCTTGGGCCAGCTCAAGAACCTGCCGGTAAACGAGCTGAAGATCGACCGGTCCTTCGTCATGACCATGATCCAGGACCCAAACAACGCGCTCATCGTCCAAAGCCTCATCAACCTCGGCCACGACCTTGGCTTCACACTGGTCGCCGAGGGCGTTGAGACCGAGCAGATCATAACTACCCTGGCAGGTTTCGGCTGCGATGTCGCTCAGGGGTACCACCTCTCCCGCCCCATCACAGCCGCCGCCTTCGACACGTGGTGCACCGGACGGAGCATGACGCCGATGCCTCTGCTCACCAGCGGCTCACATTTCTTGGCCAACGGCCCCGCCAGTGGCGAGGTCCTGACCTCCCTCGCGACGTAGGTCGAACCATGCGTGGCCTCTTGGAGGTGGGTCACGGGCTTCGACGAGGCCTCGTCTTCTGAGACACCAACTTGCGTCGCAGTCCGGGATCGGTAACCGGGACAACAGCCCAAGGCAACGCGCGCTCATGCTTGATGAGAGGCCCTGGACAGGGCCTCCGTGATCCACCCCGCGACTGGGTTGCCCGTGTAGCGTGCCGTTGATCAGCGCAGGCCGTCGTAGCAAGGTCGTATCAGACCCCGGACCCGGCAGGGTCCGCACCCACAAGGACGAAAAATGTCACCGATCACGTCCTACATCGAAATCGCACGTCCGTCGGAAGACGTGTTCGCCTACGCCACCGACCCATCACGGTTCTCCGAGTGGCAAGACGATGTCGTGAGCGCGCGCCTCGAAGCAGGTCAGGCACCCGGCGTGGGCTCCCGGTTCACCACGATTCGGCGAATCGGCCGCGGCGAGCGCGCGATGACGCAGGAGATCACGGAAAACAGGCCCCCCACCAACTGGGCAGCGCACGGTGTAGACGGACCGGTCAGGCCAAACGTCGACCTGACCGTCGAACCGCTCGCCGACAACACCCGGTCGCGGATCACGGTAGTCATGGACTTCGAGGGACATGGGATCGGCAAGTTGCTTGTGCCGCTCATCGTCCGTCGTCAGGCGGCAAAGCGCGCACCTCAGAGCTATCAGCACCTCAAGGAACAGCTCGAGCGCCAGGACTAGCCGCTCGGCGTCAGCCCGCCCAGGCAGAGTTCCCGAGGTGACATCCGGACATAGCCGCGTCGGGTGTGAAAACGTTGCCCCAAATCGCCGTATCTAACTGATCCCTGACTCCTGGGCCCAGGGCTGCGCGTCCCTGCCGAAACGGCTGGCGGCCGGCGCGCTGGTGGACGAGTCTGGAGCCGTGGCTGATCCGCGTCCCGTCAACGTCTCCCCGGCTCGGCAGAGGCCGCCCTCCGACGCCGTGCAGGAGAAGGCTGACGCCGCGCAACGAGCGGGGTCGGCGGAAACCCCCGTGGCGCCGGGCACGGTGCGGCTGCACGTCCACCCCGCACTGCGCTTCCTGCTGCCGCGCCGGGGCCGCGAGCGCGGCGAGCTCGACCTGCCTCACGACCCGACTGCCACGGTTGGGCATCTCGTCCAGAGCGTGGGCGTGCCACTGACCGAGGTCGAGGACCTGGTCGTGGCCGAGGTTTCGGTGTCCTGGCGGAGCCGGCTGCAGGAGCAGGATCAGCTGGACGTCGTCGTCCGAGCCCGGCCGCAGCCCCTGGAGGGGTCGGCGCTCTTCCTGTTGGACGTGCACCTCGGCGCGCTGACCCGCAGGCTTCGGCTCCTGGGCGTCGACGCGGCGTACGACAAGGACGCTGATGACGACCATCTCGTCGAGCTGGCCGGACGTGAGGACCGAGTGCTACTCAGCCGAGACCGGAGCCTGTTGATGCGCAAGGGGCTGCGCCGTGCCGCTTTCGTGCGCGGTCAGCACCCCGACGCCCAGCTGGCCGACTTCATCGAGCGGTTCCGCCCGCCGCTGCAGCCGTGGAGCCTGTGCCTGGCCTGCGGAGGAACGCTGGGCCCGGTTTCGAAGGCTCAGGTGGC
>DATCNE010000164.1:0-5957 GCA_036565395.1 Dermatophilaceae bacterium
GGGCGGGACCAGCGCCTTGATCGGCCCGACCGGGGACTCGACCTCGCGCCAACGGTTTCGGGCGGCGAGCTGCTCATGACCGACGAGCCCGGCGAGGTCGCGCAGCCGCGCGTTGGCAATACCGGCAGCCTCGAGCCGGTCGATGGCGGTGTCGCCGCTGATGGTGCTGAACGTTTTTGCGATCTCGGCGTTCAGGTCCTCGCGGTGGGCCACCCGCACGCTGTTGTTGACGAAGCGCTCGTCGGTGGCCAGCTCGGGGGTGTCGAGCACCTTGTCGGCGAAGATCGCCCACTCGCGTTCGTTCTGGACGCCGAGGAACACCTGCTCGCCCCCGGCACAGGGGAACGGCCCGTACGGAGCGATTGCCGCGTGTGATGCGCCGCTGCGCTCCGGGGACTGCCCGCCGTACCAGGCGTAGTACATCGGGAAACCCATCCACTCCCCAAGAGACTCCAGCATCGAGATCTCCACGGTCGCACCCTCCCCGGTGCGGCCCTTGCGCAGCAGCGCGGTCAGCACCCCGGTGTAGGCGTACATGCCAGCGGCAATGTCTGCCACCGAGATGCCGACCTTGGCCGGCTCGTCGGGCGATCCGGTGATCGAGACCAGCCCCGCCTCACACTGCACGAGCAGGTCGTAGGCCTTCTTCTTCGTGTACGGCCCGCCCAGGCCGTAGCCCGAGATCGAGACGTGGATCAGGCCGGGATGCTTGGCACGTAGATCCGCGGCGCCGAGACCGAGCCGCTCGGCCGCGCCGGGGGCGAGATTCTGCACGAAGACATCCGCCCTGGCGACCAGTGCCAGCATCGCCCGGCGACCGGCATCGGTCTTGAGGTCGAGGGCGATCGACTCCTTGGACCGGTTGAGCCAGACGAAGTGTGAGGACATCCCCATGACCGTCTCGTCATAGTCGCGGGCGAAGTCGCCCAGACCCGGGCGTTCCACCTTGATGACGCGGGCACCGAGGTCGGCGAGCTGACGGGTGGCAAACGGGGCTGCCACGGCCTGCTCGATGGAGACGACGGTGAGGCCCTCCAGGATGCGCTGCGCTGGATCACGCGCTGGCGCGCTAGATGACATGTCGGCGCAACCGGACCCGGTAGGAGTAGCGGTCGGGATGGAAGTGGCTCACGGCCAGCTCGACCGGGTCGCCGGCGGTGTCCGAGTAGACGCGGTCTATCCGCAACAGTGCGGTTCCCTGTGCCACCTCGAGCGCTTGCGCGACCTCTGGCGTGGCAGGCTCGACCGAGATGCTCTGCTCGGCGTCCTGGATCGGCGAACGGAGCACTTCGTCGAGCAAGGCGATCACCGTGACCCGACTCAACGAGCCCGGGCTGGCCAGCTCCTCGATGCGGCCGAGGAGCTGGTGCACCCACGGCGGCAGCCACAGCCGGGTGTGGCAGAAGGCCTCGCCGTCGTGCAGCCGGGTGAAGGAGGCCGTGGCCACATGGTCGTCGCTGAGCCTGAGCCGGCCGGCGGCCGCAGGGTCGACCGCCTCCCCGAGCGGTTGCAGCACCCGCATCTCGCTGTCCGCCGACAGCGCCATGAGGTCTTCGATCGAGCCGAACTGGCGCAGGTAGCGGCTGCTTGGCGTGGCGAACGTGCCGCTCCCGGGCACCCGGCGCACGAGCCCCTCTGCGACCAGGTCCTGGAACGCCCGGCGGACAGTGTGCCTGCTCACGGAGTACTGGGCGGCGATCTCGGCCTCGGTCGGCATCGGCGACCCGGGCCGGAACGCCCCGTCGCGGATCTGCGCTCGCAGGTCGCTGGCAACACGCGCGTATGCCGACACCCTGGTCCGGACCTGGTCCATCGCACGTTCCTGACTGTTCATTTGGCCGCACATGATTCGGTTAATGTACGGCCATTTATGAGGTACGGCCACTTCTGAGCGGTACCCCACCAGGCTGAGGAGTCGTCGCCACCTCCCGCCGGTGTCACCCCCCTGCCGGATGGAGGCGCGTGCGGCCGGGTCGGCTCAGGTGGGGGCGCCGACCCGGAACACCCGGAGCTGCAGCGCCAGCAGGCGGTAGTAGCCCACGAGGGTCATGAGCTCCTGCAGGCCCTCGGTGTGCAAGCTGGCGACGGCGTTCTCGAAGCCCGGGTCGTCGAGGTCTCCTTCACGCAGGATGCGGAATGTCACGTTGACGACAGCGCGCTCCACGTCGTTCGCGTCGGCCGGAGCCCGTCCGGCACGGATCGCCGCGAAGTCGCTATCTGTCAGTCCGGTCAGGCGACCTATCGCTTGATGGGCGTGCCACTCGAACGCGCTGTCCTCGTGCGCCGCTACGGCGAGGATGGCCATCTCACGCGCGCGGTCCGACAGGGAGGTGCGGTACCTGAGGGCTGCACCGAGCTCCTGCAGGGCCGTCCCCAGGATGGGGCACAGGAGCATGGCGTTGAACGGACCTTCGAGGGCACCATCGTCGCCGACGAGGCGGAACGATTGTGGCCCCGCAGCCCGGGGTCCGGCGCTGATCAGGTCGTAGAGCGCCCGCTGCTGGTCATCAAGGCACTCCGGGACCAACCTTTCAAGTCGAGACACGTCAACCCTTTCGTCGTTGGTCGATTCGGACGACTGTATCTATCAGCTCGCAACCATCTCCTGACGTCACAAGGTTTTGGCCCAGGACTTCGCCGGAACAGACCAGACTTGGAGTGCGGGTCTTGTCGTGGCGCCACAACGAGATCGCTGAAGGCACCGCCGAGGCGCTGTACCGGCAACTGCAGCCCGCACTGGGAAAGGGATGGTGGCGACGATGATGCAGGAGTTCACGTCCACTGCACGCAAAGATGGCCGCTGGTGGGTGGTCCAGTGTGACCAGCACCCTGGAGCAATTTCCCAGGTCGCACGACTCGATCAAGCTCAAGAGCACCAGCGAGAGGCCATCGCGTTCGTCGCCGACCTACCGCAGGAAGTCATCTCGGTGACCATTCGAACGGTCCTCGATCCAGCCATCACCCGTGAGCTGGAAGAAGCTGACCGACTCCGTCAAGAGTCTGAGTCGGCCGCCGAGCTCAGCGCCTCGCGCCGACGTCACGCGGCACTGGCAATGAAAGCGGCCGGTCTGACGGTGCGAGACATCGGGACCGTGCTGAATGTGTCGCACCAACGTGCGCACCAGCTCGTGTCGAAGCAAGAATTCTCAGACTGAGCGGTCAGCCCAGGGGCTCGAAGGTGGCGGTGAAGTGGCGCAGGGCTGGGGGCTCGTCCACGATGCGGTAGCCCCTCAGGTCAGCCGCGTGTCGTCCGACGTGCTGGCAGACCTCGATCACGTAGTCGATGTGGCTCTGCGTGTAGGTCCGGCGGGGGATGGCCAGCCGGACCAGGTCGAGGGCGGCGGGGATCTCCGAGCCGTCGGGCTGGCGGCCGAACATCACCGTGCCGATCTCGACGCTGCGCACCCCGCCTGCCTCATACAGGGCAACGGCGAGCGCTTCGCCCGGGTACTCCAGCGGCGGGATGTGGGGGAGCAGGGCCCGGGCATCGAGGTACACGGCGTGTCCGCCGATCGGGGTGATCACCGGCACTCCGGCCTTGACCAACGCGTCGCCGAGGTAGCCGGTCGAGCGGATCCGGTAGCGCAGATAGTCATGACTGACAACCTCTTTGAGCCCTTGGGCAAGTGCCTCGAGGTCGCGGCCGGCCAGCCCGCCATACGTCGGGAATCCCTCGGTGAGGATCAGCACGTTGCGGCAGTCACGGGCCAGGTCGTCGTCGTTCATGGCCAGCCAGCCACCGATGTTGCCCATCGGGTCCTTCTTGGCGCTCATCGTCATGCCGTCGGCCAGCGAGGCCATCTCACGAACGATGTCGGCCACCTCGCGGTCGCCGTGCCCGGCCTCGCGCTCGTGGATGAACCAGGCGTTCTCCGCAAAGCGGCAGGCGTCCAGGAACAGCATCTTGCCGTACTTGTCGCACACGTCGCGGACCGCGTGCAGGTTGGCCAGCGACACCGGCTGCCCACCACCGCTGTTGTTGGTGATCGTGACGAACACGACCGGGACGTCATCTGCGCGCTCGCGCAGCAACGCCTCCAGCGCCTCGATATCCATGTTGCCCTTGAACGGATGGACGGCCTGCGGGTCGCGGCCCTCGGCGATGACCAGGTCGACGGCCGTTGCCCCCGAGGCCTCGACGTTGGCGCGCGTGGTGTCGAAGTGGGTGTTGTTCGGGATGACCTTCCCGGTTCCGCCGAGGACGCTGAATATGATCTTCTCGGCCGCTCGACCCTGGTGGGTGGGGAGCACGTGCTCGAACGGGAACAGCTCGCGGACGGCATCGCGGAAGATGAAGAAGGACGGTGACCCGGCATACGACTCGTCGCCATGCTGTATCGCGGCCCACTGGTCGCGGCTCATCGCGCCGGTGCCTGAGTCGGTGAGCAGGTCGATCAGCACGTCCTGGGCGTTCACCTTGAACAGGTTGTAGCCGGCCGTGGCAATCGCAGCCTTGCGATGCTCCGGTGTGGTCATCCGGAGCGGCTCCACTGAGTGGATCCGGAAGGGCTCGATGATCGTCTTGTATGTCGGTGCGTCCATGCCCCGCATTATGGCCGAGCGCCCACAACGCCCTACGCCTGGCTGGCCTTCCATGAGTCTCGCCGTGACCATGGATGCAACCGATGGGGCTTGCGGCGCGTCTCAGTGGATGTGTTGATACGTGAAGTGATGGTCGCGCTCGGTGCCGCTGTTGTCCTTACCGCGTGCGGCCCCTTCGCCGACGGTGGATCAGCCGTGGTGGTCACCGGCCAGGTGCTGTCGGCGCCGAGCTGCCCGGTCGAGCGAGTGGGTCAGCCATGCCCACCCCGGCCGGTTCCCGATGCCCTGGTGGTCGCTGTGATCGGGAACGAGAAGCGAGGCGACACAACCAGCGACCAGCGAGGACAGTTTCGACTGATGTTGCCGCCTGGGCGTTACACCATCCGGGCGACCAGTCCTGGTGGATACGCGTCAACGGCTGCCGAAGAAGTGACTGTCTCCACCGCGCCGGTGCAGATCACGCTGACCGTCGATAGCGGAATTCGTTGATCCGCAAGGTTTGCAGGGGATGCGCACGGGGTCAGCCTCGGGTCAGCCTCCGCACCCTGCCTCGGGTGCGTTGCCCAAGAAGTGGCGGCGGACTTGTAGATGCTGGATCCTGCGTCTGCCCTGCTCATGGTCGTGCCCTTCCGGTCATCAACCATGCGTTCATCGTGTCCTGCGACGCACCGCGAGTGCCGCGAGCGCGGCGATCACTGCGCCGATACCGAATATCACCGGCTGCAGCCACAATCGGTCCGAGAGCAGTGCCCATTGGACTCCGATCCAGGTCATGAGACCGACACCGAACAACCCTGAAAGCTCAAGGGCGCCGCGCCTCCGGGCCACGAGACCAACCGCCAACACGCATGGGGTCAAGCCGACAAGAACCAGGAGCAGTATGCCGGGCCACGTGTAGGTATCGAAGGGGCTGCCGGCGATGAGCTCTGTTGTCATGCCGAGCGGGTTGAGCGGATCTCGGATCATCTCGAGCCCGCCGAAGATCCCCCCGATCCCGACGAAGAGCTGCAGGATCACCAGCGTGACCCGCATGGCCAAGAGACTTCCCGTCCGGGTCTGTACCGCGCTCTGACTGCGCCGTGGCAAGAACGATGTCGACATCACCATCACCTCCAGCCCATGCTCGAATTGATGCGCCCGCTCCGACCAGAGTCGAAGGTCCTGATGACAGTGACCTCGATGGGTCAGGCATTCCATTCGGGACGTTGCCACCAGCGGCGCAGGGGCGCCACGTGAGCTGCGGACTTCTCATCCTCATGCATCTTCGCGCGCACCTCCTCGACCCAGACCAGGTTGATCTCGCTCGGGACGAGGGTGCCTCGGGCGGCTCGGGCCCTGCACTCTCGATCGTATTCTGCTCGGACGACCGGATCACGACCAATTACCGCGTAGGCCCAGCTGATCAGCTTGTACCT
>DATCNE010000165.1:0-1927 GCA_036565395.1 Dermatophilaceae bacterium
GCCGAACGGTCCCGCCATATCCAGCGGCTGGAGAAGCTACTAGAGGAGCCCTGATCAAACTGTCCTCGGTGGCCACCAACATGATGGGGGTCTCCGGCCGGGCGATGATCGAGGCACGGATCGCCGACATGCCCGCCGCCCAAGCACCACCCGCAGCTGCCAACCCCGACGACGCGGGCGAACCGGCGTATCTGGCCGCGGTAGACCGTCTCGACGAAATCACCGGCGTCGGGCGTCACGCCGCCCAGGTGATCATCGCCGAGGTCGGACTGAACATGGCGATCTTCCCCACCGCCGGGCACCTGGTGTCCTGGGCCAAGCTCTCACCGCGCGCCAACCAGTCCGGCGCCAAGACTCGCTCAGGTAAGACCGGCAAGGGCAACCCCTACCTCAAGAGCGTGCTCGGTGAGGCCGCCGCATCAGCCGGGCGCACCAACACCTTCCTCGGCGCCCGATACCGCCGCTTGGCCAGGCGCATCGGCAAGCTCAAGGCCCTCGTCGCCGTCGCCCGCTCCATCCTCGTCATCGTCTGGCACCTACTCGCCGACCCCACCAGGCGCTACCGCGATCTTGGTCCCGAGTTCTTCGACAACCGGATCCGGCCCGAACGCCGCAAGATCAACCACGTCCGCCAACTCGAAGCACTCGGCTACACCGTCACCCTCACCCCGCAGGCTGACTACCAGCCCCGGCGACAGTTCATTTTCCGATCAGGCAACAGGGAGTTGCGTTGCGTCTGACGGTCGTTGGCGCAGGGTGGGAATCTTGATGTCTCCTACCGTGTGCCGGGCACGGTCTTTCTGTTCCTCGTCAGCTGAGCTGCTTGACCACGGCGTCTGCGACGGCCTTGGCACTGCCGGGGTTCTGCCCCGTGATCAGTTGGCCGTCCTGGACGACGTGGGTGTCAAACGGCTTGTCGGCCAGGGTGTACTTTCCACCGCGCTCCTTCAGGTCGTCCTGCAGGCTGAACGGGACGGCCTCGCCGCGCTGAGCGAGCTCCTCTTCGGGCCAAGAGAAGCCAGTGACATCCTTGTCCTTGACCAGGTAGTCGCCGTTACTGAGCCTGACGTTGAGCAGCCCGGCCGGTCCGTGGCAGACCGCGGAGACGATCTTGCCGGACTCGTAGAACCCGGTGATCAGGCTCGCGAGCTTCTCGCTCTGGGGAAAGTCGAACATCACACCGTGCCCACCGGGCAGGTAGATCGCGTCGTAGTCGGCGACGTTGACGTCGGCCACGGACATGGTGTCCTCTAGCAGGTTCATGAACTCGCGATCGGCGTAGCGCTGGTCGGTCCCCAACTGGCCCAGGACGTCGTGGGCCGGGCTTTCGGGATCGAGCGGAACGTGGCCTCCGTCGGTGCTGGTTCGTCGCGTTGGTGCGCTGTACGGGCTCAGACGGGCCAGGTCTCCTGGCGCCATGACGCGTCCCCGAACATCCACTCGTAGCGCGAGGCCGTCGCGAACGCCTGATGCATACGCTCGACCGTGCCCGGGTCCGCTTGTGCCGCAGTGCGATCCAGGATCTGCTTGGCCTGTTCGGTCGACGCGGCGAACGCCGGGTCACCGTAGGTACTGATCCAGTCGGCATACGGGTGTCCAGTGAGGTCGCCCACACGGTCCTTGAGGCGACGACCCACATCCTCGTAGATCCAGAAGCAGGGCAGGATGCCCGCGGCCAGTGCCGGGTAGCGCTCCCGAGGATGGCGGAGACATGACCGGGGCAGGACCGGGGGCAGGACCGGGTCGCCGTACGCTGACCTCAGACCCCCGAGGCAGGAGCTGATGGCGCGTGACCGTCGCTGCACCGACGTTCGATCTGGTGGTTGCCGCAAACCGCCTCCCAGTCGACCGAGTGGTCGACGCCAGTGGCGGGGGCACCTGGCAGCGCAGCCCGGGTGGTCTGGTGACAGCCATGGAGTCGGTCATG
>DATCNE010000166.1:0-50157 GCA_036565395.1 Dermatophilaceae bacterium
GAGAGGTCCCACAGCTCGATGCCACGGCCCTCACACTCGCGGACGCAGGTGCCCGCGACCTCGTGGGCGATGCGGAACGGCACATCCTGGCGGACAAGCCATTCGGCGATGTCCGTGGCCAGCGAGAATCCCTGAGGGGCAAGTGACTCGAGTCGCTCAGTGTTGAACCGCAGGGTCGCGATCATCCCGGCGAAAGCGGGAAGCAGGACCTCGAGGGTGTCAACGCCATCGAATACGGGTTCCTTGTCCTCCTGCAGATCGCGGTTATAGGCGAGGGGCAGCGCCTTGAGCGTGGTGAGCAGACCGGCGAGGTCCCCCACCAGACGCCCCGCCTTGCCGCGAGCCAGCTCAGCCACGTCGGGGTTCTTCTTCTGAGGCATGATGCTCGAGCCCGTGGAGTATGCGTCGTCCACGGTGACGAACGAGAACTCCTTGGTGGACCAGATGACGACCTCCTCGGCGAGTCGTGAGATGTCGACTGCTGTCATGGCGCTGACAAAGGCGAACTCCGCGGCAAAGTCGCGGCTCGCGGTGCCGTCGATGGAGTTCTCCACCGCGGCGGTGAAGCCGAGGTCGGCGGCCACCGCCTCGGGGTCCAGTCCCAGGGAGCTGCCGGCCAGTGCCCCCGACCCGTATGGCGAGATGGCCGCCCGCCGGTCCCAGTCCTGCCAGCGCTCGACATCGCGCAACAAGGCCCACGCGTGCGCCAGGAGGTGATGGGCCAGCAGGACAGGTTGGGCGTGCTGGAGGTGGGTGCGACCGGGCATCGCGACGTCGATGTGCTGGTGCGACTGCGCCACCAGGGCGTCCACGACCTCGAGCGCCAGCGCGCTCATGGTGCGGGCGTGGTCGCGCAGGTACATACGGAACAGGGTGGCCACCTGGTCGTTGCGCGAGCGACCGGCGCGGAGCCGACCGCCGACGTCGGCGCCGACGCGCTCGATCAGGCCGCGCTCGAGCGCCGTGTGAACGTCTTCGTCGTCCTCGTCAGGGCCGAACGTCCCCGACTGCACGTCGACCAGGAGCCGCCCGAGTCCGTCAAGCATGGCGCCCAGGCCCGCGTCGTCGAGCAGACCGGCGCGGTGCAGCACCCGAGCATGTGCGCGGGACCCCGCGATGTCGTAGGGCGCGAGCCGCCAGTCGAAGTGGGTTGACTTGGACAACCGAGCCAACGCATCCGATGGGTTGCCGGCAAAACGGCCACCCCAGAGACTGACCTTGGCCTGTGGGGAAAGGGAGTCAGGCTCCGGCATGCCGGGCTGCGGCATGCCGGGCTGCGGGTCAGCCACGATGTCTCCCTGTCACTCGCGAATTCCGGTCACTTGCCCAGTCGCAGGTCGCGACCGGCGGCGATCTTGCTGGACAGGCCGTGCAGCTCGATGAAGCCCTTGGCCTGGCTCTGGTCGAACGTGTCGCCGGCGTCGTAGGTGGCCAAGCCGAAATCGTAAAGGCTGGTCTCGGAACGGCGGCCGGTGACCACGGCACGACCGCCGTGCAGCGTCATCCGGATGTCGCCGGAGACGTGCCGCTGGGTGGATGCCATGAACGCGTCGAGAGAGCGCTTCAACGGGCTGTACCAGAGACCGTCGTAGGTGAGCTCGCCCCACTTCTGCTCGACGCCACGCTTGTAGCGCCCGAGCTCGCGCTCGATCGTGACGTTCTCGAGCTCCTGGTGAGCGGTGATGAGGGCGAGGGCACCGGGGGCCTCATAGATCTCGCGGCTCTTGATGCCGACGAGACGGTCCTCGACCAGGTCAAGGCGGCCGACACCGGCGTTGCCTGCCCGCTCGTTGAGCTGTTGGATGGCCCGCAGCACGCTGACCTTCTCTCCGTCGATGGCAACGGGCACACCGGCCTCGAAGGTGATGACGACCTCGTCGGCCTCATGCGGGCGAGCGGGATCCTTGGTATAGGTGTAGAGATCCTCGATGGGAGCGTTCCAGATGTCCTCGAGGAAGCCGGTCTCGACAGCACGGCCGAAGACGTTCTGGTCGATCGAGTACGGGTTCTTCTTCGTGGTCTCGATCGGCAGGTTGTGCTTCTCGGCGTAGTCGATCGCCTTGTCGCGGGTCAGCGCGAGGTCGCGGACCGGCGCGATGCAGGTGAGGTCCGGCGCCAGGGACGAGATGCCGACCTCGAAACGGACCTGGTCGTTGCCCTTGCCGGTACAACCGTGGCCGACGACGGTGGCGCCGTGCTGCTTGGCTGCCTGGACCAGGTGCTTGACGATCAGGGGACGGCTCAGCGCCGAGACCAGCGGGTAGCGGTCCATGTAGAGGGCGTTCGCCTGGATCGCCGGGAGGCAGTACTCGTCGGCGAACTCCTCGCGCGCGTCGGCGACATATGCCTCGACAGCGCCGCAGTCGAGCGCGCGTTGGCGGATGGTGTCGAGGTCCTCGCCGCCCTGGCCCAGGTCGACGGCGACGGCGATCACCTCAGCGCCGATGGCCTCGGCGATCCAGCCGATGGCGACAGAGGTGTCAAGACCTCCGGAATAAGCGAGAACGACGCGGTCAGTCACGGGGACTCCTTGTTGGTGTCATCGTCGAAATGACGACTGGTTGGGTCTGCAGGGTGGGGTTCTTGGAACGGCTCGGTTCGCTCGCGACCGGCCAGAGCCAGCAGCCGGCTCACCAGCGCCTGGCTCTCTTGTGCTCCGCTGGTGATGATCATGACGGTGTCGTCACCGGCGATGGTGCCCAAGATGTCCGCCGCGCCCGCGTGGTCGATCGCTGAGGCCAGGTAGTTGGCGGCTCCCGCCGGCGTGCGCACGACCACGAGGTTGGCCGTGGCCCGCGCGGTGACGAGCAGCTCCTCGCACTGTCGCCGCAAGTGTGAGCTCACCTCGTCAAGGCCAGGAGCCACGCGGACAGTACGATCTCCACCCAGCCCGGGCACGGCATAGACCAAGGCCTTCCCTTGGCGGACCTTGACAGCACCGAGCTCGACAAGGTCCCGCGACAAGGTCGCCTGTGTGACCTCGATACCGCCTCGCGACAGGATCTCCAGGAGCTCTCCCTGGGAGCGCACGCTCTGGCGTCCGAGTATGTCGAGGATGAGCTGACGTCGACCAGCCCTGGTCTGCGGGATCACGACGCCGCGCCCAGTCCGTCGAGAAGCTGCGGCAACGCCGCCACGAACTCGTCGACCTGCGCCACCGTGATGATCAGCGGGGGCGCAAACCGGAGTGCGTCCGGCGTCGGCGCGTTGATGATGAAGCCAGCCGTCTGCGCCCGATCAGCAACGATGGCCGACACGTCTGCCGTCAACACGATGGCGCGCAGGAGTCCTGCCCCGCGAACACCTGAGATCAGCGGATGGCCAAGCGCTGCAACCGAATCGGCCAGATGGTTGCCAACTGATGTGGCATGGGCGAGCAGTCCGTCCCTGTCGATCGCGCCGAGAACGGCCAGACCGGCGGCGGTCGCCAGCGGATTGCCGCCAAAGGTGCTTCCGTGCTGACCGGCTGTGAGCAGTGCGCTGACGGTTGGGCCAAAGGTCACTAGTGCACCGATCGGGACGCCTCCGCCAAGCCCCTTGGCAACCGTGATGGCGTCCGGAACGATGCCGGCCTGCTGAAACGCGAACCACGTCCCGGTACGGCCCACGCCGGTCTGGACCTCGTCGAGGATGAGCAACGTCCCTGTGGCAGCGGTCAGCTCACGGGCAAGCTGCAGGTATGCCGCGTCCGCTGCCACGACTCCCGCCTCGCCCTGGATCGGCTCCAGGAAGAGGGCCGCGACATCCGCGGTGACAGCGGCACGCAGGGCCTGTTCATCGTTGAGGGGGACGTGGGTGACGGACGGGATCAGCGGCGCGAACGGCTCGCGATACGCGTGCTTGTGGGTCAGTGCCAGTGCCCCCGTGGTGCGCCCATGGAAGGACGCTTCCGCAGCGACCAGAGCCGTGCGGCCGGTCCGACGGCTCAGCTTGATCGCGGCTTCGATCGCCTCGGTGCCCGAATTGCCGAAGAAGACTGCAGACCCGTCCGGTGCGCCGGCGACCGCCAGCAGCCGCTCGGCCAGCTCGATCTGCGGCGGGGTGGCGAAGAAGTTGGATACATGGATCAGGGACGCAGCCTGCTTGCAGACCGCGTCGACCACGTCGGGGTGTCCGTGGCCAAGCGCGTTGACGGCTATCCCAGCGAGCAGGTCGAGATAGCGCTTGCCGTCGACATCCCATACGTAGCAGCCCTCGCCACGGGTCAGGACAGCCTTGGGACGACCAAAGACGCCCAACACAGAATGTGCGTAGCGCTCCAGATAGGTCACGCTGTCCACTGCCGGCCTCATGTCGTGTCCGGAACGATCATGGTTCCGATGCCCTCACTGGTGAATACCTCGAGCAACAGCGAGTGTGGCTGCCGGCCATCGATGACGTGCGCCTGCGGCACTCCTTGGGTCACGGCCCTCACACACGCCTCCAGCTTGGGCACCATGCCCTCGCTCACCCGGGTCATCAGATCTGCTGCCGCACTCACCGTCAGCCGCGAGAGCAACGAGTCCTTGTCGGGCCAGTTGGCATAGACACCCTCGACATCGGTGAGCACCACAAGCTTTTCGGCCTTCAGCGCGACCGCGAGTGCTGACGCGGCCGAGTCCGCGTTGACGTTGAGGACCTGCCCGTAGACGTCGAGGTCGGGGGCCACCGTCGACACCACAGGGATCCGCCCGGCGTCCAGGATGTCCATGACCGCAGAGGGATTCACGCTTTCGACATCACCGACCAGGCCAAGGTCCACCGGGAGGCCATCGATGATCGCCACCCGTTTGCGAGCTCCGAACAGTCCAGCGTCCTCACCGGACAAGCCCACCGCCAGTGGGCCATGCTGGTTGAGCAGCCCGACAAGCTCACGCCCCACCTGACCGGTCAGCACCATGCGGACGACCTCCATGACCTCTGGGGTGGTCACCCGCAGACCGGCCTTGAACTCAGTGACCAGGCCGACCCGATCCAGCATTGTTGCGATCTGCGGGCCGCCGCCGTGCACAACTACGGGTCGCAGCCCGGCATAGCGCAAGAACACGATGTCCTGGGCGAACGCCGCCTTGAGCGCGTCGTCGACCATGGCGTTGCCGCCGTACTTGACGACGATGAGGGCACCCCGAAAACGCTCGAGCCACGGCAGCGCCTCGACCAGCGTCTGCGCTTTGGTGGCCGCGTCCAGCCGGCTCTGACGACCCGCTGCGCGGACCATGTCAGTGGCGCCCACGTCACCGGTGCTCACGGGGCCACCCCTGCGGTGGGCAGTCCGGTGGTCTCAGACAGCCCCAAGGCCAGGTTGGCGCACTGGACGGCTGCCCCAGCGGTGCCCTTGGTCAGGTTGTCCACAGCGGCCACGGCAATGACTCGTCCGGTTCGTTCGTCCAGCGCAACCTGTAGGTGGATGTTGTTGCTGCCCAGCACATCTGCGGTCCGAGGCCACTGTCCCTGCGGCAGCAGGTAGACGAAGGGCTCATCGTCGTAGGTAGCGTGCCAGGCGTCGCGCAGAGTGGCAGACACGAGTCCGGGCTTCGCCTTGGCCGTGCACGTGGCCAGGATGCCGCGAGGCATCGGCGCGAGAGTGGGCGTGAACGAGACGGTCACGGGCTGCCCGGCCGAAGCGCCGAGATTCTGCTCGATCTCGGGTGTATGCCGATGAACGCCGCCGACCGCGTAGGGCGACATTGAGCTCATGGTCTCTGCCCCCAAAAGGTGCGGAGCCGGCGACTTGCCTCCACCCGAGGTGCCACTTGCCGCAACGATGACGACGTCGTCCACCTCGAGAAGTCCCTCGACGAACCCTGGCGCGAGTGCCAACGTGCACGCTGTGGGATAGCAGCCGGGGACGGCGATCCGACGAGCCCCCACCAACGCCTCGCGGCCCTTGTGCCCTTGGGGCAGCGGAAGCTCGGGCAACCCGTAGGGCCACGTTCCTGCATGGTCGCTGCCGTAGAAGAGCCGCCACTGCTGAGGATCGGCCAACCGGAAGTCGGCGCCGCAGTCGATCACGAGCACGTCATCCGGCAGCCGGTCCACGAGCGCGGCAGAGGCGCCGTGGGGCAGCGCGAGGAAGACGACGTCATGGCCGGCCAGCGTCTCCGGGGTGGTTTCCGCCAGCACCCGGTCGGCCAACCCTGGAAGGTGCGGATGGATGGAGCCAAGGCTGGCGCCCGCGCTGGATGCGGCCGTGAGGGCCCCCACCCGCATGTCGGGGTGTCCGAGCAGCAGCCGCAGGATCTCTCCCCCGGCATAGCCGCTGGCACCCGCAATCGCCGTCGTCAGCATTGTATGACTATACATAAGTTCGGGAACTTATGCAGAACCACACGTCGGGTTCAGCGTTGCACGGCGCCCACAGCGGTCGCGGCGGACGCGACAGCCTGATCCCGAAGCCCGTTGACCTCTTTCGTGGTCAAGGTGCGGTCGGGTGCGCGGAAGACCAGATGGTAGGCCAGCGACTTGCGCCCCGGCCCGATCTGGTCACCGCGATAGATGTCCATGAGGGAGACCGATTCGAGCAGCTCGCCCGCCCCTTGCCGCAGAGCGGACTCAAGGGCGGCTGCGTGGATCTGCTCATCGACGACAAGGGCGACATCGCTGCGTGCCACGGGGTAGGTCGACAGCTCGCGTGCCTGGACGCTGGCTTCGCACGCCGCGGTGAGGACGTCGACGTTCAGCTCGCCGACACAGGTGCGTGGTGGCAGGCCGACGGCAGCCACCACCTTGGGGTGCAGCTCTCCGGCGTGACCCACAACCGTGCCGTCAGCCAGCGCCAGGCGTGCACATCGACCGGGGTGCCATGGTGCATGGTCATCGGCCGTGACCACCAGCTCGATCGCGAGCGCCGATGCCATGGCCCTCGCGGCACCGACCACATCGGCCCAGTCAGCCGGACGGCCGGGTCCCCACCATCCCGCCCGGTCGGACGCGCCGGTCAGCGCAAAAGCAATCATCCGCGGCTGAGGCGGAACAGCCGCCAGGATCTGCGTGAGCGTCGCGTCGTCCGGACGCGCCTGGGTGCCGGGGACGGGCGCCGCCCGGAGTGCCCCGCTCGGCCGTGTGACAAGCCCGAGCTCGAAAACGGCGGTATCACGCTGCCCGCGAGAGACGTTGCGGCGCAGCGCCTCGACCAGCGTCGACAGCACAGAGGTCCGCATCAGCGGCGCCTCGTCAGACAGGGGGTTGGCAATACGCACGGTGTGACGACGTGGGTCATCCGCCTGCAGCCCCAGGTCGTCATGGCTCTGTGGCGACACGAACGGATAGGTCAGCACCTCGACAAAGCCTTGCGCGGCAAGGAAGTTGGCCAGAACGCGCCGGACGCGCTGGCCGTGGGTCAGCCCGCGGCCGCTGCCCGCCTGCGGAAGAACCGAAGGGATCTGGTCATAGCCACGAAGTCGCACGACCTCCTCGACGAAGTCAGGCCCATTGGTCAGGTCCGGGCGCCATGAGGGCGGCAGCACCGACAGCACGGACGAGTCAGCCGGTGTCCCAGATTCTGATCCGGATCCGGACAGCTCGAGAACGTCGCAGCCGATCTCGCGCAGAGTGGCGATGACCTCCGCTCGGCTGTACGGCAGACCAACCAGCCGGGCCGGCAGGCTCGGGTCGAGATCGATCCGAGCACGTGCCGGACGGTGATCCACGTCCGTGACACCCTCATCGGCGACTCCCCCACCGAACTCCACCAGCAGGTTGACAGCCAGCTGCGCGGCGACAGCTGTGATGTCCGGGTCCACCCCGCGTTCGAATCTCTTGGAAGCCTCCGTGATCAGCCTGTGGCGACGAGAGGAGCGCGCCACCGAGGTCGGGTCGAAGTGCGCCGCCTCGACCAGCACGTCGGTCGTGGACGCGCCAACCTCCGAGGTGGCGCCACCCATCACCCCGGCGATGGCCAGCACAGCTGTGCCACCGTCGGTGATCAGCAGATCCTGCGGGTACAGCGTGCGCAACACAGCGTCAAGGGTCGTCAGCGTCTCGCCGGCCCGCGCTCGGCGTACGACGATCGGCCCTCGCAGGGTCGAGACGTCGAACGCGTGCAACGGCTGGCCGAGCAGGAGCATCACGTAGTTGGTGACGTCGACCGCAAGCGAGATGGGCCGCATCCCCATCTGGGTGAGCCGCTTCTGCATCCACGGCGGCGAGACTGCTGACGCGTTGACCCCGCGCACCACTCGTGCCACGTATCGGTCACAGCCCGTGCGGTCGTTCAGCGGTGCCTCGTCGGTCAGCTGAACGGCATAGCCGCTCGCGTTGGCCGACGCCGTCTCGATGTTGGCAGGGTCGCGGAAGGTTCCGCCCGTGGCATGGGCGTACTCGCGGGCCATGCCACGCATGCTGAGGCAGTAGCCACGGTCTGGAGTGACGGTGACCTCAACGACCTCGTCAGCCAGGCCAAGGAGCTCGATCGCGTTGTCTCCGGGGGTCAGCGTGGCCGCGGCCTCATCACCGAGCAACGACTGCAGCACGATGATGCCGTCAGTGGCATCAGGACCGGAGCCGATGCCAAGCTCGGCGGCGGAGCAGATCATCCCGTTGCTGACCTGCCCGTAGGTCTTGCGGGCGGAGATGAGAACACCGCCGTGAAGGACAGCCCCCGGCAGCACGACGACGACGAGATCATCGACCGCGAAGTTGGTGGCGCCACACACGATCCCCTGAGGCGTGCCCTCGGAGATCCGTTGACCGTGCTGGCCCACGTCGACCTGGCACCTGCGGATCGGCTTGCCGTTCTTCTGCCGCTCCTCGACGAACTCGAGGACGCGACCAACGACAAGCGGGCCGGTGATGTCGCCACCGTGCAGGTCCTCCTCCTCCAGACCCAGACGAACCAGGCTCGCGGCGACCTCACGACCGGTCGCGACGGGCGCACCCTCGACATACTCACGCAGCCACGAAACTGGCGCCCGCATCAGATCTCCATCCCGAACTGGGTGCTGAACCGCACGTCACCCTCGACCATCTCGCGCATGTCCTTGACCCCATGGCGCAGCATCAGCGCCCGCTCGATGCCCATGCCGAACGCGAAGCCGGTGTAGCGGTCGGGGTCGATGCCACACGCGGTGAGGACCTGGCGGTTGACCATCCCGCAGCCGCCCCACTCGATCCAGCCGGTGCCGCCACACGTGCGGCAGTGATCATCCGAGCCACCGCAGATGAAGCAACGGAAGTCGAGCTCGGCGCTGGGCTCGGTGAAGGGGAAGTATGACGGTCGCAGCCGCGTCTCCAGCCCCTCGCCGAACAGCGCCTCGACGAAATGATCGAGCGTGCCCCGCAGGTGCGCCATGGTCAGGCCCTCGGCAACCGCAAGTCCCTCGATCTGATGGAACACCGCAGAATGCGTGGCGTCGAGCTCGTCGGTGCGGAACACCTTGCCGGTACAGACGATGTACAGCGGCAGGTCGCGCTCGAGCATCGACCGGACCTGAACCGGGGATGTGTGCGTGCGCAGGACCAGCCCGGCGTCCGGCGGGTCAACGAAGAACGTGTCCTGCATCTGGCGGGCCGGGTGGTCGGCACCCAGGTTGAGCGCGTCGAAGTTGAACCATTCGGACTCGAGCTCGGGCCCCTCGGCGATCTCCCAGCCCATGGCCACGAAGATGTCGCCAATGCGTTCGGAGATGAGCTCGAGAGGATGTCGCGCACCGACAGGGCGGCGGGCCAAAGGCGCGGTGACGTCGACCGCCTCCTCGACGAGCAGGCGTGCATCGCGCTCGACCTCGAGCTCGCTCTGACGGGTCGCCAACGCCTTGGCAACCTGCCCGCGCGCCATACCGACCCGCTTGCCGGCCTCGGCCTTGGCGGTCGGGGGCAGGGCACCAATCTCGCGGTTGGCCTGGGACAAGGCGCTCGAGTCACCCTGGTGGGCCAGGCGCGCCGCCTTGAGTGAATCCAGCGAGTCGGCGGCTGCGAAGGCAGCCAGGGCTTCGGCGACAGCCTGTGCGAGGGCGGTCGGGTCGAGCGCGCTGACTTCGACAGGGTCATAGCTCTTGTTGGGTCCAGACATCGCTTTCAAATCTGTTGGCGTGGTGGTGGTGGTGGTTCAGACGACGTGCTCAGGGGTGCCGGCAGGCAACGTGAACCTGAACTCGGCCCCTCCGGCTGCCGCCCGGCCGACGCTGATCGTCCCACCGTGGGCTTCGACGAGTCCTCGTACGACGTACAGGCCCAAGCCGGTGCCGCCGCGGGTGCGCCCATGCCAGAAGCGGGTGAAGATCATGGGGTACTGCTCGGGCGAGATGCCCTCGCCCTCGTCGCTGATGGTGACGGCAACGGCCTCGTCGCCCTCGCGTCCGATCGGATCAACGGACATGCTGACGGTGCCCGCCCCGTGACGCACGGCATTCTCCATCAGGTTTGCAAGGATCTGGTCAAGCCGGTCAGGGTCGGCCCACACCTCGGGCAACACCACGTCATACCCGTTGCTGAGAGCGAACCGCGCCCGGTCGTAACCGCTTGCCACGAAACGTTCGATGTGCCGGTTGATGGCCGCGGTAACGTCCACCGGCTGCTTGCGCACCTGGAGGCGTCCGGAGTCGATCCGGGAGATATCCAGGAGCTCGGTGATCAATCGGGTGACGCGGTCCGCATCGGCCTCGATGGTCTGCAGCATCAACCGTTTCTGGTCGTCGGTGAAACGATCCCAGCGACGCAGAAGGGTGGAAGAAAAACCCTTCACCGATGTGAGGGGCGAGCGCAGCTCGTGGGCGATCGTGGAGATCAGGGCGGAGTTGTTGGCTTCTGCGCGGCGCCGTGCCTCTGCGTCGCGCAGTGCCACGACCACTTGAGTGACCGGCATACTGCGTCCGGGGCGGACATAGCTGGCGGTCACCAGGACCTCGGTCCGTCCCGGGATGATCAGCAGCTTTTCGCGGTGACCGGAGCGGATCGCCAAGCCCTTCCAGGGATCGGTGCAGGCCCACCAGGACCGACCATCATTCTCCTGCAACGGAAGCGCCGTCCGGATGTCCTGGCCGAGCAGCCCGGAGGAAGGGGTTCCGATGATCACGGCGGCTCGTTTGTTGACGTAGACGATGAACCCCTGCTCGTCGGCCACCAGAAGTCCGTCGGGGTGAGCGTCACAAACGTCGGAGTGCCATCCGCCGGATAGCGCCCCGTCCCGTGAGCTCACCCCTTGTCCCATAGAGGTGACTTTAGCGACTCGCGGGGGTCACTGCGCTGCACGGCCGCTGACGCATACAGGAAGACGGTCGCCGCCATCGCCAGGTTCAGCGACTCGGCCTTGCCGTAGATCGGAACACGCACCACGTCGTCGCAGGCCTCGAGGACGTCGGATCCGAGTCCCCACGCCTCGTTTCCCATCACCCACGCGTGGGGCCTGGTCAGGTCCACGTCGCCCAGCAACGACTGCCCGGCACCGTCAGCGGCCAGCAGGGTCAGACCGGAGCGACGGACGCGATCCAGCAGGTCTGGGATGGGCACACCTGTCACGATCGGCAGGTGGAACAGCGACCCAACGGTCGATCGAACCACCTTGGGGTTGTAGATGTCGACGCTGGAGTCGCTGAGCAGGACGGCGTCGGCTCCAGCCGCATCGGCGCTGCGGATGACGGTCCCGGCATTGCCGGGGTCGCGGATGTTGGTCAGGATCACCAGGAGCCTCGGGCGCAGCTCAAGCACCACGTCGAGGTCGACATCGATGGGCCGACAGACTGCGACGATCCCCTGCGGGACCAACGTGTCGCACATGGCGGAGAGAACGTCGGAGCTGACCTCGCGGATGCTCAGGCCAGCCGTCTGCGCCGTTTCCAGCACGACCGTATGCCGGCCAGCCGCCTGCGCGTCGACGTAGAGATCCTTGACCGCATCAGGACGGTGCGCGACGACCTCGCCAACGGTCTGTGGACCTTCGGCAAGGAACAGCCCCTCACGCTCACGCACCGCGCGCCGGCTCAACGCCCGCACTGACCTGACCCGGTCGGAGCTGATGTTGGTCAGCATCTGTTGGTCAGATCTTCGGGGTGTCGAACCGGCGCGCGGCCAAGGTGCGACTCAGACTGCGGCGTGCGTGGCCTGCGCCGGCGCGTTCGCCCGAGAGATCTCGACCAGGGCGGCGAAGGCTGCGGCGTCGTTGACGGCGAGCTCGGCCAGCATGCGTCGGTCGACCTCGATCTCGGCAGCCTTGAGACCCTGGATGAAGCGGTTGTAGGTCATGCCGTTGGCGCGGGCGCCGGCGTTGATCCGCTGGATCCAGAGGCGACGGAAGTCACCCTTGCGGGCGCGACGGTCGCGGTAGGCGTAACCGAGAGAGTGGGTGACCTGCTCCTTGGCCTTGCGGTACAGGCGCGAACGCTGTCCGCGGTAGCCGCTGGCGCGCTCGAGAACAACCCTGCGCTTCTTGTGGGCGTTGACCGCCCGTTTCACGCGTGCCACGTGAGACTCCTTGCCTTGATTTTCCTGCTGACGCGGACCGAGACATACCGGCTTCCGCAATCGGCGGAGCTGTCATTGTCATTGTCAGTGGAGCTGTTGGATGTCTTGGATGTCATTGTCAGCGGAGCTGACCTGATTCTGTCTGGACCTTGAGCTGTCTGGCCCTGGGCCGTCTGGCTCTGAACTTCTTGACTCTGAACGCTCTTGACTCTGAACGCTCTTGACTACTTGCCGAGAAGCCTTTTGATCTTCTTGGCCTGGGGCTTGCTCAGCTCCACGTCGTTCGCGATAGAGCGGGTCTTCTTCGAAGACTTGTGCTCGAGCAGGTGGCGGCCACCGGCCTGCTCACGCATGACCTTGCCGGTGCCGGTGAGGCGGAAGCGCTTCTTGGCGCCGCTGTGGGTCTTCATCTTCGGCATGGGGCCGATCTCCTTCAGTTGTGCGGGTCGTCGCCGACCCGCGGGGTTCTGTCGTGAAGCTCTTGGCTCTAGTCAGCAGCCGTGACCTCGGTCTCGGCGCTGGTGTCGGCAGCCTTGGGAACGGCTTTCTTGGCAGCAGCCTTCTTGGGAGCACTCGTCTTGGGTGTCGCAGCTTTGGCCGCGGGCGCCTTGGGCGTGGCAACCTTGGCGGCAGGCGCCTTGGGCGTAGCAACCTTGGCGGCAGGCGCCTCGGGCGTCACCACCTCGGGAACAACCACCTCGGGAACAACCACCTCGGCGGCAACTACCTCGGGAACAACCAACGGGGTCTCGGCAACTGAGGGGGCAGCATCGACGGTGCTCCTAGCCACCTTGGTCGGCGCGGCGCCACCGGGGCCAGCCTCTTCGCGCTTGCGGCGCTGTTCGGCCTTGGCCTCGGCCTTCTTCTTGGTCGGACCGATCACCATGATCATGTTGCGGCCGTCCTGCTTGGGCGTGCTCTCGACGAAGCCGAGCTCGCCGATGTCCTCGGCGAGGCGCTGAAGCAGGCGAAAGCCGAGCTCGGGCCGGGACTGCTCCCGACCGCGGAACATGATCGTCACCTTGACCTTGTCGCCGGCCTTGAGGAAGCGCTCGACGTGGCCCTTCTTGGTGGCGTAGTCGTGCGGGTCGATCTTCGGCCGGAGCTTGATCTCCTTGATGACCGTGTTGACCTGGTTCTTGCGCGCTTCCCGCTCTTTGATGGCTTCCTGGTACTTGAACTTGCCGAAGTCCATGAGCTTGGCGACCGGCGGCTTTGCCATCGGAGCCACCTCGACGAGGTCGAGGTCCGACTCCGCAGCGAGTCGCAACGCGTCCTCGACGCGCACGATGCCGACCTGCTCACCATTGGGGCCAACCAACCGCACTTCCGGGACCCGGATCCGGTCGTTGATACGAGGTTCGCTGATGTGGTTCTCCTTTGTTGTCCGTCAAGGGGGACAGGGTTGTCCGTCAACGCGACCATCAGAGACGGGAAAAACTCCCCGCCACCGTGTGGTGCGCGAGGAGCTTTGAGAACAAGGAGCATCCAACCAAACCGCCGCGTACGACGGGTGGCAAGCACTCGTCATACGCTGCACGTCTGCCACGGCGCACCATCGGTGCGTCGCCCCAGCCGGGCGGACCTGGACCCGGCGGCTGTGACTGCAGCGAACTGCGAGCGTGCCGACGCGGGTGGAAGCGACTTGCTGAGCTTCTCTTTGCACGCTGTGACGGTGAGCGACCCAAGGGCAACCTGTTGACACAGCTGGTCAATCGACAACGCTACCAGCGCGACCTCCAGACTCCCAATCCTGCGCCGGTCGTCGCCTGCGCGCGGAGGCGACGATGGGTGTGCGTCGCACCTGCCCCGACCAGCGCCACCCCCAGCCCGACGAGGGAGACGCAGACAAAGCCGGCACCCCAACCCCAGTGGTCGATCGCCACGCCGGCTACTGGTGCGCCCAGCGCGGAACCGGCCGTCATGAAGGACCCGTGCCAGCCCATGGCCTCTCCCCTGGCCGCCTCGGGCACGATCCTGCTCACCTGGTCGACCGTGGCGATAATCGTCGGCGCGCAGGGCAGCCCCGACAGGAAGGCCAGCGCTGCGAGCGGCCAGACGCTCGGGGCGAGGGCCATCGGGATGGTCGCAACACTCAGTGCGCCCAGGAGCAAGAACGCTGGGATCGACCGGTGGAGCGCACCGTAGACGAGACCGCCGACCAGGGATCCGAGGCCCCAGATGGCGAGAACGGGGCCGATCAGGGAGATCTTGTCGAAATCGCGCAAGACTGCGACAAACGCGATGTCGGAGCCGGAGAGAACGATGGTGGTGGCCGCCGCCGCGCCGCACATGGCCAGGAACCGCGGGCGGAACCATGCGCTGCGCGGCAGACTCCCGATGGGGTCGCCGACCGCGCCAGCCGTGTCAACATGCTCCTGATGCAGGACGGGGTTGGCCAACCAGAGGCCGAAGCCAGCCACGACGCCCAGCATCTCGACGGTGAACAGGACCCAGGCGGTCGACCAGATGGTGGCCGCCCAGACGCCGAGCATCGGACCGATCATGAACGACAGCTCAACCGCCACAGAGTCCAGCGACAGCGCTGTCCGCCGATCGCTCTCGGGCACAGCCGTGATGACCGCCTGCCGGATGATCGAGAACGTCGGGACCACGAACAGGCCGGCAAGCGCGGCAAGCAGGAGCAACGGGAGGTAGCCCACGAAGGGCGCGATCGACCAGCAGACCGCGGTGATGACCAGCGAGGGCAGGACCACGCGACGCAGGCCCTTGGTGTCCAGCAACCTGCCACGCCATGGCCCGCTGACCGCGATGCAGATGGTGGCCGCGGCGCTCACGAGCCCTGCAGAGCCGTAGTCACGGTGGAGGGTCTGGACGACGTGGAGGGTGAGGATCACGCCTCCGGCAAAGATGGGGATACGCACCAGGATGCCGAGGAGCAGCGCCTGCCGCAGAGCGGGGACGGATAGCACACGGCGGTACGGATCGAGCGGCATGACACCGAGTTTTTCACAGCCCACGACCAGCTGACGACAGGATTCCCGGCGAGCGGTCAGCGGTGGCGAGCGCGGAGACGACGCGTCAGGCGTGGCGGATGGTGAACGCGAGGCCGTCGATCCGCGCCCGAGCCTCGCCGTCCGTGGCGATCTGCTCGCCGACGCGAGTCGCGAGCGCCTGCACCTGGGCCGAGCCGAGCCCCGGACGCAGGCGCAGCACGACGCGCAGGATGCCGGCCCCGACGGGGTCGCTCTCGCCGACGCAGTCCATCACGTCTGCCTCGTCGGCAGTTGCTCGCGAAAGCGCCTGTGTCACAAAGGGATCGGTATGCGCGGGCAGCCACTCGCGCTGCTGCGCCAAGGCCCACACCATGCTGGGACGCAGCACGCACTCGTGTCTTGAGCCCAGGTCGAGCAGCATCACGTCACAGCGCTCGGAGACCGCTGCCTGAGCGGCCCTCGCACTGGTGACCGGGGAGGGGCGAGCGGCGGCGTCCCACGCCGAGAGCGCAGCGAGGCTGCTGAAGACCGGTAGCGCACGTTGCCCGTCCGGCGAGGTCAGGGTCACCACGGCCATGTCGGTGGCGCTCTTGAGGGCGAGCTTCTCGACCATCGGCTCGGCTGAGTCGTCGACCTCGGATGGCGCGGCAACGACGGGGACGAGCAGCCGGGCGCGTGCCACGGCATTCATCAAGCCTGTCTCGTCCTGCGGATCGTCCAGCGCCGCGATCAGGTCGATGTCGGCCTCGCCCAGATCATCATCAAATCCTGTGCCCCTCAGCGCACGTCCTGTCCACGCCATCCCGGACGAGTCGGAAGACGGTGGGTCGTGACGCGCGTCGGTCATGGTCGGCCGGCCACGTCAAGTGCCTGCGGCAGGGTGAACGCGTGCCGGTAGAGGGCCGACCCGACGATCGCCCCCTCGACCCCCAGCGTGACCAGGGCGCGAATTGCTTCGAGGTCGGCGAGGGTCGACACCCCGCCAGAGGCGACGACCGGGCGGTCGGTGTGCGCGCATACCTGCTGCAACAGCTCGAGATTGGGACCTTTGAGCATGCCGTCCTTGTTGACGTCGGTCACGACGTAACGGGCGCAGCCCTCCCCATCGAGCCGATCGAGAGTCTCCCAGAGGTCGCCACCCTCCTGGGTCCAGCCTCGAGCCGCCAGGGTGGTCCCGCGGACGTCGAGGCCCACCGCGATGCGGTCGCCGTACTCGGTGATGGCCCGGGCAGTCCACTCAGGATCTTCCAGGGCAGCCGTGCCGAGATTAACCCGCCGACACCCGGTCGCCAACGCGGCCTCGAGGCTTTCGGCGTCACGAATGCCACCGGACATCTCCACCGAGATGTCGAGCCGGCCGACGATGCTGGCGAGCAGCTCACGGTTGGAGCCGCGGCCGAAGGCGGCATCGAGATCGACCAGGTGGATCCACTCGGCGCCCTGGTCCTGCCAGGCCTTGGCTGCGCTCCACGGGTCACCGAACTGCCCGCCGGTGCCAGCGACACCCTGGACGAGCTGAACGGCCTGACCGTCAGCGACATCGACGGCGGGAAGGAGCTCAAGACGGGGAGCTGAGGGCACGATGGTGGGACTCCTTGGTGGTTGCTCATCGGTCAGTGGTTGCTCATCGGTCACAACGACGCCACCCAGTTCTCGAGCAACCGGGCACCGGCGTCCCCGGACTTCTCAGGGTGGAACTGGGTGGCCACCAAGGGCCCGTTCTCGACCGCCGCGACAAACGATGACCCGTGCTCGGCCCAGCTCACCTTGGGGGCCATGACGACCATGCTGCCCTCGGGTTCGAGCATCCATCGCAGTGCCGCGTAGGAGTGGACGAAGTAGAAGCGCTCGTTCTCGACCCCGTCGAAGAGCCGAGAGCCTGCTGCGGCCTTCACGGTCGACCATCCCATGTGCGGGACGACCGCCGCGGCAAGCCGCGCGACAACGCCAGGCCACTCCCCCAAGCCGTCTTCCTGTCCGCCCGCGCTGGGCTCGGTCGACCCATCAAAAAGAACCTGCATCCCCACGCAGACCCCCATCACGGGTCGGCCGCCCGCGAGCCGAACGTCGATCAGGCGAGGGCCGTCCACAGCCCGCAGGCCGCGCATACAGGCGTGGAAGTTGCCCACTCCCGGCACGAAGAGGCCATCTGCGGACAGAACGGCCCGATGGTCGGAGCTCAGCTCGACACTGGCTCCCACACGCTCGAGCATGCGGACCGCCGAGCGGACGTTACCGCTGCCGTAGTCCAGCACCACTACATGCGCGGCCACCTAGTCCTCCTCCATCTCGGCCCGATGCAGGGCCTGGTCACTGACGATCCGTTCGAACTTGATGATCTGCTGCGCGTCCGGCTCGACCAGGGTTGAACCTTGTGCGGTGGCGGGGTCTTGTCCTCCGTCGAGCAGATCGGACCCCGGCAACAACAGCAGGGCCAACAGGCCGTGAAGCACACCGTCAGCATCACCGCCAGCCTCGACAAGGGTGTCCCTGACATCGCGGCGAACCCTTGCGTCGCGGATGCCGGCGGCGGTCACCAGGTCTGCCGGGCGCCCCGGGGCCAGGTGCCAAGGGCGCGCCACACCCCGTCCCGGAGACCAGACGAACCACCTCGGTATGGCCCGCCACCCGGTGGGATGGACGGTGACCACTGCGTTGCCGTCGACCGCGAAAAGGCCTATGGCAGAACGCAGTCGAGAGGCCACGTGGCGCCCGGCCAGCGTCTGGATCATGTCGTCATACGGTGGTAGCGCGCGAGACGGTCCGGCTGGAAGCACCGCAGTCCAGCCATTGAGAGGCACGACGTGCACAGGCGCAAGACCACGCCGGGCCCAGGTCGAGACTGCGTCCGGCGTGCCCCTCAGGAGGAGCATCCCCCGCCCCTGACGGGCGGAGTGCCACGGCACGGTCACGGGATCAGAGACTGCCTTTCGCGCTCGGGATGCCCGTCACGCGCGGGTCCAGTGCGACAGCTGCCCGCAGCGCCCGAGCCACGGCCTTGAACTGTGCTTCGACCACGTGATGCGGATCCCGACCGGACAAGACCCGCACGTGCAGCGCGATGCCAGCGTGTTGGGCGAAGGTCTCCAGCACGTGCCGGGTCAGTGACCCTGCATAGTTGCCGCCGATGAGCGCGTACGCCTGGCCTTCGGGCTCACCCTCATGGACGAAGTACGGACGCCCGGCGACGTCGACGACCGCCTGCACGAGCGCCTCGTCCAGAGGGACGGTCGCATCGCCGAAGCGTGAGATCCCACGTTTGTCGCCCACCGCTTCGCGAAAAGCGTCACCCATGACGATGGCGACGTCCTCGACCGTGTGGTGGGCGTCGACGTCGACA
This sequence comes from Dermatophilaceae bacterium, assembly GCA_036565395.1. Taxonomy (GTDB): domain Bacteria; phylum Actinomycetota; class Actinomycetes; order Actinomycetales; family Dermatophilaceae; genus UBA4719. The sequence continues at coordinate 18,673 of DATCNE010000166.1, forward strand.
TCGCCGGTGGCCTCGACGCGTAGGTCGATCAGCGAGTGTTTGGCAAGGCTGGCGAGCATGTGGTCGTAGAAGCGCACACCGGTGCTGATCCGGGAGTCGCCGCTGCCGTCAAGGTTGAGCTCGACCTCGACCGTGCTCTCGTCCGTCGACCGCCTCAGGTGCGCGATGCGAGGTGCGGCCGGATCTGCGCTGGGAGGCACGGCGTCCCGGTGGTTGCGCTCGGTGTCCTGTTGGGTCATGAGGACTGCTCCTGCCGGTGGGTCGGGGCGAGGCGACGCATCGCCCCGAGGAATGCCTCGGTCTCCTGGGGCGTCCCTGCTGTGACACGAAGATAGTGGGCCAACCCGACATCGCGAATCAGAATGCCCTGATCCAGCAACAACTGCCATGTGGCCCGCTCGTCCGCAAGCCCGCCAAAGAGCACGAAGTTGGCATCGCTCGGGACCGGGTCAAGGCCCATCTCGGCGAGGTCGGACACGATGCGGTCACGTTGGACCTTGACGAGGTCCACCGCTGCCAGCAAACCCTCGGAGTGCTCGAGCGCCGCACAGGCGACGGCCTGGGTCGTGGCCGAGAGGTGGTACGGCAGACGGACGAGTCGCAGGAATTCGGTGAGCTCAGGGGTCGCCGCGAGATAGCCCACCCGTGCACCGGCCAAGGCGAATGCCTTGCTCATGGTGCGGGTGACCACAAGACGGTCCCGACCTGCCAGAAGCGTCAGCGCGCTTGGCGTGCCGGCGCGGGCGAACTCGGCGTAGGCCTCGTCCACCACCACGAGGGCTTGCCCCGCGGCGTCATAGACCGCCTCAACGACGTCGAGCCCCAGCGCCGTGCCGGTTGGGTTGTTCGGCGAACACAGGAACACGATGTTCGGCTGGTGTGCCTTGACCTGGGCCACCGCGGATGCGACGTCCAGGTGGAAGGGACCGCCGCTGCCGCCGCGCTGTCCGTCGACCCATCTGGTGCCAACGGTCTGCGTGATGATCGAGTGCATCGAGTAGGTGGGGGTGAAGCCGAGCGCAACCCTGCCGACCCCGCCGAACGCCTGGAGGATGTGCAGCAGCACCTCGTTGGAACCGTTGCCCGCCCACACCTGCCCAGCCGTGACGGCAGCGCCGCTGGTCCTGGTCAGGTAGGCCGCCAGATCCTCGCGAAGTCGGACGAACTCGCGGTCCGGGTAGCGGTTCAGGCCCGGCACAACCTCGGCAACTGACGACAGGATCGCATCGACCACCTGTTGGGGCACGGCATACGAGTTTTCGTTGGTGTTCAACGGAACCGGCACGTCCAGCTGCGGTGCGCCATAGGCGGTTCGACCCAACAGGTCGTGGCGCAGCAGATCGCTCAGCGAGCTGGTCATGAGTCGGTACCGTCGCTGAGACCTGCACTGTCCCCGAACCTCGCCACGACCGCCTCGCCATGCCCGGGGAGGTCCTCGGCGCCGGCCAACGTGATCACCTCGTGCGCGACCTCACGCAGGGCGGTCTCGGTGTAGTCCACGACGTGGATGCCACGCAGGAACGACTGCACGGACAAACCGCTGCTGTGGCAGGCCGATCCACCCGTTGGCAACACATGGTTGGAGCCCGCGCAGTAGTCGCCAAGGCTCACCGGTGAAAACGCCCCCACGAAGATCGCCCCGGCGTTGCGGATCCGCAGGGCCACCCCGCGCGCATCGCGGGTCTGGATCTCCAGGTGCTCTGCGGCATAGGCGTTGACCACGGCAATGGCGGCCTCGAGGTCGTCAACGAGCACAACACCTGACTGCCGACCGGACAGGGCGGCCGTGACTCGTTCGATGTGCTTGGTCGCGGACACCCTGCGCACCAACGCAGCTTCAACCCGTTGGGCGAGATCCTCGCTGTCCGTGACGAGCACCGAGGCGGCGAGCGTGTCGTGCTCGGCCTGGCTGAGCAGATCGGCCGCGACGTGCTCGGGATCGGCGCTGTCGTCGGCCAACACCGCGATCTCGGTCGGCCCGGCCTCGGCGTCGATGCCGATCACGCCCTTGAGCAGGCGCTTGGCAGCTGCGACATAGATGTTGCCCGGACCAGTCACCATGGCGACCGGCTCGCAGACCACGGCACCGGCGTTGGGTGTGCCGTCGAAGCCGGATTCCCTTGCGCCGTAAGCAAACATCGCGATCGCCTGAGCGCCCCCGACGGCGTAGACCTCATGGATGCCAAGAAGCTCGCACGCCGCCAGAACGGTCGGGTGGGGATAGCCGACGAAGTCTCCGGTGTTGTCCCGTTGCGGCGGACTCGTGACCGCGACCGAGCCCACACCCGCGATCTGTGCGGGGACGACGTTCATGACGACACTGCTGGGGTAGACCGCTACGCCGCCAGGGACGTAGAGGCCGACCCGGTCAACCGGGACCCAACGCTCGGTCACGGTTCCACCGGGCACCACCTGGGTGGTCGTGTCGGCGCGGCGCTGGTCCTCGTGGACGATGCGCGCCCGCCGGATGGTCTCATCGAGGGCTGCGCGGACGTCCGGGTCGAGCAGGTCCAGAGCCGACCTCAGAACCCCGGCAGGGACGCGCAGCTGCCCGGGCCGGACCCCGTCGAACCGCTCTCCCAGGTCACGCAATGCCTCGGCCCCGCGAGTGCGTACGTCGTCACAGATCGGGCGAACCGCCGACAGCGCGGCCTCGACGTCGAACTCGGCTCGGGGCAGCACGTCGCGCAGGGAGTGCGCGTCGAGCGCAAGGCCACGCAGATCGATCCTGGAAATCACACTGTGAGTTTAGGTCGTCTCGCGCGCCGACAGGCCGAGTGTCCAGCCACCGGCGGATAATGCGGCCCGTGATGCTTTCCGCGATCCGACCCGCCGCTGCGCTGGTCAGTGTGAACGGGTTCGGCGGGCTCGTGCGCCTGGCGCTCGTGGTCGTCGTATGCACGGGGCTGGCCGCGCTCATCAACGGCTGGGGACACCTGGGGCACGGCCGCGACGACATGCTGGCCGCCCTTCGAGCCTGCCTTCAGCTCGGCGTCGTCGGGCTGCTGATCCTCGCAGTGCTGGGTTCGTGGTGGCTGACGCTGGGGTTTATCACCCTGATGCTGTCGGTGGCATCGCTGACGGCCGGAAGGCGGCTGGACAGACATGGCGCCTGGTGGCTGGCCTTCGCCCCGGTCGTCCTCGGCGCCGTCCCCGTCGCCGGCGGCCTGATGCTCAGCGGACTGATCCCCCGCCAACCCATCGCCGTCGTGCCGATCGTCGGCATCCTGATCGGTGGGGCCATGACGGCGACGACGCTCGCCGGCAGGCGCTCGCTCGATGCCCTTCGCACCCGGCATGGGGAGTACGAGGCGGGACTGTCGATCGGCCTGCTCCCTCGCGACTCGGCCCTGCTGATCGCCCGTGAGGATGCCGCGCTGGCGCTTGTCCCCGGCCTGGACCAGACCCGTACCGTCGGTCTGGTCACCCTTCCGGGAGCCTTCGTGGGAATGCTGCTCGGTGGCGCCTCACCGTTGCAGGCCGCCGCCGTCCAGCTGGTGGTCCTGGTGGCCCTGCTGCTGGTGCAGTCCATCGCGGTGCTCGTCACCGTCGAGCTCGTGGCGCGCGGGCGGTTCGGCACCCGTCAGGTCGGCCGCTCGTTCATGTCGACATGATCTCGGCCAGGGGAAGCTGCGTCATCCAGCGTTGTTCCCGCGGGCGCTGAGCATTATCCTCGATGAGGCTGGGGTAGGAGGTCAGGTCGGTGAACTGAAGACGCCCGGACTGGAAGCCAATCATTGCGCTCGCCCGGCCGCCGGACTCCAGCTGTTCGGCCAGGTACTCGATGCAGTGCGCGGTGAGCCCGTTGGCCTGGACGCGGTCGAACGGCGAGGGATCCCCACCCTCCTGGACATGTCCGAGGATGGCCGGCCGGGCATCGAAGAGGTCGCCGCCCTCCTTCTCGAACACCGAGGTGATGAAGCCGGTGGTATAGACCGGATCGGCATTCTCGCTACGGATCACCAGGCCCAGGCGTTTCCCTGATCGGAAGGCTTCGGACAGGTTGTGGACATCGACGCTGAGATCGTTGAGCCTCATGTCCTGCTCCGGCAGGTAGATCCGCTCGGCGCCGGTCGCCAATCCGCTCATCAGGGCCAGGTAGCCGCAGTCGTGGCCCATCACCTCGACCACGAAGACCCGCCGCGACGCCACGGCTGACTGCCGAATCTTGTCAACATCGGCGACGATGCTGTTCAGAGCCGTGTCGCTGCCGATCGTCAGCTCGGTGCCCGGCAGGTCGTTGTTGATGGTCATGGGCATGCATACGATCGGGATGTCCAGGGACGCGTAGGTCCGGCGGTGGGTGTGGAGCAGATGCGCGGCCTGATACCCGCACCAGCCCCCGGCCATCAACAAACCGTCGATGCGATACGCCGCCATCTGCTTCGCGATCTGCTCTATCGCCGGCTCATCTGGTACGTACCTGTTGGTGCCGATGTCGGCTCCACCTTCCGAGACCAGGCCGCTGACGCTCATCCAGTCCATCTCGTGGATATCGCCCTTGCGTAGGCCCTGGAAGCCGTTCTTGACGGCCAACACCTCATATCCGCGGTCGAGGCCCAACCGGACCGCGGCCCGGACCGCGGTGTTCATGCCCGGCGCCGGTCCGCCGCCGTGCAGCACGGCAAGCCTGAACCGTTGGCGCCCGGGCGCGGTTGGTCGCGGCGCGGCTTGCTGCATGGTGCTCAGGATGACCTCAGACTCGGAGAAGCCGCCGCCGCGCAACTGCATCGCGCCGTCGTAGTCCTGATGCGCGATGCGGTCGGCGACCTCGCGGGTCCGCGCCAGACACTCCATCAGTGGCGAGCTGGCGACCTGGTTGCCCCGAATCCCGATCAGCTGTGGTGTTGCGTCGGGTGGTTCGGCGAGCAGCTGTTCGACTGCCGCGTGCCCGAGCAGGGTGGCCAGGCAACGGTCGAACGCGCTCGGTGCGCCGCCGCGCTGGACGTGGCCCAAGATGGTGACGCGAGCATCCTCGCCCAGCTGCTCCTCCAGTACATCCTTGACCCGCTCCACCGTGATCGGCTCACCGTCCCGGCTCTGGGCCCCCTCAGTGACCAGCACCAAGCTCTGCCGACGGCCGATCTCGTGTCCCGCCCGCATTGCCGCACACATCTTCTGCGCCCAGTCCTCGCCCTCTGGTGGGCGCTCGGGAATCAACAGCCAGTTCGCTGCTGTCGCCAGTCCGGCCGTCAACGCCAGATAACCGCAGCGTCGCCCCATCACCTCGACGACGAACGTGCGCTGGTGGCTCGATGCCGTGCTTCGGATCGAGTCCAGCGCCTCCGTGATGCGATGGAGCGCAGTGTCGGCGCCGATCGTCATGTCGGTCCCGGACATGTCGTTGTCGATCGATCCCGCCAAACCCACCAATCGCAAGAATGGGTGGGAGGCTGCCACCTCGGCTGCCACCTGACCAGCCTCGACCAGCTCCGCAACCGTGTCGGCCCACTCCTCCCGGAACTCGTTCGCCCCGGCCAGACTGCCGTCGCCGCCGATCACGACCAGCGCATCGATCCGGCGTTCCAGCAGGTTGCCGACAGCCTTGCGCCGGCCCTCTTTCGTGCGGAACGCGGCGCACCGCGCGGTGCCGAACACCGTGCCACCGCGATGGAGAATCCCCCCGACGTCCGCAGACGACGCGCGTCGGATGGCCTCGCCTCCGTCGACCAGACCCTGATATCCGTTGTAGACCACGTACGCATCGACTCCGTGGAACAACGCCGTCCGAACCACTGCCCTGACCGCGGCGTTCATCCCTCCGGCGTCTCCACCACTGGTGAGTACCGCGATGCTGGAGGGTGCGCTCACCGTGTCGGTCATGAAAGAAGTAAAGCCTCTCCCATAGCGGCTTCAAAAGGGAGGGCAAGGGTGAGCGACCGTCATACCTGGGGACGAGCCGCGCAGGTCGTCTCGGAGCATAGGCGCGGCGACGGGCTTGTATGATCACCCGAATTCTTCACGAGGAGCGGTGGTCGTGTGAGTGCTCGGTTCGAGGAGCTCGACTGGAGTCCCACGCCGATCGGCGAGGTCAGCCTCCGCAGGCGCCGCGACCCGGCCACCGGTGTCGACATCTTCGAGGTCAAGCTTGGCGAAGAGTTCCTCATGTCCAGCCTCTTCACCGTCGCTGAGATCGATGTGGCTCGACGCGCCTTGGCCCGGTTCCAAGGGTCCGAGCTTGACGTCGCCGTGGGCGGACTGGGACTCGGCTACACCGCCCAGGCCGTGCTGGAGGACCAGCGGGTGCGCGAGCTGGTGGTGGTTGAGGTGCTTGAGCCCGTGATCCAGTGGCACCAGCGCGGTCTGGTCCCGGTCGGGCCGATCCTGACCGCAGATCCCCGCTGCCGGCTGGTGCACGAGGACTTCTTCGCGATGGCCGACGGGCCGGGGTTCGACCCCGACATGCAGGGTCGGGTCTTCGACGTCGTCGTCGTCGACATCGACCACTCGCCGAAGCACCTGCTTGCCGACGGCAACGCCGGCTTCTACGGCGTGGCAGGGACGCAACGGCTGGCCGGTCACCTGCGACCAGGCGGTGTCTACTCCCTCTGGTCCAACGACCCGCCTGACGACGCCTACCTGGCGGTCCTGTCGGAGGTGTTCGTCGACGTCGCTGCCGAGGTGGTCAGCTTCCCCAACCCGCTCCAGGACCGTCTGGCCACCAACACGGTCTATCTGGCCACCAAACCCGGCTGACGCCTGGTTCAGCGCCGCTGTTCAGGCGGAGGCCGGCGCTGCTCGCGGGAGGGGATCGAGTCCCAGGCTGATGCGAACGGCTCGGTCGACGTGAAGCGCCGTCGTGTCGTACAGCACTGTGCCTGGCATGTCCTCGGGTGCGACCAGCAGGCTGATCTCGGTGCATCCGAGCACGATGCCTTGCGCCCCTTGGCCGACCAGGTCGCGCATGATCCGCACGTACTCCTGGCGGGAGTGACCGTCGATGATCCCGTGGGTCAGCTCCTCGAAGATGACGCGATGCACCACGGCCCGGTCCCGCTCGGGAGGGACGAGAACCGCGAGCCCGAAGCCCGCGAAGCGCGCCCGGTAGAAGTCAGCTTCCATCACGGGTGCGGTGCCCAGCAGGCCCAGAGTGTGGACACCGTCAGCGATGGCTGCGTCCGCCGTCGGGTCGACGATGTGCACCAGTGGGATGCCGATTGCGTCCTGCAGCTCGACGGCCACCCGGTGCATCGTATTCGTGGCCAGGATCAAGAACTCCGCCCCGGCGCGCTCGACCCGCCGCGCTCGCTCGGCGAGGTACTGCGCAGCCTGGTCCCAGCGTTCGTCGCGGATGAAGCCTTCGATCACGCCGAAGTCCACGCTGTAGAGCACGAGCTCGGCGGCGCTGTGGCCGCCCTGGTGCGCATTCACGCCGTCATTGATGCGCCGGTAGTACTCCGCGCTGGCAACACTGCTCATGCCACCCAGAATCCCGATCGTCCTCATCGTGTGGCCCTCCTCGCTCTGCCGGAATCCAGAAACGCCGATGCGGTCAACTCAGCGGTCCTCCATCCCCCAGGCCGAGCCGTAGCCGCCGGGCTGGGGCGCTTTGAGCAGGTCGAGGAACGGCACGGCGTCGAAAGACTCCGGCCCACGCACGCCAGTGCCGTGCCATACCCCGGTCGCGAGAAGCTCAAGTGCCACAAGGGGATTGATCGCCGTCTGCCACACCACGCACTGGGTGCCGTACTCACGCATCGCCCACTCGTTGTCGACCACATGGTGGAGATAGACCTCGCGGGGTGTGCCGTCCTTCCCTGTGCCGGTCACCCAGAGACCGGCACAGGTCTTGCCTGTCATCCGCGGGCCGATCGTGGCCGGATCGGGCAGGCACGCGGCAACGACGTCTCGCGGCGAGACCTGTATGCCGCCGACCGTCACCTTCTGGGTCCGGTCAAGGCCCAGCGCATGGAGGGTCCTGAGCACCCCGATGAAGTCGTCGCCGAGGCCGTACTTGAAGGTCACGCGCTTTGCATCGACCCAGCGCGGCATGAGCAGAACCTCCTCGTGCTCGACATTGACGCACTCGACCGGGCCGATCCCCTCGGGGAAGTCGAACACCTCTGGCTGGCTGAACGGAGCCGTGGTGAACCAGCCCTTGTCCTTCTCCCAGACGACAGGCGGGTTGAGGCATTCCTCGATGGTGGTCCAGATCGAGAAGCTGGGGGCGAAGATCTCCTCGCCCAGCTCGTTGCGTACGACCAGGTTGGCTCCGTCGCGGGTTCCGAGCTCGTTGATCTCGCTGAACAGATGGTCGGCTGCGTATCGCGCGAAGACGTCGGAGAGCCCCGGCTCGACCCCGATCCCGACGAGCGCGAGCCGGCCCGCGTTCTCCCACTGCTGCGCCGCCGCGAACTGGTCGTCCCCGAGCTTGACTCCCGGCTCGGCATACGGCCGATCAGGGTGGGGCACCGAGAGACTCATGGCCATGTCGAGGTAGTCGGCACCGGCGGCGAATGCCCCCTGGAAGACCGACATGACGAAGCGCGGGTCCACCGCGTTGAGGACGTGCGTGATGGTGTGCTCACGTGCCAGCGCGGCCACCGACTGACTCGATGACGCGTCGACCTTCGCGGCAGCCAGACGCCGCTCCCCCTGGCGTCGGGCCGTCGCTGAAGCGACGGTGGCCACCGCCCTGGCCTCGTCGGCGTCGGACATGACCAGCAGCTCGAAGAAGTCCCGCTGGACCGCGATGCGGGCCAAGGCGTCGCCCACACCCCCGGACCCCACGACGAGGATGCGCATGGCAGTACTCCCTCTGTTGACCGTGTTTCCGGCTGACAGTGTCTCCGGCTGACAGTGTTGCAGAGTCGCCGCGTTGGGTCAGGTGACGCCGACCTGATCCATCAGGAACGCGAGCTCCCATGCGTACTGCTTCCAAGCGTCATACCGGCCGCTCTTGCCGCCATGGCCCGCGACCATCTCGATCTTGAACAGGATCGGCCGTTGCACCGGGTCGCTCGTCACGGTCTCGCGCAGCCGGGCCACCCACTTGGCCGGCTCGACGAAATAGACGCGGGTGTCATTGAGGCTCGTAGTCGCCAGAATGGCTGGATAGTCAACCGCCGCAATGTTTTCGTATGGCGTATAGGTCTTCATGTAGTTGTAGACGTCCGCGTTGTGGAGCGGGTCGCCCCATTCCTCCCACTCCGGCACCGTCAGCGGCAGCGACGGGTCCAGGATGGTCGTGAGCGCATCAACGAACGGCACCGCCGCGTGGATCGCCCTGAATCGTCCTGGGGCAAGGTTGGCGACCGCGCCCACGAGCAAGCCACCGGCCGAACCTCCTTCTGCGACAAGGCGATCCGGAGCAACCCACCCTGAGCTGACGAGATGATCAGCACACGAGATGAAGTCGGTGAAGCTGTTGGCCTTGTGCTCCATCTTGCCGGCGTCGTACCACTGGCGCCCCATTTCTCCGCCACCGCGAACATGGGCGATGGCATAGACGAATCCCCGATCCAGCAAGGACAGTCGGGCCACCGAGAAGTACGGGTCGATGCAGATCTCGTAGGCGCCGTAGCCATAGATCAGCCCTGGAGCTGTGCCGTCGGCAGTCACGTCGCGTCGATGAACCAGCGAGATCGGCACCCTCGTCCCATCTGCGGCGGTGGCCAACTCCCGATGCTGCTCGTAGTCCGCTGGGTCATAGCCGCCGAGCACCGGCTGGGTCTTGAGCACGGTGAGCTGGCCGGTCACGAGGTCATAGTCCGAGATGGTCTTGGGAGTCACCATCGACTCGAACACGATCTGGAGGGCCGAGGACTCGTACTCCGGGTTGTTGCCGGTGGCGACGCAGTACAGCGGCTCGTCGAAGGCGAGGTCACGCGCAGGGCCAAAACCGGACTCGCATGCCGGGTCGCGAGGGATCACTCGCACCGTCGTCAGCCCATCGCGACGCAGCGAGACAACGACATGCGAGGCAAACGCCTCGACGTCGACCAGCCGCTCCCCCGCCACGGTCTCGGCGAACGGCGACCACTGCTCGTGGCTTCGGGCGTCCAGCGGGGCCTGCGCCAGCTCAAAGTCCGCGCGGTTCGCGTTGTGCACGATGAGCAGCCGGTCCCCTGCGGGCTCGACGTCGTACTCAACCCCGTCACGTCGGGGCGCCACGACTCGCGGGAGGCCCAGAGGCGACGCCGCGTCGAGCAGCAACACCTCGGAGGTCAGCTTGGAGCCCACCGCGATGATGACCCAGGCATCGTCTCGAGAAGACCCGATGCCCATCCAGAACCGCTCGTCCGGCTCGTCGAACACCAGAACGTCGTCCAGGGAAGCAGTGCCAACCTCGTGACGCCACACCTGGTGCGGGCGCCACGACTCGTCCAGCCGCGTGTAGAAGAGATGCTGCCCGTCGAGAGACCAGACGGCGCCATAACCGGTCTGCGTGACGGACTCATCAATCACCTCACCGGTCTCGATATCTTTGACCCGCAAGGCAAATCGCTCGTCACCCTCGACATCCACGGCGTAGGCGATCCGGCGCCCGTCACAACTCACCTCGAAGGCTCCGAGCGAGAAGAACTCGTGCCCCTGGCCCTCGACGTTGCCGTCCAGCAGCACCTGCTCACCCTCGGGGGTGACTCCCGGCTCGAGCTGTGGGCGCCCGCGGCCCTCCACCATGCGAACGCGGCACTGTGCGGCGTACTGCTTGCCCTCGAACGTGCGGGAGTAGTACCACCAGCCCCGGTATGCCGCCGGCACGGACAGGTCGCTCTCCTGCGTGCGCGCCTTGATCTCGTCAAAGATCCGCCCGCGCAACGGCTCGAGATGGCTCGTCATGGCCTCGGCGTAGGCATTCTCGTGCTCGAGATGCGCTGTGACCTCCGGGTCGTCCTTGTCGCGCATCCACTCGAAAGGGTCAACGACCCGGTCCCCGTGGTGCTCACGGACGTACTCCACGTGCTTGGCGACGACAGGCCTGACGGTGCTCACGCAGGCACGTTATCGGACGACCTTGATGACCCCGTGCACCGGCGGACTCAGATCAGAGCGGCCGGCCCGAGCAGCGCCTTCAGGTCGCCGAACAAGGCCGGTGACGCAGTGACCCGGAGCGAGTCATCCAGCCGCATGAGCACCGAGCGCCCGGGCTGGGTGAGCTTCACATGAACCTCGGTCACGCCAGGATGCTCGGTCAGCACCCTCCGGATCCGCTCGGCGACGCCGCTGGTGGCCCTGGACAACGGCAACGTCACGACCACCGGTCCGCGCGGCCCCTCCTTGATGTCCGGGAGGGTGAGCTCTTGGGCGAAGATCGTCGGCGTCTCGTCACGGCGGTTGAGACGCCCGCGCACCACGCACACGACGTCATGGCCGAGCATGGTCGAGACAGTCAGGTAGGCGGAGGGGAAGAAGAGGCACTCGATCGCGCCATCGAGGTCCTCGACCGTGGCGATCGCCCAGAGGTCGCCCTTCTTGGTGCGCTTGATCTGCAGCGCGGTGATCAGCCCGGCGATGGTGACGTTGGCCCCGTCAGGCTTGCTGTCATCACCGGTGAGCGCCGCGATCGAGGTGTCTGCGTGTTGGGTAAGGATGTGCTCGATCCCGAACAACGGGTGATCAGAGACGTAGAGGCCGAGCATCTCTCGCTCGAAGGCCAGCAGCGTCGACTTGTCCCACTCGATCGTCGGGATCGGCGGCATGGCCAGCAAGGACGTCATGGACCCGTCGGATCCGCCGCCTCCGGCACCGTCACTGCCGGCACCGCCGCTGCCGGCATCACCCGCGCCGTGGCTGTCACCGAAACCGAAGCCTGCGAAGAGCGAGTCCTGGCCGATGGCCTCTTGCTTCTTCTCGTCCACAAGGGCCTCGACGTAGGCCTCGTGGACCCGCACCAGACCCTGACGGGTGTGCTGCAAGGAGTCGAAGGAGCCGCCCTTGATCAGCGACTCGATGGTGCGTTTGTTGCACACCACTGCAGGTGACTTGCGCAGGAAGTCCTCGAACGAGACGAACCGCCCCTTGTCCTGACGCGCGGCCACGATCGCCTCGACCACGTTGTGGCCGACGTTGCGGATGGCGGCCAACCCGAACCGGATGTCCGTCCCGACCGCGGTGAAGTTGGCCGTGCTCTCGTTGACGTCGGGCGGGAGGACCTTGATGCCCATGCGACGGCACTCGTTGAGATAGAGCGCCGACTTGTCCTTGTCGTCGCGCACACTGGTCAGGACCGCGGCCATGTACTCGGCCGGGTAGTTGGCCTTCAGGTAGGCGGTCCAGTAGGACACCAGCCCGTATGCCGCGCTGTGCGCCTTGTTGAAGGCGTAGTCCGAGAAGGGGACCAGGACGTCCCACAGCGCCTTGATGGCGGCCGGGCTGAAGCCGTTGGCCACCATGCCCGCCTCGAAGCCGACGTACTCGGCGTCCAGGACCGCGCGCTTCTTCTTGCCCATGGCGCGGCGCAACAGGTCCGCCTTGCCCAACGTGTAGCCGGCGAGCCTCTGGGCGATCTCCATGACCTGCTCCTGATAGACGATCAGGCCATAGGTCGTGCCCAGCAGCGGCTCCAGCGCCTGGGCGAGGTCCACATGCGGGTAGGAGATCTCCTGCTGGTGGTTCTTGCGCAGTGCGTAGTTGATGTGTGAGTTGGCGCCCATCGGGCCCGGGCGGTAGAGGGCACCGACCGCCGAGATGTCCTCGAAGTTGTCGGGCTTCATCAGCCGCAGCAGCGCGCGCATCGGCCCACCGTCGAACTGGAAGACACCCAAGGTGTCACCGCGGCCAAGCAGCTCGTAGGTGACCGGGTCGTCCAGGGACTTGCTCAGCTCGTCGAGGTCGACCTCGTCGCCGCGGTTGTTGCGGATGTTGATCAGCGCATCGTCCAGGATCGTCAGGTTGCGCAGACCGAGGAAGTCCATCTTGACCAAGCCGAGCGTCTCGCAGCTGGGATAGTCGAACTGGGTGATGATCTGGCCGTCCTGCTCGCGGCGCATGATCGGGATCAGGTCGATCAGCGGTTCGCTGGACATGATGACGCCAGCCGCGTGCACGCCCCACTGACGTTTCAGCCCCTCGAGGCCCAGCGCGGTCTTCACGACCTCCTGGGCCTGGGGGTCCTCGTCGTGGACCTGGCGGAACTGCGCGGCCTCGGCATAACGCTTGTGCTTGGGGTCGAAGATCCCCGAGAGGGGCACGTCCTTGCCCATGATCGCGGGCGGCATCGCCTTGGTCAGCTTCTCGCCCATGGAGAACGGGAAACCCATCACCCGCGAGGCGTCCTTCACCGCCTGCTTGGCCTTGATGGTGCCGTACGTCACGATCTGGGCGACACGCTCCTCGCCATACTTCCCGGTGACGTAGTGGATCACCTCACCGCGACGACGCTCGTCGAAGTCGATGTCGAAGTCGGGCATCGAGGCACGCTCGGGGTTGAGGAATCGCTCGAAGATCAGGCCGTGCTTGAGCGGGTCGAGATCGGTGATCTCCATGACGTAGGCGCACATGGAGCCGGCACCCGACCCGCGACCCGGGCCGACCCGGATGCCGTTCTTCTTGGCCCAGCCGATGAAGTCGGCGACGACCAGGAAGTAGCCTGGGTAACCCTTGGAGACGATCACCTCGGTCTCGTATGCCGCCTGCGCGCGCACCGCGTCCGGGACGCCGGCCGGATAGCGCACGTGGAGCCCCCGCTCCACCTCCTTGATGAACCAGGAGGTCTCGTCCTCGCCCTCGGGGCACGGGAAGCGAGGCATGTAGGCGCCTTCGCCCTCGGTGAAGCCGACCTCGCACCGCTCAGCGATCAGCAGCGTGTTGTCGCAGGCCTCAGGCAGCTCGCGCCACAGATGACGCATCTGCTCGGGGCTCTTGAGGTAGAACTCGTCGGCGTCGAACTTGAAGCGGTTCGGGTCCATCAGGGTCGAGCCGGACTGCACGCACAACAGCGCCGCGTGGGCCTGGGCGTCCTCGGCCTTGGTGTAGTGCAGGTCGTTGGTCGCGAGCAGCGGCAGGCCCAGATCCTTGGACAGCCGCAGCAGGTCCTTCATGGTCTGGCGCTCGATGTCGATGCCGTGGTCCATGACCTCGCAGTAGAAGTTCTCAGCGCCGAAGATGTCGCGGAACTCGGCGGCAGCCTCGACCGCCTGGCGGTACTGGCCCTGCCGCAGCCGGGTCTGGATCTCACCGCCCGCACATCCGGTCGTGCCGATGAGACCCTGGCCGTAGGTCGCCAGCAGCTCACGGTCGATCCGAGGCTTGAAGTAGTAGCCCTCCATCGAAGCCAGAGAGCTCATCCGGAAGAGGTTGTGCATGCCCTCGGTGGTGCGCGCCAGCAACGTCATGTGCGTGTAGGCACCCGAGCCGGACACGTCGTCACGACCGCCGTCACCGAACTTGACCCGGGTCTTGTCGGTGCGGTGTGTGCCCGGCGTGAGGTAAGCCTCGACGCCGATGATCGGCTTGACGCCGTACTTCTTGGCCTTGGACCAGAACTCGTAGGCCCCGAAGACGTAACCGTGGTCCGTCGTGGCCAGGGCCGGCATACCCATCTGAGCCGCAGTCTCGAACAGCTCGTCGATGCGGGCGGCGCCATCGAGCATGGAGTACTCGGTGTGCACGTGCAGGTGGACGAAGCTCTTGTCGGAGGCTGGCTGGGATGACATCGGGAGAGAGTCTATGCCGGAAGAACGACAGTTCCTGTATGCCGCTCCGTCACCGCAAGTGCCGTGTTGAGCGAGGCGTATTTACCGGGCTTTCGGTCCGTGAAGTCGCAGAGATGGTCGCAAAATCACAGCTGAAGCAGCGTTCTTTGCGACTTCACGCGCGAATCGGACCGCGGCTAGCCGCTGATGCGATCCAGAGCGGTCTGCAGATCCTTGGGGTAAGGGCTGCGGAAGTCGACGCGTTCGCCGGTGCCGGGGTGTACGAACCCGAGGCCGACCGCGTGCAACCACTGACGTTCGAGGCCGAGCTTCTTGGCCATCACAGGGTCCGCACCGTAGGTCAGGTCACCGACGCAGGGGTGGCGCAGCGCAGAGAAGTGAACCCGGATCTGGTGGGTGCGCCCGGTCTCGAGATGGACCTCCACGAGGGAGGCCGACCTGAACGCCTCGATGACCTCGTAGTGGGTGACGCTCGCCTTGCCGCTGCCGATCACCGCGAACTTGTAGTCGTGGTTGGGATGACGGCCGATCGGGGCGTCGATGGTGCCCTGCACCGGATCGGGCAGGCCCTGGACGAGCGCGTGATAGGTCTTGTCGACCGTACGTTCCTTGAATGCCCGTTTCAGGGCGGTGTAGGCATGCTCGCTCTTGGCAACCACCATCAGGCCACTGGTGCCCACATCGAGGCGGTGCACGACGCCACGGCGCTCCTCGGCACCCGATGTCGAGATGCGGTATCCGGCTGCAGCCAGTCCGCCGATCACCGTGGGGCCGGTCCAGCCGACGCTGGGATGGGCGGCCACGCCAACAGGCTTGTCCACGACCACTAGGTCGTCGTCGTCGTGGATGATCGCCATCCCCGGAATGGGATCAGCAACCACGACCAGTCCGGGCGAGGAGCGCGGGTCGGGCAGCTCCACCTCGAGCCAGGCACCCGCATGCACACGGTCCGACTTGCCCACGAGACGCTGGTCGATGGTCACAGAACCCGCCGCGGCCAGGTCGGCGGCCTTGGTGCGGGAGAGGCCGAAAAGGCGCGCCAGAGCCGCGTCGACGCGTTCTCCCTCGAGGCCGTCCGGAACTGGCAAGGCACGGAGATCAGCCATCGTGGGCTGCTCCTGCCGAGTGTTGGGGTGGCTCCGGTTCGGGAGACTGCGGTTCGGACGCTTCGTGCTTGGGGATGTGCTCAACCACGCGCGTTCCGTCGACATTGATGCCACGAAAGGCCAGCAGTGCGATCAGGACCGCAGCGCTGACGATCGCCGAGTCACCAATGTTGAAGATCGGGAAGCTCGGCAGCTGCAGGAAGTCCACCACGTGCCCACGGCCGGGTCCGGGAGCCCGGAACATGCGGTCGGTCAGGTTGCCCAACGAGCCGCCGAGCAGGAGACCCAGCGCCAAGGCCCAACCCCGGCTGCCCAGGCGTCGTGCGGTGAAAACGATGAACACGACAACGGAACAGGCGATAACGGTCAGGATCCAGGTCGATCCCGTGAGGATGGAGAAGGCTGCGCCGGGGTTGCGGGTCAGGTTGAGCTGCAGAACCGTTCCGAGCAGCTCGCGCGGCTGATCGGGCTGGAGGTTCGCGGTGACCCAAGCCTTGGTCCATTGGTCGCCGACATACACCAGCACGGCCGACGTGACCAGCATGACTATCAGTAGTCGTCTGGGTGTCGATCGTGTGGTGGTGGACTCGTTCGGGGATGGTGAAGAAATCAGCGGCGCTCCTGCTTGGACTTGCATGGCACGCATAGCGTCGCACGTGGGAAGACCAGAAGACGATTCTTGCCGATCGGGTTGCCGCAGTTCTCGCAGACTCCATAGCTGCCGTCCAGGATCCGCTCGAGCGCGTGCTCGCTCTGCTCAGACACCTCGCGGGCGTTGTTGACCAACGAGATCTCCTGCTCGCGCTCGAAGGTCTTGGTGCCGGCGTCTGCTTGGTCGTCGCCTGCCCCGTCGCCGGCGTCACGCATCAGCCCGGCGAGGTCGTACTCAGCCGCCGCGATCTCGGCTCGAAGCCTGGCGAGGTCAGCCTCCAGTGCGGCACGGACCACCGCGAGCTCCTTGGCCGTCCACGGCTTCTCGTTCTTGCCTACTCGAAGACGTTTCGTCGGGGCGGTTGGGGTGGTAGCAGCGATCTTGGGTGCCCGCAGTGGCGCAGCGATCGCCGGCACCTTGGTCGCCGGCACCTTGGTCGCCGCGGCCTTCGTCGTCTTACGGGCAGTCACTCGCGACGAAGGCGCAGAAGCGGACTTGGCGGTGCTCTTCGTGGCAGTGGCCTTGGTCGCGGTGGCCTTCTTGGCAGTGGGCTTGGTCGCGGTGGCCTTGGTGGCAGTGGCCTTGGCTGCGGTGGTTTTCGTCGCGGTCCTCTTCGTTGCAGTAGCCCGGGCTGGAGCAACCTTCCTTGCGGCAACGGTAGCCCTTGCTGCCGTCGCCCGGACGGCCCTGACCACCCTTGCCGCCCTGGTCTTGGCCGGCGTCGCCTTGGCGGTGCCCTTCGAGGACGGAGCGGTCTTGAGCGCCGGCCCGCCATTCTTCGCTGACATCGCCTTCTTCACAGCCATTCTTGGCCCCTTCAAAGTGGCAGTGGATCGTCCCCGCGAACGCGGACAGGTGGCGTGAGGATATGGCCATCCCGGCTGAGACTCAATGGAGAAACGCCGCCGTTCGCTTGGTTAGTCCCTGGAGATGCTCTCACAGAGGGTCTTCAGACACCCATGTCACGCAAAGCGGGGCATCGACCACGAAGGTCGACGCCCCGCTGTGTCTGCGAGCAGTGTGTCTCAGGTCAGGCGCGGTGGCCTTCCCTGTCGTCGTGCTGCCGGCCGCCATCGTTCTGGTCGCCATCGTTCTGGCCGCCATCGTTCTGGCCGCGGTCGTTCTGGCCCTTGTTGCCACCGTCGCCAGCTGCCTCGTCCACGCCCGTGTGTTCCAGCTCGAGCAGCTGGGTCTCGAGGTAGGACTTCAGCCGGGCGCGGTAGTCGCGCTCGAAGGTGCGCAGCTCGTCGATCTTCTTCTGGAGCAAGTCACGCTCGCGACTCAGCTCCGCAAGCACCGAGGTCTTCTTCTGCTGAGCCTCGGCGACCATCCCGGTAGAGCGCTCACGCGCCTCCGTGATCATCTGCTCGTGCCTGGCACTGGCCTCGGCGATGAGCGCATTGTGCTTCGCCTGGCCGGCGGTCAGCAGCTCATCGTGCTTGGCCTGACCGGAAGACACCAGCTCCTGCTGCTTCACCGCGGACTCACCAACCACCCGGTCGTGGTGAGCCTGTCCCTCGCTGATAAGTCGTTCGCGAGTGCTCTCACCCTCGGCCACATACTCTTCGTGCAGCTTCTGCGCCAGCGCCAGGACGCCTGCCGCAGCTTTGTGACCATCCTCTGTAGCAGCAGCCGGGGCTGAAGCGGCAAACGAGGTCTTGGCCGCCTTGTCCGCGGCTTCCTTGGCTGCCCTGGCCGTCTTGACCCGCTCAGCTGCCTGAGCCTCGGCCGTATCGGCATCCGCCTTGGCTTTGGCGATGCGGGCGGTTGCGTCCTTCTCCGCCTGCTCGACAGAAGCCTTGACAGCAGCGATCTTGTCCTGGGCTTCACGCTCGGCAACGGCTGCGGCTTCGCGCTGGGCGTCGCTCGCCTTCTTGGCCGCGGCAGCCTCGGCCGCCACCTCAGCGGCATTGTCCCTCTTCGCGTCCTGGGACGGGGCCTCGTAGCGTGGGCTGCTGATGACCGCTGCAGGGCTGACCGCAGCACTCGCGCCTGCCGTCACGCCCTTGCTCTCCAGGCATGTCTTGAGCTGCGCGCGCAGGTCGTCGTTGTCAGTACTGAGACGACGAAGCTCGACGACAATCTCGTCCAAGAAGTCGTCGACCTCTTGCTCGTCGTAGCCACGACGGAACTGTGTCGCGGTGAAATTCTTGTTGAGGACATCCTCGGGCATGAACGCCATGTAGTCACCTCTGTCGAGCGGTCACGGGCCGCTCCACTCTAGCGGAACCCAGTCGGGTCAGCAGCGAGGGTAAGGATCTGCTGGTAGTGCAGTGGTCAGAGTGACTCTAGGAGACTCGACCTCGAAGAAACAGCCAACTGCAGGAACTTGGGGTCACAGACCCCGCAGAAGGCTCGTCGTCATGGACACTGCCAGGATCAACACGAGGAATCCCATGTCCAGGCGAACCGACCCCAACGACAGCGGCGGGATCAGCCTTCGCAGGAACTTCAGCGGCGGGTCGGTGACGGTATAGACGGCTTCGGCGAAGAACAGGAGTGGCCCGCGGGGTTGCCACTCCCGGGCGAGGACCTGGATCCAGTCCAGGACGAGGCGACAGATGAGGGCAGCAAGGAACAGGTTGAGGACGAACAACAGAACGGGGATCACGACGCCCAGCATGACGGTGATTGCTGAGAGTCGGTCACCCAGGTAGGGACAGCGTCCCGATCAGCTCTGGTTGAAGAAGCCGCGGGTGGCAGTCTTGGGAGCCTCGACCTCGCTGGCCATCACCTCGACGTGAGCCGGCGACAACAGGAACACCTTGCTGGTGACGCGCTCGATGGAGCCATGCAGGCCGAACACCAGGCCGGCTCCGAAGTCCACGAGGCGCTTTGCGTCCGCGTCGTCCAGGTCGGTGAGGTTCATGATCACCGGCGTGCCGTCCCGGAAGTTCTCGCCGATGTTCTTGGCTTCGTTGTAGGTGCGAGGGTGAATCGTCGCGATGCGGTTCAACGCACCAACCTCGACATCACGAACGACTCGAGCCACAGGGGTGCGGTGCGGCAGATTCATCACGGCGGCGGATCGTTCGTCGCGAGCGGGAGGCTCATGATGCGCAGAAGGCTCGTCGAAGTCGTCGTACGTGTCGTAGCGTTCGTCCTCCTCGGCCAGTCCGAGGTACACCATGGTCTTGCGCAGTGCCCCAGCCATCGCGAGCTCCTTAACGACGTTCTGCATGTCTTCGAGTTGTGAATGTCATCCGACGCGAGTGTTCGGCTCAAAACTACCCAACGGGCGGGCGGGAACCGAGGATTGCGCTGCCGACACGCAGGTGTGTCGCACCGTGAGCGACGGCGGCCTCCAGATCGGCGCTCATTCCGGCTGAGACCCAGGTGGCCTCCGGATGTTCGGCACGAACGGCCCACGCCACACGGTCCAGCTGTGCGAATGCTTCACCGGGGTCGACCCCCAGGGGCGCCACCGCCATCAGCCCTCTGAGCCTCAGATGTCGTGCAGCAGCAACGCTGTTCGCGAGCTCGGCAACGCCGTCAAGCGGTATGCCGCCACGGCCCGCCACAGTCAGGCCTGCGCCAAGACTCACCTGGACCAGCGCGCCGATGTCACGCCCCGCAGCGGCGGCGGCGCGGTCGAGGGCGATCACCAGCTTGTCCCGGTCGATGGAATGGACGGTGTCGACATAGGTGGCCAGCGAATGGGCCTTGTTGGACTGCAGCTGACCGATGAAGTGGACCTGAAGGCGCTGACGTACATCTTGGGGCAGAGCGGCGATCTTGGCCGATGCCTCCTGGTCGCGGTTCTCCCCGATGTCTGTCACACCAAGCTCGCACAACACTTCGATGTCTGAGCCCGGGAAGTTCTTCGTGACCGCGATCAGCCGAACGTCTCCGCGCAAACGGCCTGCCGCCCTGCAGGCCGCAACAATGCGCTCCTCGACCCGCGCGAGGCCGGCGGATACCTCGTCACGACGTGCAGTGGAGTCCTGGCCGACCGTCATACCTGTCCTCTGGTCTGGTGTTCTTCGTCAGTGTGAGCATCGCGCTCAGTGTGAGCATCGCGCTCCTGATGAGGATCGAGCAACCGCACGACCCCGGCGCAACGACCCGTACGATGTTTTCGGCGATAGGAGAACAGCTCTTCCGACTCGCGGCTGCAGCCTGCGATCCATTGCACCGCAACGGATCTGGCCCGCAGCTGTTCGACTACACCAGCAGCAACGTCAATAGCCGGCGTCCCCTGCCACGAGACGGCAGAGGCAGCTGGGCTGATCCGCGCCGCCTCCGCCCTCATGGCCTCGGGCACCTCGTAGCAGCGCCCACAGACCGACGGACCAACCACTGCGCTGATGGAACGGGCACCCAAGTCGGTCATCGCGTCAAGGGCGCGACCAACGATGCCCGACATCATCCCGGGACGTCCTGCGTGCACCGCGGCGGCCACGCCAGCGATGCGGTCGACCAACAGGACTGGAGTGCAGTCGGCGACCAGAACTGCCAGCGCGCAGTCGGTCGATGTGGTCACGATGGCGTCAGCCTCGGGGGGCTCGCCGTGCCAGGGTCCGTCCACCATCACGACGTTCGAGCCGTGACGCTGGTTCATGAACAGCAACCGATCTCGTCCCAGCCCAAAGGCGTCGGCCACGAGGGTGCGGTTGGACTCGACCAAGAGTGGATCGTCGCCCACGTGCCCGCCAAGATTCAGGCTCGCGAAGTCCCCCACGCTGGATCCGCCTCGCGTCGACGTGAAACCCCAGTCGACGCCCCGACCATCAGTTGCCGGAACCTGCTCACGCCAATGGAACACGCAGGCCACGCTAGCCGAGCCAGTCCATCCTCTTGGCGTGCCCTACCAGTCGATCACGGCGGATGTGCCGTTCGAGCCGGGGATGGGTGCCTGCTCGCAGGCACCGGTTGAGACATCGCAGCGGACCCAGACGGGCGTGAGCGGCTGTCCCTGCGGATCTGAGCCCCTGACTGGCGTGAGGACGTGTGTGGAGTCCTCCCAGTGCGGGGAGTAGAACCCCAGACTGTTCATCAGCTCCGGACCAACCCGCCCGTTGACAAGGTCAACAACTCTGGACCCGAACACTGTGCGGCGGCCATCCGGGCTCACCGTCCAGTCGGCTCCCGGGCCGCAGGTCAGCTCCGGGCCCAGCTGTCGACTACTGAGTGTGTACAGGTGAAGGCACAACCCGGCACCGGCCTGGCCGGTGGCGACCAGCAGTCGCCCCGGATCTGAGGGTATGACGTGTGGGCTCGACACGCCTGGGATCTTGGGCTCCGAGCTCGCTCCAGGCTTCCACAGCCAGGACCGGCTCGTGTCCGAGAGCAGCAACCCCTGGGTGGTCCAGCCCAACAACCTTGTCGATTCAGGTTCGGTGTGGCTGACCGTCTTGCCGGGCTGTGACAAGGAGGCGATGACGACGTGAACCTTGGCGCCGAGGCTTTCGCCGATCTCAGCGACCGCGAACTTCTTGCCCGTTGGGTCAACCGCCAGGCCTTCGAAGGGTCCCCGGTGCAGCTTGGTCAGCCGTCCGTCAGAGCGGATGAGGTAGAGAGCTTGCAGGGGGTCAGGGCCGCCGCCGGTGAAACCATAGGCGTGGGTGGTGACCAAGAGGCCTTCAGCGGACGAGGTGAGGTCGAACGCCATGACGGTATCCGCCGGCAAGGTCACCACGTGATCGACCGTCACCACCACGACTGTGGTTCCTCGCCGTTCTGCGCGCGGGATCACAGCGATCGGCGGCCCCATGGGGAGCTTGAGGGCATACGTCATCAGGGGATCTTCATCTACGGTCTGCGCCACCGTGGCGGGCGACGTGGCGGGCGAGGACGGCATACCGCTGTTGGCAGGTACCGGGGCGGGCAGTCTCTGGCCACCGGGCACCACAAGGGCAACGGCGACCACTGCGGCCGCGGCAACGACACCAGCGGCCCCCCACCCAAGGGCCAGCCGACGGTTGCGGGCCGACCGACCCATGCGGAGAACGTTCGCAGCGAGATCGGGCATGGGCTCAACGTCGGTCTCGCGCCCGCGCAGCGTCTCGGTCAGCAGACGCTTCAGCTCGTCAGTCATCGCGGCTCCTCCATCAGGGTGTTGCGGGCGCGGGGCTCGGCGGACATCCGCTCACGCAGTCGCGCCAATCCTCGGGAGAGCTGGCTCTTGACAGTCCCAGTCGTGCAGCCGAGCACCCGCGCGATCTCAGCCTCACTGAGATCCTCATAGAACCGAAGTACCAGAACCGCTCTCTGGCGCGGGCCCAAGGTGGCCAACAGCGCCCAGAGCTCGTCCCGCTCGTCGACCCAGCCCAGCTCATCGATGTGGTGATCATCACGAACGGCGCGCTCGGTTGGCTCCACGCCAAGCACCTCACGCCGAGCCGGACGACGCCACCACGACAGTTGTGTGCGTGTCATCACCGTGCGCGTGTAACCCTCCAGCGCGGCTCGATCGCGGATGCGGTCCCAGGAGAGGTAGACCTTGATCAGCGAGCTCTGCAGGAGGTCCTCAGCCAGACCGTGGTCGCCTGTGAGCAGATAAGCGAAACGCAAGAGCGAGCAGGAACGGGCGTCAATGAATGCCGCCAGGTCGCCCGCCCGCTCATCCATGTGACGTCCCCTCCGAAGCGAACATAAGGGTTACGTGAGAAGGACGCGATTCGACACGCTCGAGGTTGCACGGAGCCGCGATCCAACGAGGCAGGGGCGGTCGGCCCGAAGGCCAACCGCCCCTGCAGCGTTGCTGCGCCCCACGCGAGGTGTTACTTCAGGAAGTCGGGCACATCGAGGTCGTCGTTGTCGTCGAAGGTGACCGTGCGCGGCGGCTTGACCACTGGCTCCTGTGGGTGCAGTGGAACGCCGTTGTGCAGAGCGCCGTTGCCAGCAGCGCCGTTGCCATGAGCCGTAGGCACCGGGAGAGCGCCAACGGGCACCTGGCCCGGGTGGATCTGCGGCGCAATCAGATGCGGCAGCTGGCCGACGTGCGGCTGCTGGGGCAGGGTCGCCGCCGAGGCCGGGCGCTGGGTTGAGCCAGCGATCTGGCCAAGGGCCCGGTCGTCGTGGCGACGAACCGGACCGCCGCCATCGAAGCCGGCGGCGATGACCGTCACACGGACCTCGTCACCAAGGGCATCGTCAATGACGGCGCCGAAGATGATGTTGGCCTCGGGGTGGGCGGCCTCCTGTACAAGACGGGCAGCCTCGTTGATCTCGAAGAGCCCGAGGTCGGAGCCGCCCTGGATCGACAGCAGCACGCCGTGTGCGCCGTCGATGCTGGCCTCGAGCAGCGGCGAGGAGATCGCCAGCTCGGCCGCCTGGACGGCGCGGTCGTCACCACGAGCGGAGCCGATACCCATGAGAGCAGAGCCTGCGCCCTGCATCACGGCCTTGACGTCGGCGAAGTCGAGGTTGATCAGGCCAGGGGTGGTGATCAGGTCCGTGATCCCCTGGACACCGGAGAGCAGCACCTGGTCCGCGCTGCGGAAGGCATCGAGCATGCTGACCGCGCGGTCGCTGATCGAGAGCAGTCGGTCGTTGGGGATCACGATGAGGGTGTCGACCTCCTCGCGCAGGCTGGCGATGCCGGTCTCGGCCTGGTTGGCCCGACGTCGTCCTTCGAAGGTGAAGGGACGGGTGACAACGCCGATGGTCAGGGCGCCGATGGACTTGGCGATCTTAGCCACGACGGGTGCACCACCGGTGCCGGTGCCACCGCCCTCGCCGGCGGTCACGAAGACCATGTCGGCGCCCTTGAGCACCTCTTCGATCTCCTCGGAGTGGTCCTCGGTGGCCTTCTTGCCGACCTCGGGATCCGCGCCCGCTCCCAGGCCGCGAGTCAGCTCGCGGCCCACATCGAGCTTGACGTCGGCGTCGCTCATCAGAAGCGCTTGGGCATCGGTGTTGATGGCGATGAACTCAACGCCTTTGAGGCCGACCTCGATCATCCGGTTGATTGCGTTGACACCGCCTCCGCCAATGCCGACGACCTTGATAACGGCTAGGTAGTTCTGCGGTGCTGCCACGTCGGTGGGCCTCTCTTGAAACGTTCTGCTCGAGTCGCTGGTGGTTGCTGCGGGAATCGTGCGCGACGTATTCCCGCACAAATATCTCGCCGAAAATATCTCGATGTAGACTAGAGGGTTAGAGTCTCTTCTACTCTTCCCACGGGTGACGGTATGGCCTCAGACCCCCGCGATCAAACATGTTCGCGGCGTGTCGGACGGGTCATCTCGTGACAGGGGTGCTCGGTGCGCTGACGTCAATGGTCCCGAACCCCTTGTGCCCCAACAATGCCGTCAACACCCTGACCTTCAGCTCAGGTTCGGAGGCGCCTCCCCACACGACGATGACGGTGCCCAGCTTGAGGGTGACCATGTTTGCGCCCGAGACAGTCACGTTGGTCACCCGTCCGCGCTGGCTGGGAGACAGGGCCCGGAGAACCGTGATGCCGGCGCGCAGGGCATCCCTGCTGGGCGGGTTCTCGACCGTGTTGATCAGCGGGACGCCCCTGGGCGGCGCGCCCACCGTGGCGTAGGCGACGCCCTGGGCATCCACAACCTGTACTTGACCTTGAGGGTTCTTCACGGCCAGAACGGGCACTCGTGGACTCGCGAAGATGACGATCGTGCTCGGCCACGAGAGGCCTACGGAGACCTCGGCCAGCGTGGCGGTCGCGATGACCCTGTCAGCGATCGCCGTCGTGTCGACCCGAACCATGGGTGTGCCGATGGGGACGGCGGCCCGGCGCATGATCTCGGCCACGGCACCGCGTGGCACTCCTTCTACCCTGACCGATCGTGCAACCAGAACCGGGCTGAACTGCACCAGCCAGATCCCCCCCGCGAGCAGTGCGAGCCCGCCGGCCAGCCATGCCGTCACCAACCAGGGCCGACGGCGAACATGCGCGGCCCGTGCCGCAAATCTGGTTCGTGATGACGACAGCCCCAACGGACGCCGCGCCGTGGTTCGCCGGCCCCGCAGGACCCGGCCGGCGCGAGAGCTCAAGCCGCTCACTCCCTTCCTGCGGTAACTGCCGTCGGGTCCAGTCGCTGGGTCAGCAGACGCAAGATCTCGGGGCCGATCATGGTGACGTCCCCTGCGCCGACGGTGACGACGAGATCTCCGGGCTCCGCGAGCTGCGCGACCAGAGGGGCCACATCCGACCAGGAGGGCACGAAGCGCACGAAGCGCTCGCCTTCGTTGGGGTGACGCTGGACCGCCTCAAGGAGTCGGTCAGCGATCAGGGCGCCCGTGACTCCTGGCAGGGGGTCCTCCCGGGCGGCATAAACATCCATCACGATGACCACGTCAGCCGGCGACAGAGCCGTGGCGAGCTCTGCTGCGAAGTCGCGGGTCCGCGAATACAGGTGCGGCTGGAACACCACGACCAGTCGCCCGGGCGCGGCGATGCTCGAGGCCGTCTCGACCAGAGCCGTCACCTTGCCCGGGTTGTGGGCGTAGTCATCCACCACCCGCACGCCGGCAACCTCGCCCTTGGGCTCGAACCGGCGCCTGGTTCCGGTGAAACCGGCCAGTCCCTCCAGAACGCGGGCAGGCTCTTGGCCCAGTCCCTCGGTGGCGGCCACGAACGCGGCAGTCGCGTTGAGCAGGTTGTGTCGACCCGGCATACCGATCTCAAGGCGGCCAAGAACCACGTTGTCGAGTCCGGCGCCCACGAGAACCGCGTGCGCGCGCAGGCCGACGCCACCCAGCTCGGTGAGCCGCACGTCAGCATCTGATGCCACGCCATAGGTGATCACCCGTGTGCCGGCCGCCCTGGCGACCTCGGCCAGCGCCCGTGAACCTTGGTCATCAGCACAGGTCACCAGCAAACCTTGCGGCTGCACCGTTGCGGCGAACCGGGCATAGGCGGCCTGGACGGCCTCGAAGGTTCCGTAGAAATCGAGGTGGTCAGGCTGCACGTTGGTCACGATCGCCACCTCGGGTCGATAGACCAGGAACGATCCGTCGCTCTCGTCGGCTTCGGCCACAAAGATGTCACCCGTGCCGTGATGAGCGTTGGTGCCGTGTTTGGCGAGTTCGCCACCGATAGCGAACGACGGATCGAGTCCGCAGTACTGCAAGGCAACCGTCAGCATCGACGTGGTGGTGGTCTTGCCGTTGGCGCCCGCCACGGCAACCTTGCGACTCCCCCGCATCACCGATGCCAGGGCCTGTGATCGGTGGAGCACCCGGAGCCCGCGCGATCGAGCCTCTCGCAGCTCCACGTTGCCCTCGCGGATGGCGGAGGAGATGACAACCGTATCTGCGCCCGCGACGTGGCCGGCGTCGTGACCGACATGGACCACAGCCCCCTCCGCTGCCAGCGCCGTAAGAACGAGCGACTCCTTGGCATCGGACCCGCTGACCGCTGTTCCTTGGGCCAACATCACGCGCGCCACGCCGGACATCCCCGCGCCACCGATAGCGATGAAGTGGACCGAGCCCAGACTGCTGGCCGACGGGACCTCGGTGGTGAAGTCGAAACGCCCGTTGGAGCCATTGGCCCAGGTCATCGGGCACCGCGCGAGCTCGCAGCAACGGCAACCAGATCGGCCAGTCGCTCGTCGGACTCACGCTCTCCGATGCTGAATGCTGCGACTGCCATCGTTCGCATCCGCGACTCATCGGTGATCAATCGCACCAGCGTCTCGTCGATCCACTCGGGGGTCAGGGATGAGTCGTCGACCAGGACGCCGCCGCCGGCCGCGACAACGTCTGCGGCATTCAGTCTCTGTTCGCCGTTGCCGATCGGCAACGGCACATAGACCGCCGGCAGTCCCACCGCGGTCAGCTCGCAAACCGTGTTGGCACCAGCACGGGCCACGACAATGTCGGCCGCGGCATAGGCAAGGTCCATCCGATCGACATAGGCAACAACGACATACGGCAGACCAGGCATCCCCGTCGTCGTCGGGCCCGGCAGGAACTCCTTGCCCAGTCCGCTGACGTGCAACACCTGTATGCCGTGTGAGCGCAGCTCGTCGACGCGTGACGCGAATGCGGAATTCAGTCGCTCCGCGCCAAGGGAACCCCCGGTGACCAGCAGAGTCGGCCTGTGGTCGCTGAGCCCGAAGTGGGCCAACGCCTCGGCGCGGTGCGAGGCCCTGTCCAGAAGCGCGATCTCGCGACGCAACGGCATGCCGATCAGAGTGGCGTGCGGGAGCGACGTGGAGGCGAATGTCGTTGCCACATAAGGAGTCATCCGGGCACCCAGGCGGTTGGCCAGACCGGGCCTGGCGTTCTGCTCGTGAACCACGATGGGGATCTTGCGTCTGCGCGCGGCCAGATAGGCCGGTGTCGAGACATATCCGCCGAACCCGACAACGACCTCAGGTCTGGTTTCGTCGATAGCCGCACCGGCGGCGTCAACCGCAGCCTTGAGCGCACCGGGCAGGCGGACAAGTGCGACCCCGGGCCGACGCGGGAAGGCCACCTTGGGAATGATCCGGAGGTCGTATCCGCGGGCCGGAACGAGTCGCTGCTCGAGCCCCTTGTGGGTGCCCAGCGCCGTGACCCGTATGTCGGGGTCCCGGCGGCGCAGGCAGTCCGCGAGCGCCAACAGGGGCGACACGTGACCAGCCGAACCTCCGCCGGCCAGGAGCACCGAGGTCAGCCCTGACCGAGAGGTCATGACTTGCCCCGGCGGCGCATCGGCATGACTGCGAGCGAGCGGCGCACCACGCCTGGCCGGGCGGCAAGAGCCTCGCGACACCCCGGCTCGTTACGTGCAAAGGACAGAAGCATCCCCAAGCCGAAAAGTGTTGTCACCAAAGCAGATCCACCGCTGGAGACCAACGGCAGCGGAACACCGATCACCGGCAGCAGACCGATCACGGCACCGATGTTGATCATCGCCTGTGCCAGGATCCAGACCATGACGCCAGCGGTGGCGACACGAACAAAGAAGTCACCGCTGCGCAGAACCAGTCGGTAGCACGCGAAGGCCAGCAGCCCGAAGAGTCCGATGATCACCAAGGTGCCCGGCAGGCCCAGCTCTTCACCGATGATGGCGAAGATGAAGTCGTTGTGAGCCGCGGGCAGCCACTGCCACTTCTCACGACTGGCTCCCAGCCCCACACCCCACCATCCGCCATCGGCGAGGGCGTACTGGCCGTGGGTCGTCTGCCAGCAGGAGCCGTGCGGGTCGACACAGCCACCACCGATCCAGTCCTTGATCCGGCCCATGCGGTTGGCGCTGGTGACGACCAAGACGGCTGCCAGGGCTGCGAAGAGGGCGCCGGCGACAAGGAACATCCGGGCCGGGACACCGGCGGCGAAGAGCAGTCCGCCGATGATGGCCAGGAGCACCAGCCCGGTGCCGAGGTCCTTGCCGAGGAGCACGAGCAGCAGCAGCAGGGCTCCGGCCGGAAAAACCAGTGGGACCATCCCATGCATGAACTCGCCCAGCTTGCGACGCTTCTTGGTCAGCACCGTGGCACCGAACAGGACCAGCGCGACCTTGGCGAACTCAGAGGGCTGAACCTGCTGACCCGCGATCTGGATCCAGTTGCGGTTGCCGTTGACCGAGACGCCCAGGCCGGGCACGAAGACCAGCGCCTGCAGGAAGATGGCCAAGGCCAGCAGCGGCACGGAGGCCCGCTTCCAGGTGATCAGCCGGACGCGGGTCGCAACGAAGGCGCAGATCACGCCGATGACGGCGGCTTGCAGCTGGCTGAGGAACACCGTGTAGGACGACTTGGTGATGCTGTACGACGTCACGCTGGAGGCGGACAGCACCATCACCAGGCCGATGACGACCAGCATCACGGTGGCGCTGAGCAACAGGTAGTAGGTCGTCACCGGGGACTCGAAACGCTCCCACCAGGGCATTGCCCGATGCCATCTGGACGAGTCAGCCGATGCAGGCATCGATCCCGCAGGCCGCTTTGATGAGGCGGCCCGTTGCGTCGTGCTCACGATGCCGAAGGCCCGTCAGGCCGACTCGCGTAGCGGTGCACCGCCTGGGCGAAGGCGTCACCACGGGCGCCATAGCTGGCGAACATGTCAAAGGATGCCGCGGCGGGCGCGAGAAGGACCACGTCGCCCGGCTGAGCCAGCTCGCCGGCTCGAGCCACCACAAGATCCATGACTCCAGTGTCCGTGGCGGGCACGTCGACCACGGGGACATCTGGTGCGTGTCGGGCGAGCGCCTGGGCGATCAGCCCGCGTTCGGCCCCGATCAGGACGACGCCTCGCAGGCGACCGGCGACCGACTGGACCAACGCGTCGACATCTGCGCCCTTGAGCAGGCCGCCGGCGATCCACACGACGTGGTCGAAGGCGACGAGCGAGGCGCCGGCAGCATGAGGGTTGGTCGCCTTGGAGTCGTCGATGAAGCGCACGCCGTCGACCGTTGCGACGTCGGCGATCCGGTGCGGGTCGGGAACGAAGGATCGCAGGCCGTCACGCACCGACAGCGGACCGACACCGTAGGCCCGCGCGAGTGCCGCGGCGGCCAGGGCATTGGCCACGTAGTGCGGCGCCACCGACGGGGCGTCTCCTTGCAGGTCTGCCACTGTGGCCAGCTCCACCGCAGAGGTCCTGCGCTGCTCCACGAAAGCGCGGTCGGCCAACACGCCGTCGACCAGCCCGACCATGGACAGAGCCGGGATGCCGAGAGTGAAGCCAATGGCGCGACAGCCCTCGACGACATCGGCCTCCGTAACCATCTGTTCGGTCGCCGGGTCCTCGACGTTGTAGACGCAGGCGATGCGGGTGCCCTCGTAGACCCTGGCCTTGGCCAGGCGGTACTGCTCGAGGGACCCATGCCAGTCGAGATGGTCCGGAGCGAGGTTCAGGCACACCGAGGCCAACGGCTTCACCGACCTCTGCCAGTGCAGCTGGAAGCTGGACAGCTCAACGGCCAGGACGTCATACGGCACGGGGTGCAGGACCGCCTCGAGCAGAGGCGTGCCCACGTTGCCCGCGCTCGTCGCCCGCAGCCCGGAGGCCCGCAGGATGGACGCGAGCATGTTGACGGTCGTCGTCTTGCCGTTCGTGCCGGTGATCGTGATCCAGGGCGCCGCTCCCGACTGAGCGCGCATACGCCACGCGAGCTCGACCTCGCCCCAGACCGGAATGCCGCGGGATGCCGCCACGAGCAACATGGGGTGATCGGGATGGAAGCCTGGTGAGGTGACGACGAGCTCGGTGTCCTCGGGCACGTCGAGCAGGTGCTCGGGACCCACACGGACGTCGACATCCAGGATCTCCAGGATCCGCGCGCGTTCAATGATGGCCGGTGTGGCGTCGGCGCTGACGGCGGTGACGATGGCACCGCGTTCGGAGAGCGCGTCTGCCGCTGCGAACCCGCTGACGCCAAGCCCGGCGACCAGAATGCGCAGCCCTGACCAGTCGGCATCGCGATGGGTCAGGTCTCGAAGCCCCTGGCGGGGCTCGTAGCTCAGGTCCTCGGCTTTCACGCTGCTCCGACAACCCACTCCGCATAGAAGACGCCGATCCCCAGGGCGGCAAACAGACCGGCGATGATCCAGAACCGGATGACGATGGTGACCTCGTTCCATCCCGCAAGCTCGAAGTGGTGCTGCAGCGGGGCCATCCGGAACACGCGTCTGCCTGTCAGTTTGAACGAGCCGACCTGGATGATCACCGAGAGCGTGATGATGACGAAGAGGCCACCGAGAATCACCACCAGGAACTCCGTGCGCGTGGTGATGGCCAGACCGGCCATGGCACCGCCGAGGGCCAGCGACCCTGTGTCTCCCATGAAGATCTGGGCCGGAGAGGCGTTCCACCAGAGGAACCCGAAGCAGGCGCCCATGAGAGCGGCAGCCACCACCGCCAGGTCGCGCGGGTCCCGGACCTCATAACACTTGACTCCCGGGTTGAACTGGCAGTTCTGGTTACCCTGCCAGATGGCGATCAGGACGTAGGACCCGAACACCATCGCGCTGGCGCCCGTCGCCAGGCCGTCCAGGCCATCGGTCAGGTTCACACCGTTGCTGAGACCGGCGACGATCAGGTTGGCCCAGAGCACGAAAAGGATGAGTCCCAGCAAGGTCCCAGCGAAGGCGAAGTTGACATTCGTGTCACGAACGAACGAGACGAATGGCACCCCCGGAGTGCGGAACCGCTCGTTCGGGAACTGCAGCGCCAGTATGGCAAAGATCACCCCCACCAGAGTCTGCCCGGCCAGCTTCTCCCTGCT
>DATCNE010000167.1:0-6004 GCA_036565395.1 Dermatophilaceae bacterium
AGGCTTCTTGAGGTGGCGACCGAGCTCAACGCCAGACCTCGCAAGACACTGGGTGGCATCACACCCGCAAAAGCCATGCAGCGTCTACTGTTTGACCCCGAAAGGCCCATCGTTGCGACGACCGCCTGAATTCGCCGATCCATATCCGGACGGCGTCAAGCGACCCCAGCGACGCCCATCAGAGTGCCCTCAGGGTCGGTGAAGTGCCCTACGACAAGACCATTCGGTGACGTGGCTGGACCCATGACCCGTGTGCCCCCGAGCTCCTCGGCGCGCTGCAACGCCGCTTCGACATTCGGAACGCCCACGTAGAAGACGGCATGGCTCGCATACCCCGCTCCGCCTCCGACGCCACCGCGGATCCCGCTCCCATCTTCGGAGGTGACCAAGTCCAGAAACCCGTAGTTAGCCGGCTCCGATACTTCCTGCGACACGGGCGAGGGCACGTCGAACTCCCAGCCGAAGAGCTCGCCAAAGTACTCTCGAAGCCGAGTCGGATCCTTGCCAATGACCTCAAAGTGCACGACAGGTTGTGGCATCCGACCTCCTTGGCTTGGCAGCGGGCGCTCGGCCCCCACACCTGGCTATCTTGCCCTCAGCTGGCTCGCGCACGCTAGCGAGTAAGGCCTGTTTCTCGATATCCGAATGGCAAGCGACACGCTTGGGAGGACGTCGTGGAGGGTGGTGACGATCACCGCAACGGGATCCCCCACACGGGCGTTTGGCAGTGTCTGCGTGCGCAGGGGTTGACAGGCAGCCGGTCCGTGCCTATTTTCATAGGGAACTAGTGGAATGGGATTACCAGTGATCGAGTTTCATCTCGACGCGCACTCCGGGATCGCGCCGTACCTGCAGATCGTCCGGCAGGTGCGGCAGGCGCTGTTGTTGGGGCTGCTGTCGGAGGGAGACAAGCTGCCCACGGTCAAGGAGGTGGTCGCCAAGGTGGCGATCAACCCGAACACCGTGAGCAAGGCCTACCGCGAGCTTGAGCATCTGGGCCTGGCGGCGGCCAAGCCCGGGGTGGGCACCTTCATCACCCGGTCCCTGGGCCAGGCCTCGCTGGCTGAGCATGGCCCGCTCCAGGACGAGCTGCGCGCGTGGCTGGGCAAGGCCCGCGCCGCGTGCCTGACCGAGCCGGGCATCGAGGCGATGTTCCAAAGCACCTTCCGTGAGAGCGCCGAAGAGGAGATATGAACGCCTTACTGCAAGCCCAGGCTCTGGGCAAGAGATACGGCCGGCGCGAGGCGCTGGTCGACTGCACCTTGGAGATCCCGCCAGGGCACGTGGTGGGCCTGGTCGGGCCCAACGGCGCGGGCAAGACCACCCTGCTGAAGATCGCCTGCGGGATGCTCGCGCCGACTGCGGGACGCATCGAGGTCCTGGGCGAACAGCCGGCCGCCGGTCCGGCGCAGCTGGCGCGGGTCGGCTACGTCGCCCAGGACACCCCCACCTACCCGAACCTGTCCGTCGCCGACCACCTCACGTTCGGCGCCAGGATGAACCCCGGCTGGGATGGGAAGCTCGCGCGGGCGCGGATCGAGGAGCTCAAGCTCCCGCTGAAGCAGAAGGCCGGCCAGCTCTCTGGCGGGCAGCGCGCCCAGCTCGCGCTGACCGTCGCGGTGGCCAAGCGGCCCGAGCTGCTCATCCTCGATGAGCCGGTGGCCAGCCTCGACCCGCTCGTTCGCCGCGGCTTTCTGCGTCACCTGATGGAGTCGGTCGCTGAGAACGACACGAGCGTGGTCCTCTCCTCGCACCTGGTCTCTGACCTCGAACGGGTCTGTGACTACCTGATCGTGCTGGTCTCCTCCCGCGTCCAGCTCGCCGGCGAGACCGAGGAACTGCTCGCGCAGCACCACCGGATCGTGTGTACCCGCCGCGAGGCGACCGACTTGCCCACCGGGCTCGAAGTGATCTGGGCCGAGCACACCGACCGGCAATCCACGTTCTTTGTGCGCAGCCAGGCCGAATTGCCCGCCGGTGACTGGTTCGCGGAAAACCTCGGGCTCGAGGACCTCGTCTTGACCTACATGGAGCGCGCCGCCCAGACCACCGACCGCAATACCGCCGAGCTGCCGGGAGAAGGCCGATGATCTGGCTCACCTGGCGCCAGTTCCGCGCCCAAGCCCTCACCGCGCTGGCTATCCTCGCCGCGGCCACGGCGTACTTCGTGATCACCGGCCTGCAGATGCACCACACCTACACCGCCGACCTGGCCGCCTGCACCCCGCTGGGCTCCTGCGATTCCACACTCAACGACTTCCAGCGAAGCTACGACATGGCGTTTCACCTCAGCGAACTCCTGGTGGTCGCCACCCCGGCGCTGATCGGGATGTTCTGGGGTGCCCCGCTGATCGGCCGTGAGCTGGAGACAAGCACCGACCAACTCGCATGGAACCAGAGCGTGACACGCACCCGGTGGCTATCGTTCAAACTCGCTGGAGTCGGACTCGCCTCGATCGCCAGCGTGGCCATCCTCAGCTACCTGCTGACATGGTGGGCCGGACCGCTGGACCACATCACCGGCAACCGGTTCGCGGCCACGACCTTCTCCACGAGGGACGTCGTCCCACTCGCCTACGCCGCCTTCGCTTTCGCCCTGGGCACCACGGCGGGGCTGCTGCTGCGCCGCACCATCCCCGCGATGGCCGTGACCCTGGCCGTGTTCATCGGCATTCAGATCCTCGTGCCCGCCCTCATCCGGCCGAGCCTGCTGCCCTCCACCACGGTCACCTTCCCCGTCAACCAGACAACCGCGAGCCAGGCCGCCCGCATCTACACCAGCGGCGGCGGCTCAGAGATCCACATCGCCGGCCTGCCCGTACCGCACGGCGCGTGGGTCCTGTCCGCCCCACCGGTGCAAGACTCCGCCGGCCAGGTGGTCGCCGCGCACGATCACCTCAACTGCTTCCCCGCCCAGAGCCCGGGCGCGACCAAGGCCAGAGGGCCCGACCTCGGTCAGATCACCGCCTGCCTCGCCGGCTACGACCTGCACGAATCCGTCACCTACCAGCCCGCGAGCCACTACTGGCCGCTGCAGTGGTACGAAACCGGGATCTTCCTCGCGCTCGCCGGAGTGCTGTCAGGTACCTGCTTCTGGCGGATCCGGCGCCGACAGAACTGAGCGCGCACCCGCACGACCGGACTGGGGTCGGTGTCTCCACTCCCCACGAAGACCGACCGGTCCCGCGCCCGCCTACGACTCGCCTCGTCCACGCTTCGAGTCCAGCTCACGGCGACCGCTCATCGGCTGATGAGAGTAAGTCCCGATAGGCGAACCGGCTGCGGACGCTTTCAGAGACGTTCCAGCCGACAGCCCCCGGCTGATCTTCGTCTCGTCACAGGATCGGCTGGCTATTGGTGTCCGAGCTATCCCGTGAGTTCCGGCAGCCGACACCTTTAGCGTCAGACGGCGCAGGAGTCACCCTCACAGGAGGGCGCAGAGCCCTCCGGAGTCACGAGGGTGAGTGGCGGGCGCTCGGACCAGGCTTTGTCCAGTGTCTGCAGGACGGCGTCGGCGGGTTGGGCTCCCGAGATGCCGTACCGGCCATCGATGACGAAGAAGGGGACGCCGCTGATGCCGTACGCCCGAGCCTGCGCCTCGTCGGCGCGCACCGCGTCGGAGTAGCGATCTGAGGTCAGCACGGCGTCCACTTCGACCTCGGGCAGCCCGACCTGTGTGGCAAGGGCGCGCAGCGCGGAATGGTCTGAGGCCGGGGAGCCCTCGGTGAACGTCGCGGCGTCGAGTCGCTCCTTGAGCTCGTCCTGCTGGCCGTGCTCCAAGGCGAGGTGCAGCAACCGGTGCGCGTCGAAGGTGTTGCCGGGCCGGGCAAGGTCGAAGCGGAAGTCGAGGCCTTCTTGGGCCGCCGTGACCGTCATGTTGTCGATCATGACCTGCGCCTCGGTAACCGAGCATCCGTACTTGCTCGCCAGCCGCTCGGCGTACGTTCCCTGTTCAGCGCTGCTCGGGGGTGCGGACACGTCGAGCTCAAAGCTGCGCCAGACCAGCTCTACCTCGTCGCGGTGGTCGAAGCGCGCCAAGGCGGCTTCGAAGCGGCGCTTACCGATGTAGCACCACGGGCAGACAACGTCGGACCAGACTTCAACTTTCAAGCTCACGACGGAACCAACAACATCAGTGACCAGTCTCTTCCGGGGGCACGCACGCCGGCCATGGACAGCCCATGCCATCTCTGTCTGGTTTCCGGTGACGTCTGAAAATCAGGTGAGCCCGTGGGTTGTGACGATCACCGCAGGACGATCCCGCTACG
The DNA here is from genome assembly GCA_036565395.1 of Dermatophilaceae bacterium. GTDB lineage: Bacteria > Actinomycetota > Actinomycetes > Actinomycetales > Dermatophilaceae > UBA4719. The sequence goes on from DATCNE010000167.1 coordinate 4,269, forward strand.
GGACGAGCAAGACAATGCCAATGACTTGGTCCAAACACGGTTTTCGTCGTTCCGTAGCGGGTTCCCTTACGGACGGGCCAACCTGCTGATCGTCCACCGCGTCTCCGACCTCGCAGCCGTCGGCAACCCCCCAACTCCGAAGCCAGAGCGCTCACCTTGGGCCTGTTGGCAGACTGCTCAATCAAGATCATCTCCCAGCAAGAGTTACGAGGCTCCGTGCATCGCCGAGGTCCTCCACCTGTCGGTGATCGCAGGCAGTAGATTGCCCGATCTTCAACGCGGAGAGGGGCTCTGGCGAGTGCGGCAGCGTGCGTTCGCTGTCCGCCACTTGGTCACCGACGGCGAGCTGCAACTGCTCAACAGGGTCGCGCGCATGCTCAACATGGAGATTACCCGAGGCCGAAATGATGGCTATCGGCCCTGAACGGTCCGGCGCGGCTGGAGCCCGCGCCGGACCCGCTTCAAAGGTCCGGCGCCGGGAGGTCGGCTAGGGGGTGGTGGCCGAGGCCGACGTCCAGCCGTAGATGTCGCTGTTGCCGAACGCCGTGGGCGTCTGGCACGGGGACGGCTTCGCTATTGGGGTGCCGGCTGCGAGTGACTGCCGGTACGCGTCCACGGCCGGGCAGTCGGTGGCGTTGCGCACGTCGTTCCACACGGTCACACCGAAGGTGCTCGAGGCGACCGCATAGTTGTAGTCACCGAGGAACTCCGCGGTGAGTGAGTTCGCGCTGGAGGCTCGCGCGTCCCCGGTAGCGCCCCGGTTGACCTCCGCCAGGGAGCCCACAGGGCCGCTCAGCACCACACCCTCCATTGGGCGCGCGGCGGTGGTCGTGGGCTGCCACGGATCGTGCCACGCGTTGTACGTCATGTAGGCGGTCAAGCCGTCAGGGGAGATCGCGACCGCGGGCTGGTTGGCACGGTCACCGGGCGTGGACACGGCGACGGCAGGGCTGTAGCTCGTCCCGCGGTTGGTGGAGTAACGGACGTACGCCTTCTCGTTGTTGAGCCCTGCGCTGTTGTCTGACCAGCCCAGCACGATGGTGTTCGGTGCCGCCGCGCCGGTGGGGGCGCCGTTGGCGATGTCAATGCTGGGGAACACGTCGGTGCGCGAGCCTGCTACCCCGTCGATGGTGAACCGGCCTTGGACGGGGTCGAGCTGCCCGATGCCGCCGATAGTGGTGATGACCCGCGGACGGCTGAACGTGGCGCCGCCGTTGTCTGAGGTCGCCTGGAAGAAGACGCCGCTGTTGAGCTGCTGGTCGAATCCAGACCACACGACGTACACCCGCCCGCCGCTGTCGGTGCGTATGGCGCAGCCTTGCCGCCCGCCGGTCTGGGCGTTGTTGGTCGCCGCGGAGATCTGGCTGGTGCTCCATGTGTCGCCGCCGTCGCTGGAGCGGTGGAACATCACCGGCTCTGGGGCGCCGGCCCAGCCGTTGCTGCGGAAACTGACGTTGCACACGTACACGTTGCCGAAGAACGGGCTGGTGGCGGCGTTGTCCGCCCACAGCTGTTCCTTGTCGCTGAACGTCGCCGAGCTCTGCTTGGAAACGATCACCGGGTCCATCCACGCGCTGGCAACGCTATCGGAGGCTGCTTGGACGTGGTCTGTGCGGGAAACGGCGATGGCGCCGCTGCCCTTGAATGCCTGGTCGGTCCGGGTCCCGGCGAAGTTGGTGGCGATGTTGGAGTAGTACAGACGCGAACCGTTATCCCACGAGAACCGGCCATTGGCG
>DATCNE010000168.1:0-7911 GCA_036565395.1 Dermatophilaceae bacterium
GGTCGATCTGCTCTACCGCTGGCGGATCGGCGACCTGCCGGTCGACGTCGTTGGTGTGGTCAGCAACCACGAGGTCTGCCGACCGATTGCCGAGCAGTACGGCGTGCCGTTCGAGCACGTGGCCGTGTCGGCTGAAAGCAAGCCCGAGGCGGAGGCCAGGCTGCTGGCGATCGTCAAGGAGACCGATACCGATCTCGTGGTGCTCGCGCGCTACATGCAGACCCTGAGCAACGACCTGTGTCGCGAGCTGAGCGGTCGGGCGGTCAACATCCACCACTCGTTTCTGCCCGGGTTCAAGGGCGCTCGCCCTTACCACCAGGCACACACCCGAGGCGTCAAGCTCATCGGGGCCACCGCGCATTACGTGACCGCGGACCTCGACGAGGGCCCGATCATCGAACAGGACGTCGTGCGGGTCAGACACTCGGACTCCGCCGACCAGCTCGTCGGAATCGGCCGCGACGTCGAACGTCGCGTCCTCGCCGGCGCCGTCCGCGCGCACGCCGAGCACCGGGTGTTCCTCACCGGGAGCCGCACCGTGGTCTTCCACTGACCCTTCCACGTCCTCCGCCCATCCTCACTACTGCTTAGGAGATGTTCATGTCGGCACTCGAGGAGTTCGCCCGTCTCAGCGGGACAGTGCTTGTTGACGGTGTTCAGCGGGTCAGCGACGGTGCCCCCATCGACGTGACCGATCCGGCCACGGGTCTGCGCGTCGGGCACGTCGCCGACGCGACGGCTGACGAGATCGATGCTGCTCTGGTTGGCACGCGTGCGGCCCAAGGCGCGTGGTGGTCACTGTCGGCGTTGGCCCGCGCGGAGGCGTTGCACGAGGTGGCGCGGAGGGTCCGCGACGATCTGCCGGTCGTCGCAGAGATGCTCACTCGCGAGATGGGCAAGACCTTCAAGGAAGCGGCCGACGAGGTCCGTTGGTCCATCACCGCGCTGGACTACTACGCAGAGATCGGCCGGCATGAGGCAGGCCGCATCGTTGGGCCCGCGACGGCTGGCCAGCTCCATTACACCGTCAAAGAGCCGCTAGGGACCGTCGTCATCGTCCTACCGTTCAACTACCCGCTCGTCTTGCTCTGCTGGGAGGCTGCCGCAGCCTTGGCCGCGGGCAACGCCGTCGTGGTCAAACCGTCAGAGCACACGAGCCTGACGACGCTTCGCTTCCTTGAGGCGTTCAGCATGCTGCCCGCCGGGCTGGTGCAGTGCGTCACCGGAGGAGCCGAGGTCGGTCGTCGGCTGTGCGGGTCGACGCTCACTGACATGGTGGCTTTCACCGGGAGTGTGCCAACGGGCCAGTCGGTGGCGGCCCAGTGCGCTGCCTCATTCCGCCCGCACCTGATCGAGGCCTCAGGTAACGACCCGTTCATCGTCATGCCATCAGCACCGCTGTCCGTTGCCGCACGAGCCGCCGCCTTCGCGGCTTTCCTCAACTGCGGGCAGGTGTGCACCTCAGCAGAACGGTTCTACGTCCACGAAGACGTCTACGACGAGTTCGCCACGCTGCTCGTCGAGCAGGTCCGCGCGCTGCGCATCGGAAACGGCCTGGACAAGGTCGACGTCGGACCGATGGTGAGCGAGAAGGAGCGCGCGCGCTACGAGTCAATCGTTGCGAGGGCCGTGGAACAGGGCGCACGCATCGTCGCCGGAGGTGGGCGTCCAGCAGGATACGACGAAGGCTTCTTCGTGGAGCCGACCGTGCTCGTCGACATCAAACCCGATTTCGAGATCCTTCAGCAGGAACTGTTCGGGCCTGCCGCGCCGCTGTGCCGGGTCGGCAGCTTCGACGAAGCGATCGAGCTCGCTAACGCGAGCGAGTTCGGGCTCGGCGCCAACGTCTACACCACCGACCTCGGGGAGGCCATGGCGGCGGCGGAGCGTCTCCAAGCCGGAATGGTCTGGGTCAATGCCCCACTGCTAGACAACGACGCGGGACCCTTCGGCGGGCGGAAGAAGTCCGGCACGGGTCGCCAACTCGGTGCCGAGGGTCTGGACATCTTCCGGCACACCAAGTTCGTCATGATCGATCCCACCGCCAGCGAGCAGGACTTCTGGTGGTTCCCGTACTCCGACGACGAGGCTGCACCTTCGCCCGCGGGGTAACGCTGTAGGACGATCGAATGCGGTCGAACGGTCAGATCTCGACCAGGCCGCACGCCATCGCGGCCTGAAGCGCCAGCCAAAGCTCGGCCACGTCGCCAGTCGAGTCGAGATGGCGCCCGGTCAGCTGCTCGACTCGACCGATGCGGTAGACCAGCGTCTGCTTGTGCACGTACAGGCGGCCCGCGGCCCGCTGCCACGAGCGGTTCTCCTCGAGGAACACCCGTAGCGAGCCAAGCAGTTGGCTGCCTTTCTCCTCGTCGTAAGCGAAGAGCGGTCCAAGCACGTGGCGTGCCACGCGCTCGTTGTCAGCCAGGTTGGTCGGCAAGAAGCCAACCGCCGCCTCGGATGGCGCGAAGCGGGTCAAACGGTCGCCACTTCGCTGGCCCTGATGCAGCGCCCACCGAGCTTGCAGTGCGGCCGACCGGGTCTCCGACACCCGGTCGAAGGCCTCGCTCACGCCGGCGCAAGACGATGCGGGTAGGTGGCGAAGCACGGCATCCACAAAGCGCTGCTCGGCTGGCACCAAGGCCATCGCGACACCGCCGCGTACGAGCAGCAGGTTCCCGACACCGTCGGCGTCGAGCCGGTGGTGAAGGTCGGTCCATTCCTCGGTGTCTTCCGATGCCGAGGTCGCGAGCAGGACACGCGTCGCGCCGAGGCCGCGGTCAACCAGCTCGTCGACGGCCACGGTCGAGTCGATGGTGCCGTCGACCAAGCGAGCGAACAGAGACGCACCGAGGCGCCGGGCGCGCTCACGACCCGCGCTGGCGGTAGCACGTTGGGCGGCGATGACGGCGGCGGCGTGCTGGACGAGTCCGAGATCGGTGTGCTGTCCATCTTCGGGGACAGCCAGGAGCATGGCGGGATTCGGCGCGGGCAGTGCGATCGCAAGGCTGCCGGACACATCGCGCAACCACACGAGGGCCGGACGCCTCGACCCGCGAGCGGCCCGAGCGGTCTCCACCAACGCAGCGGTCTCGGGGTCGTCGTCGATGTCGTGTGTTCCCGAGGCGTCCCGCACCCGTGCACCCTCGACGACGATGAGGCGGTGGTGCAGCTCCTGGGCCAGCGCCCCGAGCAGCGGCCCGATGTCCTCCGCCGCTGCCAGCGTCCGCATGTGCCCGTAGATGCGCTCGGTGACGGCGAGCCGGATCTGGTTCTCGCGATCGCTTGCTCCGGCCACCGTGCGCGCCAGCGCCATGAACGGCACCTCGGGAGCGGTCAACAACAAAGGTAGGTTTGCCGCGTCTGCAGCCACCTTCATGCGGTTGGTGAGTCGAGGTGCGTGCATCTGGTCGCCGATCGCGATGCCCGCAGCGCCGACTTCTGCCAGGCTCTCGACGTAGTGAACCTGGGCTGCGGCCCCAACCGGCACGCCTAGCCCGGTGGTCATCAGCAGCTCGTTCTCCCCGAACCACGACCACGGTTCGGCCAGCTCGCAAACGTGGGCCCAGGTGATCGACCGCCCCAGCCCGCCGGCACCAGCGATGACATGGGTGCCCAGAGACGGCACGGCGATCAGATCTCCGACCGTGATGGCCATGGGTTGTTCTCCAGTATGAATCGATGCGACGGGTTCAGATCTGTGGCCGATTGCTGTGGCTGCCTGAGTCATCGACTCTAGGCTCAGCCTAACCGGGCGCGAACATTAGGGAGGCACACGGTGTCCACCAAGGAACATCACGATCTCGATCGCGGGCTTGAAGAGCGTTTGGCGCTCGTTTCGCGATCAGACTACGAGGGCGCGCCGATGAGCAGCTCGGACTATCGCTCGCTGTTACTCGTTACAGGGGTGCTGCCGATCGTGCTTCTTGCGATCGCATGGGTGCTGCTGTGAGCACGGAGCTGGGGAGCAAAACGACCTCGTCGGCTGTCGAAGGTTCGTGGCCGGTGCTCCCGTCGGAGCGCAGCTGGGGCGGACGCGCACTGTTCGGCATCTCCGTCTCGGCAGCGATCGCCACGTGGTGTTTCCTCATCGGCGGCTTCGTCGGGAACTACCTGCCTGCCGGTGTCGGCACCATCGTCATGATTGCGGGTGCTCTCGTTGGGATCCTCATGATCTTTCTGGCGACGGTTCCTGTGGCCACCAAGTACGGCATCGACAGTGTCGCCGCATCGAAGCCGCAGCTGGGCACGCGCGGCTCGTGGATCTCGCTGGTCCTGCTCTACACGACCGTCATTGGCTGGAACTGCCTGCTCCTGGTCTTCCTGGGCAAGGCAGCGGCGGAGATTCTGGTTACCCTCGGCATCGTCGGCGAAGGCGCGCGTCCGGTCCTTATCTCGGCCTTCGGTGCGCTGGCCGTCGTCGTCGTCTGGTGGCTGCTGCGTGGTGGCCCCGACACCGTACGAGACACCGGACCTTGGATCGCCATCGGAGTCCTTGTCCTGGGCATCGTCATCCTCGTGCTGCTCGTCAACCGCGTCGGCTTGGGGGCGATCACCTCAGCGGTGCCCGCGTACGCCTCCGGCGACAAGTTCCTCGACATCTCACTCGGCTTCGAGGTCATGGTCGCGTCGGTGCTGTCTTGGTGGCCGTACGCCGGCGGAATGGTGCGTCTGTGCCCCAGCGCGAAGACAGCGCAGTGGCCCGTCGTATTCGGGCTCGGACTACCCGTTGGTCTGGTGTCGATCATCGGCTTGTGGTCGGCGTTGGCCGTGCCGAAAAGCGCCGGCGACCCGACGAAGTACCTGACCGACCTCGGAGGTCCCGTCGTCGGTGTCATCGCGCTGCTGTTCATCGTGCTCGCCAATGTCGGCACGGTCATGGTCGGCGTGTATGTGACAGCGGTCGGGATCAAGCAGATCGCCCCTCTCGAGAAGGTGTCGTGGAACGCGACGACAGGGCTCACTCTGGCCCCGGTGTTTATCATCGTCCTCGTCTTTCCGAACTACTTCTTCGACCACATCGGCACGTTCCTCGCCTTCATGGGCGTGCTCTTCGCGCCCATGTGCGGGATTCAGGCCGTTGACTACTTCCTCCTGCGCCGGCAGCGGTTGGACATCCGGGCGGTCTACGTATCCGATCGCACCAGCGCCTACCACTACTGGGGTGGAGTCAACCCCGCGGGGATCCTCGCGTTGGCCGCAGGCTTCGTTACCTATGTTTACCTGCTTAACCCAGTGACGTACGAGGCGCGCGACCCCTTCCGGTTCCTGTCCGCGAGCATCCCGTCAGCCGTCGTAGCCGGGAGCGTCTTCCTGGTGCTGACCATCTTCGTCGTGCGCCCTGCTGGCCGAGGTGGCTACGAACAGGACAGATCCGCCTTGCCGGAGCGCGTGAGCTCGTGACGTCAGGTGCGGAAGGACGCGCTGTGGCGGAACCACCCGTCCTTCCGCACACCTGGATCGAGTCGCACCGGTTTGTCCCGCGCGTGTTCGTCCGCCCCGCTCAGAGGATCCTGAAGTGGGAGTCGGCCGCTGGGATGGCGACCCTCGGAGCCGCGGCGGTGGCGCTCGTCTGGGCCAACGGTCCCTGGAGCGACAGCTACGTCTCGACCTGGAATACGTCGGTGATGGTCCGTGTGGGCACGACGGCTCTTTGGGAAGGTCCGACGCGCGGTCTGGTCAACGACGTGGCCATGACCGTGTTCTTCTTCGTCGTCACCATGAGCATCAAGCAACAGGTCGTGGCGGGCGAGCTGCGTGACCATCGTCGCGCGGCCCTCCCGGTACTCGCGGCGCTCGGAGGCATGGTCGTCCCGGCCCTGTTCTACCTCGCTGTCGCAGGCGGGACTGCCACGCGCCACGGCTGGGGTGTGCCTGTCGCCACCGACGTCGCGTTCGCGGTAGGGGTGCTCGCCCTGCTCGGCTCGCGGGTGCCGCTCGGCGCCCGAATCTTTCTGCTCACGCTCGCCGTCGCCGATGACATCGGCGGGATCGCTGTCATCGCTCTGTTCTATCCCTCCAACGTGCGCCCCGCCTGGTTGGCGGCGACGGCCGCCGTCATGCTCGCGGCTGTGCTGCTGCGTCGCGGGGGGGTCCGTGCTTTGCCACCGTACGTCGCGCTTGGTGCGCTGTGTTGGTGGACGCTGGCTCACTCTGGCGTCGAGCCGACGTTGGCTGGCGTCCTGCTCGGAGCCCTCGTGCCAGTGTGGTCGTACCACGACCCACGGTCTGTGCAGTTGCGCGGCGAGCCGCTGCTCGCCGCCGCCGCCCGTCACGCCCAGGCCGAGCCGCTCGGTCTCGAGGACTATGAGCGGGTGGGCTCGAGCCTGCGCGAGGTCGCGCGGTTGCTTCGCGAGTCATCCTCGCCCGTGGAGCGCGCCCTCACCCGGACCGGCCCTTGGGTCTCGTTCGTCGTCCTGCCGGCGTTCGCCCTGGCCAACGCTGGGGTCCAGTGGGGGATCCGTCCGCTTGGCGACGCGGGGGGTCGGGTAGCCCTCGGCGTTGCGATCGGGCTCGTCGTCGGCAAACCCATAGGGATCCTCACAGCCTGTGCGGTGGCGGTGCGAGCCGGCGTCGGTCGGCTGCCGACCGATACACCGTGGCGCGTACTCGTCGGGGTCGCCATCACCGCCGGTATCGGATTCACCGTGGCGTTGTATGTTGCTGCGATCGCATTCCCTGACGCCGCGAGCCGCGACGCGGCACGGCTGGGGATCCTCGGCGGCTCGGCAATCGCTGCCACGCTCGGCATTCTCACCCTGACGGTCGTGACGCGTCGACCGAACCGATGGCCCTCCGCCACGACGACCACGACCGCGACCCGCCAGATCCACGACACGGGAGCCCGGACGTGAGCAACCTCGACCACCGTCGGGGATCTTGCCGAGCTTCTTGACGTCCATGTGGACCAGTTCCCCCGGGTGGTCCTTCTCGTACCGCATCAAGGTCGCCTTGGAGGAGCGGATCACCGTACCGGTCAGCGGGTCGCACTTGCGCAGGTAGGGCACCTGGTATCGGCACAGAACCCGGCCCACGCTGCGGGCTGGGACACCCAGCTCGGGACCGAGCCAGTCCTGGCCGCGGTGGTGTTTCTCCCGGGCGGCAACGACCTGGTCCTCGACCTTGTGTCTGGTCCGGTTCGGACAGTGGTGTGGTTGCGAGGACCGGTCCGCGAGGCCAGCCGGGCCTTCGGAGTCGAACCGGGCGTTCGATGCCCGGCCGGCCATCCTCGGACATGTCCAAGAGGGCGGGACCCCTCGCCGTTCGACCGCGTCCAAGCCAACGGGCTGACCGCACACTGCATCGAGTACCTCGCCGAACAGCTGGAATCCGGCGGCCGGGCCAGCGCAATGATCGGGTTCCAGTCCGGGCGTCTCCAGCTCACCGACCTGACCTCCTACCCCCAACTCATCGAGGAGAAGGCCCAGCGTCCGCGTGAACAACGCTGGATGAGTCAGCTGCCGCTAGCCGAAATCATGACGATATGAATGAGCAGTGCAACGCGACGGCGCTTCGGGAGCCCCAATGCGACCGACCGCCAACGCCACCGCACTCAAGGGCGGTCCAGGCGAATTGGTCCAGCGCTGTGAGGACACGCGACCGCTTCCGCAGACCGTAGGAAGATCGGTGACCGGTCACCGATCCTCCTACGGTGATGGTCCGGGTGGCGTGCCAGGTGAATGCCATGCTCCGCCAATGAGGCCTTCGCCGATGACCTGCTGTTCGCGGTCGTGGACGTCCGCTTCGACGAAGGTCCGCCATTGGTCCTGATCCGTTAGCCAAGTGCGCAGGGGGTCGGGGCGGTGCTCGTTGACCGAGCACTGGGTCCGCGCGCAAGCCTCCGCCAGTCGGTGCTCGATCTCGCGCAGGGCGCGAAACCAGTCGACTGCGCCCGTCGGGGAAGTATTGGGGGCA
>DATCNE010000169.1:0-2118 GCA_036565395.1 Dermatophilaceae bacterium
CCGCACGTGCCGACGACCAAGGTGCTGGGCAACGCCTTCAAGCTGATGCGCTCGGCCGCGGCGTACTGGCGCGGGTCGGAGAAGAACCCGCAGCTGCAGCGGGTCTATGGCACTGCGTGGCCGACCAAGGACGAGCTGAAGGCGTACCTCGACCGGCTGGCCGAGGCGGAGAAGCGCGACCATCGCAGGCTCGGGGCGGAGCTCGACCTGTTCTCCTTCCCGGAGGAGATCGGCTCGGGGCTGGTCGTCTTCCACCCCAAGGGCGGCGTCATCCGCAAGGCGATGGAGGACTACTCGCGGCGTCGTCACGAGGAGGCCGGCTACGAGTTCGTCTACTCCCCGCACATCACCAAGGGCACCCTGTTCCAGACGTCGGGCCACCTTGACTGGTACGCCGACGGGATGTACCCGCCGATGCACGTGGATGAAGAGCGCGACGCGGACGGCGTGGTTCGCAAGCAGGGGCAGGACTACTACCTCAAGCCGATGAACTGCCCGTTCCACTGCCTGATCTTCCGGGCGCGTGGCCGGTCCTACCGCGAGCTGCCGTTGCGGCTGTTCGAGTTCGGCTCGGTCTACCGCTACGAGAAGTCCGGCGTGGTGCACGGCCTGACCCGGGTCCGGGGAATGACGCAGGACGACTCGCACATCTATGTCACCGCCGAGCAGCTCCAGTCCGAGCTGAAGACCTTGCTGACCTTCGTCATCGACCTGCTCAAGGACTACGGCCTCGACGACTTCTACCTCGAGCTGTCGACCCGTGACGACGACAAGTACGTCGGCACCGACGAGAACTGGGACAAGGCCACCGAGGCGCTGAGGGAAGCGGCGACGGACTCCGGTTTGGCCTTGGTGCCCGACCCGGGTGGTGCCACGTTCTACGGCCCGAAGATCTCGGTCCAGTGTCGCGACGCCATCGGCCGGACCTGGCAGATGTCGACGATCCAGGTCGACTTCAACCTGCCCGATCGTTTCGAGCTCGAGTACCAGGCGGCCGACGGCTCCCGTAAGCGCCCGATCATGATCCACCGCGCGCTGTTCGGCTCGGTCGAACGGTTCTTCGGCGTGCTGACCGAGCACTATGCCGGCGCGTTCCCACCCTGGCTAGCTCCGGTCCAGGTGATCGGCATCCCGGTGGCGGAGGAGTTCAACGACTATCTCTTCGAGATCGCGGAACGACTGAAGGCCAACCGGATTCGCGTCGAGATCGACACCTCGGCCGACCGTTTCCCGAAGAAGATCCGGACCGCGCAGAAGTCCAAGGTGCCGTTCATGCTCATCGCCGGCGAGGACGACCGGTCCGCCGGAGCGGTCTCGTTCCGCTACCGCGACGGCTCGCAGAAGAATGGTGTCCCGATCACTGAGGCGGTCGAGGAGATCGTGCTGGCTGTCGAGAGCCGCAGGCAGGTCTGAGCGCCGATCGTGGACGTGCGGATCGTGGACATCCTGAGTGAGGTCTGGCATCGCGCCCTGACGACCCAGCCGGCGTCGTCCGGTCGGGTCGTCGCATTGACCGCCGTCCTCGCCGTGCTCTTGGTCTGGGCTCCGGGCGCCTGGTCGGTCACCCGGCACGTCGTGACCATCGCCCACGAGGCCGCCCACGGCTTCGTTGCTTTTCTGTCTGGTCGCAGGCTGCAAGGCATCCGGCTGCACTCGGACACCTCCGGTCTGACCGTGTCCGCAGGCAGGACCACGGGGCTAGGGATGATCCTGACCGCCGCCGCGGGCTACGTCGGCCCTGGCCTGCTCGGTCTGGCAGCGGCTTCGCTTCTGGCCCATCACCGAGCCGTCGGCCTCCTGTGGGCATTGTTGATCCTGTTGACGTTGTTGCTGATTCAGGTGCGCAACTGGTTCGGACTCTGGTCGATCCTGGTCAGCGCAACAGCGGTGTTCGTCGTGTCCTGGTGGCTCGCGCCAGAGGCACAGTCAGGCTTCGCCTATGTGCTCACGTGGTTCCTGCTCCTGGCCGCGCCCCGCCCGGTCCTGGAGCTGCAGGCGCATCGACGTGGAACAGGGACAAGAAGCTCCGACGCCGACCAGCTGGCGCGACTCACCTTCTTGCCGGCGATCGTATGGGTCGGGTTCTTCCTTGTGGTGACGCTGGGTGCCCTGGTGGTG
>DATCNE010000170.1:0-2914 GCA_036565395.1 Dermatophilaceae bacterium
CACCGTGAAGCCTTGCGAGATGCCGCGGTGCGTGAGCGGGATGCCGGCCAACGCAGGTACAGCGACGGCGGACGTCACCCCGGGGATCACGTCGACCGGGACTCCGGCCTCGTTGCATGCGATGACCTCCTCCATGCCGCGTCCGAACACGAATGGGTCCCCGCCCTTGAGCCGGACCACGACGCGACCTTCACGGGCTCGGCTGACCAGCAGGTCGTTGATCTCCTCCTGTGGGGTGAACCGGCCGCGTGGGATCTTTGAGACGTCGATGATCTCGACGTCCTCGCGCAGCCCGCCCAGGACCGCCAACGGGGCCAGCCGGTCGACGACGACGACATCTGCATCGGCCAACGCCTGAAAACCCTTGAGCGTCAACAGCTCCGGATCCCCCGGGCCACCACCGACCAAAATCACCCTGCCCGCTGACCCAGAGGCCTGTACCCGGCGACTGGTGGGCAGGGTGGGGCCCCGGCGCAACGCGGCCTCCACCGCAGCGACAGCAACATCACGAAGGGCAGCCGCCGTGTGTGGGTCGCGGTTACCGTGAACGCTGACGGTGGCTTGTCCACTGCGGCCAGTGGCCGGCATCCAGGCCGAGGCTCCGGACGCGTCGTCGGCTCGCAGACAGAAGATGCGTGCCTCGTCAGCCGCGGCGAGCACCTCCGCGTTGACCGCGGCGCCTGCGGTGCAGGCCATGGCGAGCCAGGCGCCCCGCAGGTCCCCCGGCTCGTAGGGTCGCCGGAGCCAGTCGATCTGGCCGCGGTTCGCAAGGTCCTCCAACGCCGCCACCGCCGTGGGCGACACAAGGGTGACCTTGGCGTGCGCCGCAATGAGGGCACCGACACGACGAAGCGCCACCGGCCCACCGCCCACGACAACAACGCGGCGGCCACTCAGGCGCAACCCCAACGGCAGCAAGGGTTCTGGTCGTTGTGGCATGGTCACTCCTTGTTCGAGACGCCCGCCGAGTCGAACGTGGCAACCTCGCGCAGGATCCGCGCCGAGGCCTGGACCAATGGCACCGCCAACGCCGCCCCAGAACCCTCGCCCAGGCGCATCTGCAAGTTCACCAGCGGCACCAGCTCGAGGTGTGCAAGGGCGGCACTTGCGCCGGGCTCGACCGAACGATGGCCGGCCACCCAGTAGTCCGCAGCCCCGGGAGCAATCGCCCGGGCCACCAACGCTGCGGAGCAGGCGATGACGCCATCAAGAATGACGGGGGTGCGAAGTGCGGCCGCGGCAAGCAGAAAGCCCACCATGCCGGCGTGCTCGAATCCACCGACACCGGCCAGCGCCGTGACGGGGTCTTGGGCGCTGGCCGCGTTGATCCTGATGGCGGTCTCGATGACGGAAACCTTGTGCGTCAGGGTCGCGTCGTCGATGCCGGTGCCACGGCCGGTGACCTCCGCGACGTCCAGACCGGTGAAGACACTGATCAGAGCCGCCGATGCCGTGGTGTTGGCGATGCCCATGTCACCGGTGACCAACAGCCGGTTCCCTTGTGCGACAAGATCCCTGGCCACATCGATCCCCACCTCGATGGCCGCCTGCACCTGGGCTGGGGTCATCGCCGGACCCTTTGTCATGTCAGCGGTTCCAGCGGCGACCTTGCGCGCCATCAGGCCCGGAGCCGCCGGAACCTCGCCCGCCACCCCAATGTCGACGACGACAACCTCCGCGCCAACCTGCCGACCGAAGGCGTTGATCACCGCACCGCCCGCCAGGAAGTTGCCGACCATCTGGATCGTCACCTCCTGCGGAAACAACGACACCCCTTGGGCGTAGACGCCATGATCTCCGGCGAACACCGCGATGGCCACCGGCTCCGGCAGCGGCGGCGGGCACTCGCCATACATCCCACACAAACGCGTCCCCAGGTCCTCCAATGGACCCAGCGAGCCACGGGGTTTGGTAAGCATCGACTGACGCTCCTCCGCCGCGGCCATCGCTTCTGTGGACGCGGGCGTGATCGCTTCAACGGTTTCGGTCAACAGGGACATAGGGTTTCCTCCAGGTAGGCGACGATCGCCAAATGTTCCATCATGGACGGCCCAGGCCAACGGGCGCTTACGTGCCCATCCCGAGAGGGCCAGCTCGGGTGCGGGCGGGAACTGCTCGACGTGACCGACACACAGATATGCCACGACGTCGAGGTATGCCGGCAGGTTCAGCTCGCGGGCCAGCTCGTCCGGGTCGAAGAAGCTGACCCAGCCGACCCCGATGCCTTCGGCCCGCGCCGCCAGCCACAGGTTCTGGACGGCCAGGGCCGCCGAGAATGGCGCCATCCGCGGGTCCGCGTGCCGCCCCAAGGTGTAGGGACCGCCTCTGGTGGGGTCACAGGTGACCACGATGTTCAGCGGGGTGGCCAGGATCGCCTCGACCTTGATCCCGTCGAACAGGCGGGTACGTCCGGTCGGCAAGGATGTTGCGAAGGTATCGCGCTGGCGGGCTGCGAGAACCTGGATACGGTGGCGTTGCTCGACATCGCGAATCAGCAGGAAGTCCCACGGCTGGCTCAGGCCCACGCTGGGGGCCTGGTGGGCCGCGGCCAGGATGCGCGCGAGAGCGGCATCCTCGATCGGGTCCATGGTGAAGCCTCGCCGGATGTCGCGGCGCGAGGCGATGGCGTCATAGACAGCTGCGCGGCTCTCGGCCGTAAAGGCGTGTGCATTCATGCGAGATCTTCGCTTTCCTGGTCCCTGGCGGCTGTGTCGTGTCTGTCGTGGTTGATGGAAGCCAGCTCCTGGGCCAAGGCGGCAAGGAGGGCGTCGGCCATGGCGGGTTCCCGGGCTGCGATCCGCAGCCATTGGGGTCCTAGCCCCGGGAAGGTGTCGCCTCGGCGCAGGGCAAAGCCTCTGCGCCGCATGCCGTCTCGCAGCCGCGCAGCGTGGTGATGGTGGACCAGGACGAAGGG
>DATCNE010000171.1:0-8922 GCA_036565395.1 Dermatophilaceae bacterium
ACCACCTCCGCGGGGAAAACCTTCGTCAGCAAACCCACCGACACCAGATCCGGCAACCGCCGATCCGACTCGGACTTCCTCCAACCGGTACGGGGCATGTCAACAAACTACACCCTTGTAACTCTAATTGAACGGTATTGCGACTAAGTGGTCAGGTTTGTAAGTCCGTCGGGGATCAGGCTGCCGTGGGTTGGGCGCTGTTGGGTGTCTGGGCTTGTTGGTGTCGGTCGAGTCTGTCCAGGAGGTCGGCCAGGTCGGTGGTGGTGAACTTCCACTTGAAGGGTTTCGCCGTTGCGTTGTAACGGGTCTCGAAACGGGTGAGGCGTTGCTCGACCACGTCGAGGTCAATGAAGTCGTTGGGAGAGAGCGCTTTTCGCTGGATGATGGAGAAGTAGACCTCTACCTGATTGAGCCAAGACGCGTGCACCGGGGTGTGCACCATGACCGCGTTGGGGAACTGCTCGGCGAGTCGGTCGATGGCTTTCTGTCCCCGGTGGGACGAGCCGTTGTCGACCACCCAGAACACACGGTCCGCGGATGCGTACGGCTCCTGGGCCATGACCTGTTCGACCAGCGCGGTGAACGGTCCGATCCCGGTCGTGGCCTCGCAGCGGCCAAAGACTTGGGCTTGGTGGACGTCGTAGGCGGCCACGTAGGCCAGCGCGCCACCGCGGTCGTAGTCGTGGCTGACCCGCATCATCCGGGCCTTGCCTGGGGCCATGGAGGGGTGGCACCGGCACCGAGCTTGGATGGAGGTCTTCTCGTCGGCGGAGATCACATAGTCATTTGCTGACAACGGATTTGCGTCCCAGACCCGGTCGTACAGGTCAAGGACGCGGGCGGCTTTGGCGGCGAAGTTTGGGTCGGTGATGAAGATCCAGGACTGGTGCTGCCAGGGTTTGATCGCATCCTCGCCCAGCCAGCGTCGCACCGTGGAGGTCGACACCGACGCGGCGATCCCATCGGCGACGACCTGAGCGGCCAGGTCCGGGCAGCTCCACCGCGACAACGGGACACCGCTGGCCTCGGGTGGCTGGCAGGCCAGCGCCTTGACCGCAGCGACCTGAACCGGGTGAACGACGGTGGCCGACCCGACCTCTTCGCATCGCCCAACGACGCCGTGCCCGGCTGCACCCACCAGCGGTGGCGCCACTTGCGAACGGTGTCCACACACACGCCGACGTGGCCGGCGATCTTCGTGTTGGTCCACCCCGCGGCGGCCAGCAACACGATCCTGGCCCGCTGTGCCAACTGCTGTGCCGTAGTCCCGGCCCGGATCAGGTGCCGCAACCGCTGCTGCTGTAGCAGGTTCAACTCGATCCGGTCCGGGTTGGTCATCGACATGGCAGGGATCCTTCGCGTCGGGGGAGTCTCATCAGCCCCTTCAGCCTCACTGGCCACACGCCCAGGTTGGCTGCTGACACGCCGATCAGCGACGATGACCCTCATGGCAGCCCCACCGGCATCGACCAAGACCTCCCTGCAACAACGCCTCTCCGCCCACGCCCGAACCCACTGGCCCCAGCTCGCAGGCGTGACGGTGCGGTTCCGCGGCGCCTTCGCCTACGTCGAGGGCCAGCTCCGCGACGGCGACACCCTGCCGCTGATGCGGCTGCGCTACGGCGGGTCAGCAGCCCGTTGGGGCTTCGCGATGTATCTGGCCAGCAAAGACGGATACGAAGACGCGGTCCTGCCCACCGGCGCCTTCGCCGGTCTGCCCGAAGACGCCCTCGACTGCGCCGCCGGCCTCTACCTCGGCGACCCCACGCTCTGACCAACCCCCGACGAACTTACAAACCTGACCACTAAGGCACACACGGCAACGGGCAAGGCGACAAAGAGGACCATGAGCAGGGCGACAAGTGTCCCGTACAGATGGGGATGCCGTCCACGCCCTGAAGGACCCGACTCTGGCAGGCCGTTCACCACCGCTGTTGCTTTCGCCATTGCCCCACCCTTGTGTCGCTGGCCGGAATACTCATCCACTCGCCCGGACGTGCACCGGGCGAGTGGTAGGCATCCAACCAGCCACCGCGATGACTTCATCCGCTGGGTCCACTTCCAGCTCGTGTTGCCCGGGTTAGCAGCGCCGCCAGAGTCCACTAACGTTCGAAGCCGGCATTTCGCGTGGTGTCACCGGCGCCTTACCTGTTGCCGCTTGAAAGGTGACGTGGCCAGGTGCCTTGTAACGGAGCCGTCCCGGTGGCCGATCGGTCTACGGACACGCGCGGAGGCTGCGCCGACCTCGCACAAACACGGTCTTCGTCATTCCGTAGCAGGTTCCCCCTACGCGGCACGGTCCGATGAGGGATTGCCCAAGGCACGGCCGATGTTCGCGTAACCGTCGATCGGGACGGGCAGAGCGCGCCACCACCATGGCTCGCGATGCGCTCAGATCGGATGATCGGGACGACCGATGGGGCTTCGGCCCTGACGACTGGGCTTGATATCGGTGAGACTTTGAGCACACCATCGGCCGCGATATAGATCCGCATCACGTCAGGACGAGGATCATGAGGCCATACAACGACTACAAGCGGTGGTTGTACCGGGGAGATCGCCCGCATGGTTTTGCGCGGCTGCTCAACCGTGCTTCGGCAATCGCCTTTGAGACCGGGATCTGGCCGAAGCGCGCCACGGTGCTTGAGGTTCGGGGTCGGCGTAGCGATCGCACTATTTCGTTCCCGGTGGTCATCGCCGATTATGAAGGTGAGCGCTACCTCGTCTCCTTGCTCGGCGAGAACGCAAACTGGGTGCGCAACGTACGGGCGGCCGGAGGCGTGGCGGTGTTACGCCATGGCGGCCGCAGGGCCGTACGACTCGAAGAGGTCCCTGTGGATGCTCGGCCTGCGATCCTGCGGCGGTACCTGGCGGTGGCACCGGGGGCTCGTCCCCACATCCAGGTCGATCGCCATGCCCCACTCGAAGAGTTCGAGAGGATAGCCCTCCAGGTTCCCGTCTTCCGCATCACGGCCACTCCCACAACGCCCACGCCTGGCGATTGAAACGCCCGAGGTCGAGTATCAGGCCTCTTTCCGTTTCACGTTGTGTCCTCTTGTCTCGAGACCTACGGTCAGGCAATGGCCGCTGATCTGTGCGCTCCGCTCCTGTGTCGGCGCTCGTGTCTGGTTTCCGCTCGGTGTCTGGAACCGACGAACAGCGGAGCCGGCAACTAACGAGAGCCGAGTGTTTGTTCGTAGAAGTCGCCAAGCGTATTCGCGTAGCCAGAGGGATTCTGGAGCCAGTGCACATGGCCAGAGTTCTCCAATGTCACTTGGATGGCCTGCGGAAACCGGCCTCTTACGATCTCGGTGCCGTCTCCGAAGATATCGAAAGCGCCGTAGAGGACGACTACGGGCCCTCTGTAGCTTGACGCGCCTTCAAGTACATCGGGGCGTTCGCTTGAGATGGCGCGATCGGTCCTGATCATGGCTATTCGGGAGCTTCCCGAGAGCCAACCCGGTTCGGGGTCGGGTGCAGATCGCGGATCCAAGAAATAGTTGTGCCACGTCTCGGTCATCACGTGGCGCATCGACCACGCCCCGATCGATCCGGGGATCACTAGACCTGAACCGTAGGCATAGAAGCGAAGAGTGCCCGAGAATCCAGCACGAGCATGCTCAATCCGGAAGGACTCGCGCTTGGTGTGCTTCCAGTCTCGACCCACGCCCAGCGACGAGCTGACAAGCACCAGACTCTTGACCAACTGTGGGTAGGTCGAGACGTACGCCTGAGCGAGGAGTCCGCCCCAGGAATGTCCCAACACGTGCCATGACACGACACCCAAGTGGGCCCGAATAGCTTCGATATCGTCCAAGTAGGCAGACAAGTCATAGCGCCCATCGAGACACACGGATTCTCCGACTCCGCGCTGGTCGAAGCTGATACACCGAAACTGGGTCAGCACCGGTGCCGTTGTGGATTGCATGTAGTCGGGGACTCCAGGGCCACCATGCAAAAGAAGTAGCGGTTCGCCGTCGTTACGGCTCTGCCGCACGGAAAGGAGCGCCCCGGGGGATTCCACAACGAATTGATCCATCTAGACAACCGCCCCTCGGTCCGTCTTACACTCTGCACTGGGAGTTTCGGGGACGTTGCTGGAACTGGGGGCCCGTTGGGAGCCGAGACGGAATGCTTGGCACGGGGAGCGTCGTTCCCCAGTAGCGCCATCGGCGAGGTGGAAGCTGATGTTCATCGCCAAGGTGGCCGGATCGTAGACGGCGTGCCAGAGAGTACGGACCGGTTCACCGGGTACGTCGATCCGCACGCGTGCGTGGAGGTCCTTGAGCTGCTCGGGGTCAAGTTGCCCCGGCTGGTCGATCGCAGCGGCGAGGCGCCGTGCCCGGTCGTAAGTCGCGCCGTTGCCGGGCTCGGACGGGAGGTCACCAAGAGTGGCGTAGCGGTGAAGGAGATGGTTGGTGACCACTTGGGGACCGTCGGCCCAGACGATGTTCTCGCGGTTGTGGGCGGCGCTGTGCTCCCACACGAACGCCCGTCCGACTCGATCGGCGACCAGGTAGTGGCAGGGGACGAACTCGTAGTACTGCTTGGCGACGCGTAGCGCCTCGAGGGCGTCGTCGACGGCCTCGCAGGTCTCAAGCAGATAGCGACAGATCTCGTGCTCGCGGAGCCCCGCCTGGGGACCATGGGTCGGCTCGACATTTGTCGATTCATCATCGGCGAGAAGAGCGGCCACAAGCCCTGCGTCATTGATCCCATCGACCGCTCCGGAGGCGAGATCGAACAGACAGACGATGAGGGTGGCGTGACCCTCGTCCGGGTAGGTCTCGATGATGTACGGCTGGCCAGCCAGGATCGGCTCGTCGGAGGCGGGCGAACGCCCCTGGAGTTCACTCAGGGTTTGGGTGGTGAAATCGAAGTTGCGGCTCACCAGCGGTGTTCCGGAGACGGTGCGCTCGGGTGGTATCCAGGCGACCGAGCATCCGCCAGCCGGAAACCCGAAGCGCAACATCGCGGTCTCGAAGCGGTCATCATCGGCATCGACGTCCCACCGGCCGGCGATCCCCCGAGCGCGAGCCGCGAGCTCGGGGTAGAAGTGGTTGCGCCACCGTCTGCGAGCTCGCGTCAAGATCGGGTCCGGGGCAGGCTGAGGGCCGATACCGAAGTTCCGCTCGGCCAACTCGGCGAGCATGGAGCCGATGTCTTCCTGGTTGCCGCTGAGCCTGAGGTGCCGGACCATACAAAAGTCTTCAGGCTGTCCGCCGGCGACTATCTCTTCGTGGACGGCGGCGAGCATCAGAACCTCCTCTCTAGAACCATGATTACGTCACTGTCGGCCCGCATGAGGATCGTCATGCGACACCGAACTTGACTCAGGTGCGTCCGGTCATCGTTCATTAGGTGGAACGCTGGCCTGGTCGGCTTGGTCGGCGTGGTGTGCCAGGCGGATGGCCGCGGCTCGTTGGTTGAGAGTGCTTGCCGCGATGGCTGCGGCTATGGGGATCGGGGTGGTCGTGGAGATGGGCCACCAGCCATGGTAGGAGGCTTGGTAGCCGATGGCGGCCAGTCCGACGCCGGCGAGGAGTATCAGGGCGGAGGCGGCGCCTTGGGTACGCAGGCTTGACCGCGTGGTGGCGCGGGGGACGCTGGTGGCGCGTCGTTGGAGTAGGAAGGCAGCCTGGATGGCCAGGCCGCCGGACAGGATGAATGGGCGTGCGGTGGCCCAACCATGGGGCAGGGCGGTTCCGGCGGTGAACATGAGGGCGCCGGAGGCGCCGATCAGGGCTGCGCCCAGGTGGGTCCGCATCCCGTCTGGGTGGGACCCCGTGATGGGGCTGCGGGTGGTTGTCATGGGGTGTCGGTGAGGGCCAGGCGGGCGAGGGCCTCGATGTCGTAGCGGGTGGCGTTGCCCATCACGACGATGCCGATGCCTGCGGATGGGTACATCCGCAGGAGGTTGAAGAAGCCGGCTCCGCCGCCGAGGTGTTCGACGAAGGCCGGCTGGGCCTCTCGGTCCGTGGCGGGTGTGAACCAGCCCAGGCCGAGGTCGTAGCGCTTGCCTGGCTGGTTGATGTGGCACATGGTGGCGGCGTCGGCGGCCGCGATGACCTGCTGGTCGTCGATCCGTCCGCCGGCCAGGTGCAGTTGCAGGAACCGGGCGGCGTCGTCGGCGGTGCCAACCAGGCCTCCGTAGGCGGCGCCGTCGACGAGGAAGGGCGACAGAGTGAGCCAGCGCCCGTGTGGGTGGCCAATGACCCAGCGGGGCAGGACCAGACGCATGGGGCTGTATCTCGGGTGGTTGCCGGTGGCCTTCGGCACGGCGGCGGGGTAGCAGAAGTCGGTGTGGGTCATCCCGGTCGGTTGCAGGACTTCGCGCCTGACCACGTCCTCGAAGCTGTCGCCGGTCACGTGGGTGATGGCCGCGGCGAGCAGCAACGGTCCCAGGTTGGAGTAGCTGGCTCGCGCTCCAGGCGCGGAGCGCAGCTTGGGGTGCTTGGCGAGCCGGGTGCGCAGGAACGCCTCCGGGCCGGGGCCGGGAGAAGCAGCGGGGTGAACCCATCTCAGGGGAATCGGGTTCGCCAGCCCACCGCTGTGCTGGAGCAGGTGGCGGGCGGTGATGCGTTGCGCCCAGGCGACAGGACGCAGGCCCGACATCGCTGGCACCAGCGGCAGCAGCGGGACGTCCAACGGTAGAACGCCCCGGGCGGCGAGGCTCATCACCGTGGTCGCGGTGACCAGCTTCGTCATCGAGAACCAGGGGACGGCCACGTTCGTGGCCATGGGCATACCGGAGGCCAGGTCGGCCAGCCCGATCGCGGCGCGGGCCCGGATCCCCTCGGCGCCCACAATCACCACGGCCACGCCCGGGACGCGGGTACCTACCAGCGGTTTCAGCTCGCCATCCAGACTCGGCAGGAGCTTCATCAGGGAGCCTCCGTTCCCGCGCTGGGTGATGCCCGCCAACCGCGGACCAGTTGGCGCAGCGCCAACTCGTGGACCTGCTCGAACGGTGCGTCGAAACCTCTCAGGTGGGTGCTTTCCAGCACGGCCATGCCGTGGGCGAGGGCCCAGAGTGTGTACGCCACCCACTCCGCGTCCACGTCTGAGCTGATCCGTTTCTCCGTGATCGCGGTCCTGGCGGCGTCCACCAGGATCGCGTACGCGGATGCACCGTCGGCCAGCTCGTTGAGGGAACGGCGGGTCGAACGTAGCTCGGTAAGGAGCAACCGGAATCTCACCGGCTGCTCACGGGCGAAGGCCAGATACCCCAGACCTATCGCGACCAGTGGGTCGTTGGCCCTCGTCGCCGGTGTGTTCCGCAGATGGTCGGCCAGCAGCGCCATCGACTCCCCGGCGAGTGTGGAGATGATTTCTTCACTGTTGGCGAAGTACCGGTACAAGCCCGCGGGGCTGTAGTCCAGACGCCGCGCCAGTTCCCGCCACGCGAGGGCCCCCACGCCCCCCTCAGCCATCATCGCCAGCGCCTCGTGAAGAATCGCCTCGCGGGTCCGGCTACGACGTCGAGCTCGCCCACCAATCTCAACTGTCGACATCAGCCCTCCAAACGAAACTGCGAACACTGTTCATATTATCAACATTGTTCGCAGTTGTAAAATCGGCAGGCGCATCGGATGAATATGCGATCTCGTAGACCACGCATCAAGTGACGGGGTCGGGGGCAATCGTTCGATAGAGGATCGACGAGCGGTGACGCCGCACCGCGCCCCGTGGAAGACTCACGAGATGATCGAAGACGAGGTTGCGGTGGTCATAGAGCGCGAACTCGCCCTGCTCACACCCGAGGTGCGAGGCGTCGCAGACCAACTCGAGGAGCTGCTCGACCCGGACTTCGAAGAGATCGGCAAGTCGGGACGTCTGTGGACGCGCAGTGAGATGATTGCGGCGCTGGTCGCTGACACCGCCACCGAACAGCACAGCATCAGCTTCAGCGACATGAGCGGCAGGATGGTTGGCCCGGGCTTCGTGCTCCTGACCTACGTCACAGAGGTAGAAGGACGACGAGCGCGCCGCAGTTCCCTATGGCGCCAGTCAACGAAGGAGTGGCGAGTCCTGCACCACCAGGGCACCCCCATTCCGTAGACGATCGGTCCACGGACAAGGACCTCACACCCATCGCGGCATAGCGGACAAACACAAACAGCGCCTTCTACCCCTTTCGCGGCGGTAAGGCTCACCTCGCGAGCGGGCGGATCGCGGCATGAGATTGCACCGTGCCGGCCCCATCAACTCATCGGAAGAAAGCCCGCGGGGGCCGGGCGCCGTCTCGCGAGCGAGGAGGATTCAGCGGACTGGAACCGGCCCGGACGACGGCCGCCACTCCCGCCTGATCAGCCCGTACACCCACGAGTCCGATACCTCGCCGTTCACGACGCAGTCTTCCCGCAACGTCCCTTCACGTACGAATCCGAGTTTTTCCAGGACGCGGGCCGATGCCGCGTTGCGGGTATCGGTCTCGGCCTGGACGCGATTCAGGTCCAGCGTGTCAAATGCCCACTGCAACAAGGCGCGCGCGGCCTCCGTCGCGTAGCCGTGGCCCCATGCTGCATCGTCGAGGCAGTAGCCCATCGACGCGCTGCGGTAGTTCGGGTTCCACCGGGTCAGACTGCACCAGCCGATAAACGCCTCGTCGGAAACGCTTGCCACGGCTAGCCGCGCCCCGGTGCCTTCCTCTGCCATCTGCCAGCAAGTCGTGATGAACTTCTCGGCGCGCACGCGTTCGCTCCAGGGCGGCGCGTCCCAGTAGCGCAGCACGTAGGCGCTGCTGTGCAGAGCGAAGAGGGCGTTCGCGTCCGTGTCGTTGAAGGGACGCAATCGCAGGCGAGCGGTGTGCAGCGTGGGAGTGGGCAGGGACATGCTTGCCATGATGCCTCGTTATGGATGCCGGCCACTCATGACCGGGCTTCTCAGCGGGCGGACAGAAGGACGTGCCCACCCATCGGC
>DATCNE010000172.1:0-57446 GCA_036565395.1 Dermatophilaceae bacterium
GCAGCCGCTCGCACTCGTCATCGTCGAACGTCTCGCGGGTCGTCTTGTCCTTGACCAGCTCGATCCCGTAGAAGTAGCCCTCGCCGCGGACATCGCCGACCAGTGGGAGGTCGAGCAGCTTGTCCAGGGTGGCGCGGAACCGCGGGGCGTTGTCATTGACGTGCTGGTTGAGGCCTTCGCGCTCGAAGATGTCCAGGTTGGCCATCGCAACAGCTGCGGAGACCGGGTGACCGCCGAAGGTGTAGCCGTGCGGGAACATCGTGTGGCCCTTCTTGAAGGGCTCGAACAGCCGGTCGCTGGCGATCATCGCGCCGATGGGGGAGTAGCCCGAGGTCATGCCCTTGGCGACCGTGATGATGTCCGGCTGGTAGCCGAAGTCGGTGCTGGCAAACATGCTGCCGATGCGGCCGAAGGAGCAGATGACCTCGTCGGAGACCAGCAGCACGTCGTACTCGTCGCAGATCTCGCGGACCCGTTCGAAGTACCCGGGCGGCGGCGGGAAACAGCCGCCGGAGTTCTGCACAGGCTCCAGGAAGACGGCAGCTACGGTGTCGGGGCCCTCGAACTCGATCGCTTCGGCGATGCGGTCGGCGGCATAGCGGCCGAACGCCTTGGGGTCCTGCCGCAGGTGCTCCGGCGCGCGATACAGGTTGGTGTTGGGGACCTTGACGGCACCGGGCACCAGCGGCTCGAACGGTTCCTTGGCGAACGGGATGCTGGTGATGGACAGTGCTCCGTGGGGGGTGCCGTGGTAGGCGATGTTGCGGCTGATCACCTTGTACTTGCCCGGTTTGCCGGTGAGCTTGAAGAACTGTTTGGCCAGCTTCCAGGCGGACTCGACCGCCTCGCCACCACCGGTGGTGAAGAAGACCCGGTTGAGGTCACCGGGCGCGTCGGCCGCCAGCCGTTCTGCCAGCTCGATGGCGCGCGGGTGTGCATAGGACCACAGGGGGAAGAAAGCCAGCTCGCGTGCCTGTTTGGCGGCCGCCTCGGCCAGCTCCTCGCGGCCGTGCCCGACCTGGACGACGAAGAGCCCAGCCAGGGCATCGAGGTACTTGCGGCCCTTGTCATCCCAGATGTAGGCGCCCTCGCCCCTGACGATGATCGGGACCGAGGCGCCTCCGCCGCCTGACTCCTTCGGTTCATAGCTGGACTGACGCGTGAAGTGCATCCACAGGTGATCGCGGGCAGCTTCGGCGTATGCCGTGCCTGCGGGTGTGGTGCCGGCCGGACGGGTGGCGTTGTTGCTTGTCTCGGTGGTGGTCATCGCGTTCCCCAGTTGTAGTGCTGCTTGTTGAGTTTCAGATAGACGAACGTCTCGGTGGATACCACACCCGGCAGGGTGCGGATCCGCCGCGACAAGAGGTTGAGCAGCTCGTCGTCGTCCTCGCAGACGACTTCGATGATCAGGTCAAAGCTGCCTGCGGTGGAGACGACATACCACACCTCGGACATCTCGGTCAGGCGTTCGGCGACGAGCTGCATGTCTCCCTCGACGCGG
Organism: Dermatophilaceae bacterium; assembly: GCA_036565395.1. Classification (GTDB taxonomy): domain Bacteria; phylum Actinomycetota; class Actinomycetes; order Actinomycetales; family Dermatophilaceae; genus UBA4719. The sequence goes on from DATCNE010000172.1 coordinate 1,502, forward strand.
ATGCCAACCATGGCCTGGCGAGTGAAACCGATCTGTAAGGGGTCCGTGACCGCCACGATCTGCATGACGTCGCTGTCGAGCAGGCGCTTTACCCGCTGCCGGACGGCAGCCTCGGACAGTCCCACGCTCTTGGCGATGGACGCGTAGGAACGGCGGCCGTCGGTCTGCAGGTGCTCGATGATCGCCTTCGAGACGTCGTCGAGGGCACCGCTGGGGGGCTTGCGGTCGACCGGCCGGCGATTGCTGATCGCCGATTTGCGTGGGCTCACGAGGTGATGGTGTCTGGTCCGGGACCCGTTTGGCAAGCCCTTACACGACTGAAACCGTTGCGAAGATCCCGATTGAACAACGGATTCAGCATATATTTGGCCGCAACTCTGTTGAAAAGGCCCATCTTGTGGTTAGAGTTCCCTGACCGGAACCCGTACGCAACCGGAACCCGTACCCGTCAGGAGTCTCTTGTGAGTGCACGTCCTCGCATCCTTCGCAACTTCGTCAACGGCGACTATGTCGAGCCCGAGAGCGACGCGACCTCCGACATCGTCAGCCCGGTGACCGCTCAGGTGGTCGCCACGGCGCCGGTGTCCTCGGCTGCCGACGTCGACCGGGCCTACGCCGCCGCCGCAGCAGCCTTCGAGGTGTGGGGCGAGACAACCCCCGCCGAGCGTCAGATGGCGATGCTGAAGTTCGCGGATGCGGTCGAGGCCCGCACCGATGAGTTCGTGCACCTCGAGGCGGAGAACACGGGCAAGCCATACGCGTTGACGGCCAGCGAGGAGCTGCCGCCGATGGTCGACGAGATCCGCTTCTTCGCCGGTGCCGCCCGGATCCTGGAGGGGCGCTCGGCGGGCGAGTACATGAGGGGTCACACCTCGTGGATCCGCCGTGAGCCGATCGGTGTCATCGGTCAGGTCACACCATGGAACTACCCGATGATGATGGCGATCTGGAAGATCGCTCCCGCCCTGGCCGCCGGCAACACGGTGGTGCTCAAACCGAGCGACACCACGCCGGAGACGACGCTGCTCCTGGCGGAGATCGCCTCCGAGTTCCTTCCGGCGGGGACGTTCAACGTCATCACCGGCGACCGCGACACCGGACGCGCCCTCGTGCAGCACAAGACTCCGGCCATGGTCTCGATCACCGGCTCGGTTCGCGCGGGTATGCAGGTCGCCGAGAGCGCCTCCCACGATGTCAAGCGGGTGCACCTCGAGCTGGGGGGCAAGGCACCCGTCGTCGTCTTCGATGACGCGGACCTGGAGGCGGCTGTCGAAAGCATCGGGATGGCCGGGTACTTCAATGCCGGACAGGACTGTACGTCGGCCACCCGCGTCATCGCCGGCCCGCGCATCCACGACGACTTCGTCGCCGCCCTGGCGCAGTACGCGCAGTCCAGCGCCAAGGTCGGTCTGCCCGACGACGAGGATGCGACGTTCGGTCCGGTCAACAACGTCAACCAGCTCGCGAACGTCGAGGGGTTCCTGTCCAGACTGCCGGACCACGCCAGCATCGTTACCGGCGGCAGCCGGGTCAGCGGTCTCGGCGACGGCTACTTCTTCGCGCCGACGGTGTTGTCCGGGCTGCGGCAGGACGACGAGGTGATCCAGCGCGAGATCTTCGGGCCCGTGATCACCGTGCAGAAGTTCTCCGACGAGGCCGAGGCGCTCTCCTGGGCCAACGGGGTCGAGTACGGGCTGGCCAGCAGTGTCTGGACCAAGGACTTTGGCCGGGCCATGCGGATGTCGCGAAAGCTGGACTTCGGCGTGGTGTGGATCAACGCCCACATTCCCTTCGTGGCCGAGATGCCTCACGGAGGTTTCAAGCACAGCGGCTATGGCAAAGACCTTTCCATGTACGGCTTTGAGGACTACACACGGATCAAGCACGTCATGGCCAACATCGACGCATAGATCACGGTTCACCCCAGTTTCAGCTCACCCAGCAATCCAAGGAGCGTTCATGAGTGATCAGGTCCCGTCGGCATTCCAGGCGGCATTGGCCCGAGGTCTGGTTTCACGGCGTACGGCAATGGCCGGCGTGGCTGGTCTGGCCGGTGTCGCCGGGTTGGCAGCCTGTGGCTCGGCAGGCAAGACCCCTACGCCCGGTGCCACCACCAAGGCGAGGGTCAAGGCAGCCACCGACACCTCGGACACGGACAAGCTGGTCAACTGGTCGAACTGGCCGGCCTACATGGACGTCAACGAAAAGACCAAGAGCCACCCGTCCCTGGACGCGTTCACCAAGAAGACCGGGATCAAGGTCAACTACACCGAGGACTACAACGACAACGAAGAGTTCTACGCCAAGGTGCGCCCTCTGCTCGAAGCGGGCGCCGATACCGGCCGCGACATGTGGGTCAGCACCGACTGGATGGTGGCCAGGCTGATCCGGCTGGACTTCGTCCAGAAGTTCGATCTGGCGAACATCCCCAACCACGGCAATGTCGACGACTCGCTGCTCAACGTCGGCTTCGACAAGGGCCGGCTGTATTCCCTGCCATGGCAGAGCGGGTTCACCGGGATCGCCTGGAACCCCAAGTCGACCGGCGGCAAGAAGATCGAGACCATCGACCAGCTGCTCACTGACCCCATGCTGAAGGGCAAGGTCACCCTGCTCAGCGAGATGCACGACACGATCGGCCTCGTCCTGCTCGCACTGGGCAAGGACCCCGCCAGCTTTACCGATGCGGACTTCGACGCCGCATGCGCCGAGATCCAGAAGGCCAAGGACGCCGGGCAGATCAAGGGATTCACCGGCAACGACTACACCAAGCCGTTGGCGTCCGGTGACACTGCGGCCTGTATCGCGTGGGCGGGCGACGTCGTCCAGCTCAAGGCGGACAACCCCAGCCTCGGCTATGCCTTGCCGGCGCAGGGCTTCATGCTCTGGTCGGACAACTTCGTGATCCCCAACCTGGCCAAGCACAAGAAGAATGCCGAGATGGTGATCAACTACTACTACGACCCTGCCGTCATGGCCGAGGTCGTCGACTACGTCAACTACATCTCCCCCGTGAAGGGCACGAAGGATGTGCTGTTGAAGATCGACCCCTCCGTCGCCACGAACCCCCTGATCATCCCTTCCCAGGATGTTCTGTCCCGCTCCCATGTCTTCCGCGGGCTGACCGCGGCCGAGGAGACCAAGTACAACCGCAAGTTCCAGACGATCGTGACGGGTTGAGTGGGTCGGTGGCTGAGAAGACCTCTGGCGACCTGCGACTGACGGGGGTCACCAAGACGTATGACACGTTCACCGCGGTCGACCAGCTTGACCTGGTGATTCCACGCGGGTCGTTCTTTGCCCTGCTCGGTCCCTCGGGGTGCGGCAAGACGACAACGCTGCGAATGGTGGCCGGGCTGGACCAACCGACCATCGGCCAGATCTGGATCGGTGACAAGGACATCACCGAGACCAAGGCCTATCAACGCAACGTCAACACCGTGTTTCAGAGCTACGCGCTGTTTCCCCACCTGAGCATCATCGACAACGTGGCCTTCGGGTTGCGCCGCCGCAAGGTCTCGGATCACAAGGCCAAGGCCATGGAGGCACTCGAGCTCGTCCAGCTGGCACACATCGCGAAGAAGAAGCCCGGTCAGCTGTCCGGTGGCATGCAGCAACGTGTGGCGCTGGCCCGGGCGATCGTCAACCGGCCCGACGTCCTGCTGCTCGACGAACCGCTCGGCGCCCTCGACCTGAAGCTGCGTCGTCAGATGCAGATCGAGCTCAAGATGATCCAGTCCGAGGTCGGGCTCACGTTCGTCCACGTGACGCACGACCAGGAAGAGGCCATGACGATGGCCGACACCATTGCGGTCATGAACGCCGGACGGCTCGAGCAGGTCGGTGACCCAGCAACCCTCTACGAGCACCCCAAGTCGACCTTCGTGGCCAACTTCCTCGGGCAGTCGAACCTGCTGGAGGCCACCGTCAAGAGTCGCGATGGCAGCATCGCCGAGCTCGATGTCCACGGCGTGAGCCTGCGGCTGCCAGTGGATCGTCTGGTGAACGGCGCGTCGGCGGTGTGGCTCGGAGTTCGGCCGGAGAAGCTGCGGCTGGTTGCGAACGGGCCCGCGCATGACGGGACCGGCGACAGCAACCGACTCACGGGCGTCGTCACTGACGCCTCGTTCACCGGGCTGGCCACCAACTATCTGGTCCGGCTGCCGTGGGGTCAGGAGCTCATGGTGGTGCAGCAGAACGACGGTACGTCGCGAGTCGCCGCAGGGACACAGGTCACCCTCGGTTGGGCTCCCGAGCACGGCTTCGCCCTGGACGCGAAACAGGACGCGCACGCCGGTGCACAGGACCAGGCCGATGACAGCGGAGCCGCATAGTGTCCGAGTCGGGGGGTGACGCTGCCGTCACGGCGGTGCAACGCCCGCGGCGGGTGAGACCTAGCTACACGCCATACCTGCTGCTTCTGCCCGGGTTGGCTTGGCTCGTCGTGTTCTTCGTCGTGCCCACGCTCTCACTGGCCTCCCAGTCACTGCAGACCGGGAACGTCGAGACCGGGTACTCGTTGACGTGGCACTTCCAGACCTACGTCGACGCACTGTCACAGTTCTGGCCGCACTTCGCGCGGTCAATCTTCTTCGCGGGTACAGCCACGGTCTTGACCTTGTTGCTCGCCTATCCGCTGGCGTATTTCATCGCCCAGAAGGTTGGCAGGTGGAAGAACTTCCTCCTGGTGCTGGTGATCGCGCCCTTCTTCACCAGCTTCCTGATCCGAACCCTGGCCTGGCAGACCATTCTGACCGACAACGGACCGGTGGTGGCGTTCGCCCGTTCGACCCACCTCACCGACCTGCTGCAGTGGGTGCATCTGACGAACAACGACTCGCTGATGAACTCTCGGTTTGCGGTGATCTGTGGTCTGACCTACAACTTCCTGCCGTTCATGATCCTGCCGCTCTACGCCAATCTCGAGCGCCTCGACCACAGCCTGATCGAGGCAGCTGGGGATCTCTACGCCACGCCGATCAAGACGTTCTGGAAGGTCACCTGGCCGCTGTCCCTGCCGGGCGTCGTTGGTGGCACGCTGCTGACCTTCATCCCTGCGGCAGGTGACTTCATCAACTCCCGGCTGCTTGGCAACACCCAGACCGTCATGATCGGCCAGGTCATCGACTCGGAGTTCTTGCGGGTTCAGGACTACTCCACAGCCGCCGCAGTGTCCTTCGTGCTGATGTTCATCATCGTGGTCATCGTTGCCGTGTACGTCCGGCGTGCGGGCACCGAGGAGCTGGTCTGATGCGATGGATCCGCGGGCACCTCGTCGCCATCGCCGGGCTGCTGGTCCTGTCCTACATGTTGTTGCCCAACATCATCGTCATCGTGTTCTCGTTCAACAAGCCAAAAGGGAACTACAACTATGAATGGCAGAGATTCTCGGTCGACGCCTGGACCAACCCCTGTGGCACCCCAGGCATCTGTGATGCGCTGGGGCTGAGCCTGCGCGTCGGCTTCATCGCCACCCTGGTCTCAACCATCCTCGGGACCATGGTGGCGTTCGCGATCGGTCGGTATCGCTTCCGAGGCCGCTCCAGCACGAACCTGCTCATCTTCCTGCCCATGGCCACACCTGAGGTCGTGATGGGCTCCAGCCTGTTGACCCTGTTCATCGCGATGGGTATCGCGCCCGGCACGGTCACCATCCTGATCGCGCACATCCTGTTCTGCCTGTCCTTCGTCGTGGTCACTGTGAAGGCGCGAATCGCCTCCCTCGACCCCCGTCTCGAGCAGGCTGCGGCGGATCTTTTCGCCAACCCGTTCCAGGCCTTCGTCAGGGTGACGCTGCCGCTGGTGGCTCCTGGTATCGCGGCTGGGGCCCTGCTGGCGTTCTCCCTCTCATTCGACGACTACATCATCACCAACTTCAACGCCAGCCCTAGCTCGGTGACCTTCCCGATGTTTGTCTGGGGCGCGGCCCAGCGAGGTACACCGGTGCAGATCAACGTCATTGGCACGGTGATGTTCCTGGCAGCCCTTCTCCTGGTCGCAACCGGCCAGCTGATCAGCAACCGACGCGCCAAGGCGGCTGCCTGACGTGCTGCCTTCGCGCCCCACGACGAGCTGATGCCGTCAGGCGAGAGTCACCTGCTGGCGACGCGCGAGGCCGAAACGGCCCTCGAGCATGCGTCATCCACCCCCTTGTGGTGGGACGACAGCAGCCGGCCCGAGCGCCGGGCTGCACTTGAGGGCGATCGCGACGTCGATCTCGCGGTTGTCGGCGGGGGATTCACCGGCCTGTGGGCGGCGCTTCTCGCCTTGGAGGAAGATCCCCAACGCGAGGTCGTGGTGCTCGAGGCGCAGCGACTTGGCTGGGCCGCGACGGGGCGCAATGGTGGATTCTGCGCGGCCAGCCTGACCCACGGGGTGGGCAACGGTCTGGCGCGCTGGCCCGGCGAGATGCCGCTGTTGCAGCGCTTGGGCGCGGCCAACCTCGACGCGATCGAGGCGACGATCCGCGCGCGTGGCATCGACTGCGACTTCGAACGCACCGGGGAGCTCGACGTGGCGGTCGAGCCGTGGCAGCTGGAGGACCTGGGCAGCCTTCACAGGACGATGCGCGATCTGGGCGAGGATGTCGAGCTGCTGACTGCTGCTCAGGCCCGAGCGCTCGTCGACTCACCGACATACCTGGGGGGCCTCCTGGATCGACGCGGTGTCGCCATGGTCAACCCGGCGCGCCTGGCGTGGGGTCTGGCCGATGCCGTCGAGAGCTCCGGCGGCAGGATCCACGAGTCGACACGGGTGCAGCGGCTGCGCTCCTCGGGGGACCGGGTCGCCCTTACCACCGGGACCGGCACGGTTCGCGCCCGCCAGGTGGTCCTGGCCACAAACGTCTTCCCCTCGCCACTTCGACGAGCTCGCCCGTATGTCGTCCCGGTGTGGGATCACATCATTGCCACAGAGCCGCTGAGCCAGAGCCAGCGCGACTCCCTGGGCTGGCAAGGTCGACAAGGCGTTGGGGACGCAGGCAACCAGTTCCACTACTACCGCCTGACCGGCGACAACCGGCTCGTCTTCGGCGGCTATGACGCGCTCTACTACTACGGCTCCGACCTGTCAGAACGACGCCAGCGGCGACCCGAGACCGAGCAGCTGCTGTATCACCACATGCTCGCGACCTTCCCCGGCCTGCGAGGGATACGAATCATGCACACGTGGGGTGGCGCCATCGACACGTCAACCCGGTTCAGCGCCTCGTGGCAGCGGGCGTTCGGGGGCAAGGTCGTCTCGGTCCTGGGATACACCGGTCTGGGCGTCGGCGCGTCACGATTCGGCGCGCAGGTCTGTCTGGATCTGTTGGCTGGCAGGGACAACGAGCGCACCCGGCTGGAGATGGTGCGACGGCCACCGTTGCCCTGGCCACCGGAACCGTTGCGCTGGTTGGGGATCCAGCTGACAAGACGCAGCATCGCGCGAGCCGACGAACATGGTGGGCAGCGCGACATCTGGCTACGGTTGCTGGACAGGCTGGGTCTGGGCTTCGACTCCTGAGCCGGGCCCTTGGTCGCCATGAAACGACGTCAGCTGGAATGAGGATCACTGCCATGACTCGCTACGGCCCGCAGTTCGGACCTGACATCACGTTCCTGGGCGTGCCGCGTTGTGACCTCGACGAGCCCGGGACGTATGCCGACGCGGACGTCGTGATCCTCGGGGCGCCCTTCGATGGTGGCACCTCGAACCGCCCGGGCGCGCGGTTCGGCCCGATGGCAATCCGGATGACGGACTACCTGCCGCACGACGCCTCACGCCCGAGCCTCGCGCTTCGCACGGACGGCCTGGTTGACCTCACCGTGGTCGATGCCGGAGATGTCGAGATGTACTCCGGCGACATCGAGAAGGCCCTCCCGGCGCTCGAGTCAGCCGTCGAGAAGGTGACCCGCGCGGGCGCCATACCGATCGTGCTCGGCGGCGACCACTCCATCGCGTTTCCGGACGCCAAGGGCGTGGCCAACGTGCTTGGGCACGGGCGGGTCTCGATGCTTCACTTTGACGCGCACGCCGACACCGGTGACATCGAGTTCGGCTCCCTGTGGGGACACGGTCAGCCGATGCGCCGGTTGATCGAGTCGGGCGCCCTGCGCGGTGACCGGTTCCTCCAGATCGGTTTGCGGGGCTATTGGCCGCCACCCGAGACGCTGGACTGGATGGCCGTCCAGGGGATGCGCTCGTACGAGATGACCGAGATCGGTCGCCGGGGTCTGCAGGACTGCCTGACCGAGGCTTTCGTGATCGCTATGGACGAGTGCGATGGCGTGTTCCTCTCGGTCGACATCGACGTCTGTGACCCTGGCCACGCACCCGGCACCGGCACCCCCGAACCTGGCGGACTGACTGCACGCGAGCTGCTGGACTCGGTGCGACGGATCTGTCTCGAGCTGCCTGTGGTCGGCGTCGACATTGTCGAGGTAAGCCCACCCTTTGATCATGCGGACATCACCGCAGCCCTGGCCAATCGCGTTGTGCTGGAGGCTCTCTCGGCGATCGCACGACGACGCCAGGACGCTCGCGATGGAACCGTGTGGGATCCCACTCAGCCGCTGCTCGAGGGTCGCTGATCCCAGTACGGTCCTGACTCCCCAACGCGCTTGAGTTGATCGCGCGGCACACCTTGCCGGGGCCTCCGTCGACATGCTGCAATCGGCCTATGACCACTGAACGGCTACAGACGGTGAACAGCGTTCTGGACGAAACCGATAACCGGCTGGAAGCGGGTCAAGCCGCCGGAGCAAAGGTATGGCTGTCGGGATTCCCTGTGTTGGACAAGACGCTGGCCGGTGGGTTCCGCTCGGGTGAGCTGGTCCTCGTGGGCGGAGGCCAGGGACTGGGCAAGACCACCTTCGCACTACAGGTCATGCGCAACCTGGTGGCGACCGGTCACACCGCGGTCTACTTCTCCTTCGATCATGACAACACCACGCTGATCGAGCGGCTGATCGCCATGGAGGCGGCCGAGATCGCCGGGTTGTCGGGGGTTTCGCTGAAGCGGGTCCGTGAGGCGTTCGAGACGCGACAACGTAATGAGCCAAAGCTTGAGACGCGCCTCGCTGGCACGGAGGCCGGGGTTGAAGCGGTTCAGGAGCTCCGTGAATACGGCCGGCGGTTGCACCTGCATCGCTCCAAGTCATCCGACACCGATGTCGAGGCCATGAAGAAGGTCATCGAGGGGATCCGTGAGGACACGGGGCAGGCGCCGTTCGTGGTCGTCGACTCCCTGCAGAAGGTCCATCTCGCCGGGTCCGGGCTGCTCTCGGATGACGATCGGGCCACCCTTGTCGTCGAGGAGCTCAAAGACCTGACGCTGGAGGCTGGTGTGCCGATTCTTGCCATCGTCGCTGCCGGCCCGATCTCCGGCAAGCGGATGAGGGTCAAGGACCTGCGCGGGTCGTCGACCGTTGCCGTCCCCGCCGACGTCGTGCTCATCCTCAACGACAAGTTCGATGTGGTGGCCCGGCATCACCTCGTGTACAACCTGGCCAGCGCCGAGCGGTTCAAGAGCTGGGTCATCCTGAGCATCGAGAAGAACCGCAATGGCATCGACAAGGTGGACCTCGAGTTCGAGAAGCAGTTTGCGCAGGGCAGGTTCGATCCCAACGGTGGGCGGGTTGAAGAAGAGCTGTTGGACGACCGAATCTTCGTCGAGTAGCCGCACCGACCACAGACGTTGGCCACTGGGCGCCGATACGTGGGCACTGGGTCCGGGGGTGCAGCATCAGCCGTTCGGTCAGACCTCGCTCAATCGCTCACGTCACCGCCCCTCTCCGTGCTGCAATAGACCATGACAGCGCTGCAATCAACGACGACGGCAACGGTGACGGGGCGGCTGCAGTCCCTGCACAGTTTCCTGGAGGAGACCAACGACCGGCTGAAGGCGGGTCAGGTCGCAGGAGCCAAGGTGTGGCCGTCCGGCTTCGGTGCCCTGGACAAGGCGCTCAAGGGTGGGTTCCGCTCGGGTGAGCTCGTGCTTCTGGGCGGGCCGCAGGGCCTGGGCAAGACCACGTTCGGGCTCCAGGTGATTCGCAACCTCATCGCCGCCAACCACAGTGCCGTCTACTTCTCGTTCGAGCATGACAACCACACTCTGCTCGAGCGGCTGATTGCCATGGAGGCGGCCGAGATTGCTGGCCGCACCGCGGTCCCGCTGCATCGGGTCCGCCAGGCGTTCGAGGCGCGACACAGCTCGGAGCAGACGTTGGAGGGACGACTCGAAGGCACCCTGGGTGGGGTCGAGGCGGTCCAGGCGCTCCAGAGTTATGCCCGGCGGCTGCACCTGCACCGTTCCAACGGGTCCGACACCGACGTCGAAGCCATGCGACGGGTCATCGAGACCATTCGTGATGAAACGGGGGAAGAGCCGTTCGTGGTTGTGGACTACCTCCAGAAGGTCCATGTCCCCCAGTCCGCTGGCATGTCCGAGGACGAGCGGGTCACGATGGTTGTCGAAGCGCTCAAGGATCTGGCACTGGAGCTGCGTCTGCCTGTGGTGGCCATCGTCGCGGCCGACAAGAGCGGTCTGGCCAGCGGCAAACGCATGAGAGTGCAAGACCTACGCGGTTCATCGGCCCTTGCCTACGAGCCCGACATCGTGCTCATCATCAACGACAAGTACGACGTGGTCGCCCGGCATCACCTGATCTATGACGTGGCCAACGCTGATCGCTTCCGGGGCTGGGTGGTCATGTCCATCGAGAAGAACCGCAATGGCGTGGACAAGGTGGATCTCGAGTTCCGGAAGCGCTTCGACCAGGGCAGGTTCGACACCGGTGGCGGATATGTCGCCGAACAGCTCATCGACGAGCGGATCTTCGTCGAATAGCAGTCGACCAGCAGACTTCGTGTTGAAATGAGCCATGACCTCGCTGGAACCAAGCATCATGCCTGAAGCAACCACCCAGACTGAGCGGCTCAAGACGTTGCGCGCCGTTCTTGAGGCGACCAACGAAGTGCTAAGCGCGGATGAACCAGCCGGAGCCAGGGTCTGGCCGTCAGGCTTCGTCCACTTGGACTCCATGCTGACCGGTGGGTTTCGTGCGGGTGAGCTGGTGCTTCTGGGCGGAGGGCCAGGTCTGGGCAAGACCACGTTTGCGCTGCAGGTGGCGCGCAACCTCGTCGTATCCGGCCACAGCGTCGTCTTCTTCTCGTTCGAGCATGACTACCACTCTTTGTTGGAGCGGCTGATTGTCATGGAGGCCGCTGAGATCGCGGGTCCGGTTGCGGTTCAGTTGCCTACCGTCCGTCAGGCGTTCCGCATGTCACAGGGTCCGGATCGGATGATGATGGAGGGACGGCTGTACGGCACTGAGGGAGGCGTCGAGGCGGTCGAGGCGCTGGAAGGCTACTGCGATCGGCTGTACCTGCACCGTTCCAGCGGAGCCCAAACCGACGTCGAGGTCATGAGATCGACCATCGAGGCGATCCGCGAGCGTACGGGAAGGACACCGTTCGTGGTGGTCGACTACCTCCAGAAGGTCAAGGCCGCCGCACCTCCGGGGGATCGGCGCCGGTCCGTCCAGTTGTCTGAGGAAGACCGGATCACCGTGGTCGTTGAGGGGCTCAAGGACATGTCGTTGGACCTGTCCGTCGCTGTTCTCGCCCTTGTCGCGGTCGACAAGTCTGGCCTGGCAGCCGCCTCGAGGACGCGAGTCCGGGATCTGCGCGGATCCTCAGCCCTCGCACATGAAGCCGACATCGTGCTCATCCTCAACCACAAGTTCGATGTGGTTGCCCGGCATCACCTGATGTTCAACACGGCCAACGCCGAGCAGTTCCACCACTGGGTGGTCATGAGCATCGAGAAGAACCGCAATGGCGTGGACAACGTGGACCTTGAGTTCCGGAAGCGCTTCGAGAACAGCAGGTTCGACACCGACGGTGGACGGGTCGAGGAGGAGCTGGTCGACGACCGAATCTTCCGCGAGTAGGCCCTGATCTGGTGACGTGGCCCTGACAGAAGGACATTGACGGACAATGGGGGAGTGACCTCACCGCGCAGCATCGTCATCCTGGGATCGACCGGTTCGATCGGCACCCAGGCTCTCGAGGTCGTGGCCGCCAACCCTGCGCGCTTCCGTGTCACCGCGATCAGCGCCGGCGGCGGCAACCTCGACCTGCTGGCCCGCCAAGCGGTCGCGCTGGATGTCCAGGCGGTCGGCGTGGCGCGAGGGGAGCACGACATCATCGCGGCGGCCATTCACCAGATGGCGAGTGAGGCTGGACGTCAGGGGTTCATGCCGCAGATTCTTGTCGGGGAGCAGGCCAGCACCGACCTGGCGGCGAGTGGAGCAGACGTGGTGCTGAACGGCATCACCGGCTCGATCGGTTTGCGTCCAACCTTGGCTGCCCTCACGTCGGGCGCCACCCTGGCCCTGGCCAACAAGGAGTCCCTGATCGTCGGTGGCTCGCTGGTCAAGGCAGCGGCCGCGCCCGGTCAGATCGTCCCCGTCGACAGTGAGCACAGCGCCATCGCCCAGTGCCTGCGCGGTGGCACGGCTGACGAGGTGCGCAAGCTTGTGATCACGGCCAGCGGCGGACCTTTCCGGGGGAGGAGCCGCGTTGAGCTCGAGTCGGTCACTCCCGAGCAGGCTCTTGCCCATCCGACCTGGGCCATGGGACCGGTCATCACCACCAACTCGGCAACGCTGGTCAACAAGGGCCTGGAGGTCATCGAGGCTCACCTGCTCTTCGACATACCGTTCGAGCGCATCGAGGTCGTCGTCCACCCGCAGTCCCTGGTCCACTCGATGGTGGAGTTCGTCGACGGCTCCACCATTGCCCAGGTCTCCCCCCCGAGCATGCTGATCCCCATCGCCCTGGGGATGGCCTGGCCTGACCGGGTTCCTGACGCGGGTCCGTCGGTCGACTGGACGAAGGCAGCCACGTGGGAGTTCTTCCCGCTGGACGAAGGGGCCTTTCCCGCTGTCTCCCTGGCTCGGAAGGTGGGAGCGGCTGGCTCCTGCTTCCCCGCCGTCTTCAACGCAGCCAACGAAGAGTGCGTTGCCGCGTTCTTGCACGGAAACATTCGCTTCGTCGACATCGTCGACACGGTCGAGCGGGTGGTGGACGAGTGGAGCGACCACCCTGAGAACAATTCGGCGCTGCTGGACGTTGATACCGTATTGAGCGCCGAGACATGGGCGCGACGACGAGCCCGTGCGGTCCTGGGCCTTACCGGAAGTGAGACGCTGGTTCTGTGATGTACCTCCTCGGCGTGCTGTTCGTTGCCCTCGGTATCAGTGTCTCCATCGCCTTGCACGAGGTCGGCCACCTCCTGCCCGCCAAGCGGTTCGGCGTCAAGATCACCCAGTACATGGTCGGCTTCGGCCCGACCGTCTGGTCGCGCCAACGCGGCGAGACCGAGTACGGCCTCAAGGCGATCCCGCTCGGTGGCTACATCCGCATGATCGGCATGTTCCCACCCAAACCCGGCGCGGATCCGTCGATGTTGCGCGGCTCGAGCACCGGCCGCTTCTCCCAGCTGATGGACCAGGCCCGCGACGAGTCCATGGAGCAGGTCAAACCGGGCGACGAGAACCGTGTCTTCTACAAGCTTTCGACGCCCAAGAAGCTCGTGGTGATGCTCGGTGGCCCGACCATGAACCTGGTCATCGCCGTGGTCCTGCTGGGCGGCATCTTCACCCTGTACGGCATTGGCCAGATCACCGCCCGCGTCAGCGCCGTGTCTCAGTGCGTCCAGACCGTCCAGGCCAACGGCTCCGCCCCCGCAACCTGCTCGCCGTCCGACCCTCAGGCTCCAGCCAACGTGGCGGGCATCCGCCCCGGCGACAGGATCATCGCCCTGGCCGGCCAGCCGGTCAGCAACTGGGACGACGTTCGCGCCCTGGTTCGGCCCAACGGCGGCCGGCAGATCAGCGTCGTCGTCGACCGCGACGGCAAGACCCTCCACCTGACTGCCACGCCGATCCTCAACAACGTGCCGCGGGTCGACGCGGCCGGCAACCTCGTCGTCGGCCCTGACGGCAAGGCCCTTATGGATCGCGTCGGTTTCATGGGCTTCTCGCCCAGCGCAGAAATCGTCAGGCAACCCATCACCGCCGTCCCCGCAGTCATTGGCGACCAGATCATCCGCACCGCCGGCGTGGTGTTCAGGATCCCGCAGAAGATGGCCGGCATCGCCAAGGCAGCGTTCGGCGGCGGGGTGCGCGACCCGAACGGCCCGATGTCCGTAGTCGGTGTCGGGCGAGTGGCCGGTGAGGTCGCCAACGGTCAGCTTCCCGGGGTGGCCGATTCTGGCGCCTCCAAGTTTGTCATCCTGATCAGCTTGATCGGGTCCCTCAACATTGCGCTGTTCGTCTTCAACCTCATCCCGCTGCTGCCTCTGGACGGCGGGCATGCGGCCGGTGCCCTGTGGGAAGGCCTCAAGCGGCAGGTGGCCAGGCTTCGCGGCCGGCCCAACCCGGGCTATGTCGACGTCGCGAAGGCTCTGCCTGTGGCCTATGCCGTGTCGATCGCGCTCATCGGTATGTCCGTCCTGCTGATCTATGCCGACCTGGTCAACCCGATCAAGATCGGCGGCTGACCGCTCCGCTCGACCGAACGCCGCTCGTCGCGGCACGTGAGGAATACTGTCGCCATGTCGGTTTCTCTTGGTATGCCGCTGCTGCCGCCCCCGGTGGTATCCCCGCGGCGCAAGTCCCGCAAGATCAAGGTCGGCAAGGTTGAGGTTGGTGGCGACGCCCCCATCTCGGTGCAGTCGATGTGCACGACCCCCACCACTGACGTCAACGCGACGTTGCAGCAGATCGCTGAGCTGACCGCGACCGGGTGCGACATCGTGCGGGTGGCCTGCCCCACCCAGGATGATGCCGACGCCCTGGCCGAGATCGCCAAGAAGAGCCAGATCCCGGTCATCGCCGACATCCACTTCCAGCCCAAGTACGTCTTCGCCGCGATCGACGCCGGCTGCGCTGCGGTCCGGGTGAACCCGGGCAACATCCGCAGGTTCGACGACCAGGTCAAGCAGATTGCCCAGGCGGCCAAGGACGCCGGCGTCTCCATCCGGATCGGCGTCAACGCTGGCTCGCTGGACCCCCGCATCATGGCCAAGTACGGCAAGGCCACCCCCGAGGCTCTGGTCGAGTCGGCCATCTGGGAGGCGAGCCTGTTCGAGGAGCACGACTTCCACGACTTCAAGATCTCGGTCAAGCACAGCGATCCCGTGGTGATGATCCGGGCCTACGAGCAGCTGGCCGCCCGTGGCGACTGGCCACTGCACCTCGGCGTGACCGAGGCCGGCCCTGCCTTCCAGGGGACGATCAAGTCCTCCGTGGCCTTCGGAGCGTTGCTGGCGAAGGGAATTGGCGACACCATCCGCGTCTCTCTGTCGGCCCCACCGGTCGAGGAGATCAAGGTCGGCAACCAGATCCTGCAGTCCCTGAACCTGCGCCCGCGCAAGCTGGAGATCGTCTCGTGCCCTTCGTGCGGTCGGGCTCAGGTCGACGTCTACACCCTGGCCGACCAGGTGGCGGCGGGCCTGGAGGGTCTCGAGGTGCCCCTGCGCGTTGCCGTCATGGGCTGCGTCGTGAACGGTCCAGGAGAGGCTCGCGAGGCCGATCTCGGTGTCGCGTCGGGCAATGGCAAGGGCCAGATCTTCGTCAAGGGCGAGATTATCAAGACGGTGCCTGAGTCCCAGATCGTCGAGACCCTGATCGAGGAGGCCATGCGGCTTGCCGAGGAGATGGGCGAGCCGGTGGACGGCGAAGGAAAGTCCACGGGTCCCGTCGTCACCGTGGGCTGAAGCCGAGATTCGGCTGTGACGGTCGACAGAGCTGCCGGGGCAAGGCAGGCTGGTGGCGTGCTCCGTACCCAGAGTCCCGTACGAGCCCTGACCAGGGCTGACCGCGATCAGGCGCTGGAAGTCTGCGCGCGCGATACCCGCACGAATGTCTTTGTGGCCGCCCGCATCCTCGAAGGCGCGCTCGTGACTTCTCCCGGTGCCCTGTTGGGCTACGCCGACGGCTCCGGCCTGCAGGCCATCTGTTGGGCCTCGGCGAACCTCGTCCCCGTCGGGTGCGACGTCCACGCCCTCGAGGCGTTCGCCACCAAGCTCGACCGCTGGCGGCGCCACTGCTCATCGGTGTTCGGACCCGCTGAGATGGTGCTGCCCCTGTGGGCGGAGCTGAGGCACAGCTGGGGTAGGCCCCGCGAGGTTCGCAAGCACCAGCCGGTGATGGCCACCGCCGGCCTCGTTCCGCCAGATGTGCCCCACGACCCCGAGGTCCGTCGGGCTCGATTCGACGAGGTGGACCTGGTGATGCCTGCGGCGGCGGCCATGTTCACCGAGGAGATCGGCTACCCGCCGTACTGGGGCTCGGGCCAGATCTACCGCCAGAGCGTCGCAGCACTGATCAGGGCGGGTCACACCTTCGTCCGGGTGGTCGACGGTGAGGTCATGTTCAAGGCCGATGTCGGTTCGGTGGCTCTGGGTGTCGCTCAGATCCAGGGGGTGTGGGTGGCTCCGCGCTGGCGTGGCCAAGGACTCGCGGCGCCCGCCATGGCCTCGGTCGTCGAGCAGGTGCGCGCCGAGATAGCTCCGGTGGTCACGCTCTATGTCAACGACTTCAACCTTGCGGCGCGTGCCACCTATGCGCGGGTCGGATTCACCGAGATCGGAAGCTTCGCCACAGTGTTGCTGTGAGCACCCCGGCCTCCTGCCGATATCCTCACGGGGTCCGGAGCACCAATGTCTGGACTTCGATGACCTGACCAAGGAGCTCCCGTGTCAACGCCGGCCATGCGTATGTCGACCCTGTTCCTGCGAACCCTGCGCGAGGATCCGGCCGACGCGGAGCTGCCGAGCCACCGGCTACTGGTCCGGGCCGGCTACATTCGCCGCGTCGCCCCCGGTATCTACACCTGGCTGCCCCTCGGCCTGAAGGTGCTGCGTAACGTCGAGCGCATCGTGCGCGAGGAGATGGACGCCATCGGCGCCCAAGAGCTGAGCTTCCCGGCGTTGCTGCCCAAGGAGCCCTTCGAGGCGACCGGCCGCTGGACCGAGTACGGCGAGAACATCTTCCGGCTCAAGGACCGCAAGGGCGCGGACTACCTGCTCGGCCCCACACACGAAGAGATGTTCACGCTGACGGTCAAGGACCTCTACGGCTCCTACAAGGACCTGCCCCTGTCGATCTACCAGATCCAGCTCAAGTACCGCGACGAGGCACGTCCGCGCGCCGGTCTGCTGCGCGGTCGCGAGTTCGTCATGAAGGACTCCTACTCGTTCGACGTGGATGACGCCGGTCTGCAGGCCTCGTATGACGCACACCGCGGGGCCTACATCAAGATGTTCGACCGTCTGGGTTTCGACTACGTCATCGTCAAGGCGACCTCCGGGGCGATGGGCGGGTCGGCGTCAGAGGAGTTCCTCGCGACGGCCGAGAACGGTGAAGACACTTATGTCCGCTGCACCTCATGCGACTACGCGGCGAACGTCGAGGCTGTTCAGGTGCCCGTGCCGCAGGCCATCTCGTATGCCGGGACGCCGGCCGCCCACGCAGAGGACACGCCCGACACCCCCACCATCGCGACCCTCGTGGACCATCTCAACGCCACCTTCCCCCGTGCAGACCGCGCCTGGCAGGCCGGCGACACGCTCAAGAACGTGCTCGTGATGCTGGTGCACCCCGACGGACGCCGCGAGCCGCTGGCCATCGGCGTGCCCGGTGACCGCGAGATCGACGAGAAGCGACTGGGCGCCCAGGTCGAGCCGGCCGAGATCCAGGCGTTCGATGACGGCGACTTCGCGAGGAATCCCGCGCTGGTCAAGGGTTACATCGGCCCGGAGGTGCTGGGCGAGCAGGGCAAGTCCGGGATCACCTTCCTGCTGGACCCCCGAGTCGTCGACGGCACGCGTTGGGTCACGGGTGCCAACGTCCAGGGGCAGCACGTGATCGACCTGGTGGCCGGACGCGACTTCACGGCTGACGGCACTATCGAGGCGGCCGAGGTGCGTGATGGTGACGAGTGCCCCAGCTGTGGTCAGGCACTGGAGACCGCCCGCGGTATCGAGATGGGGCACATCTTCCAGCTTGGGCGCAAGTACGCCGACGCTCTTGATCTCAAGGTCCTTGACCAGAACGGCAAGCTGGTGACGGTGACCATGGGCTCCTACGGCGTGGGCGTCAGTCGCGCAGTTGCCGCCGTGGCGGAGGGCTGCCATGACGAGATGGGCTTGGTGTGGCCTCGCGAGATCGCTCCCGCCGATGTTCATGTCGTGGCGACAGGCAAGGCCGAAGAGGTCTTTGCCAAGGCGGCGGAGCTCACCGATGCCCTTGCCGCACAGGGCGTCTCGGTCCTCTACGACGACCGCCGCAAGGTCTCGCCCGGCGTGAAGTTCAAGGACGCCGAGCTGATCGGCGTGCCGACCATCGTGATCGTCGGCAAGGGCCTTGAGGCTGGCACGATCGAGATCAAGGACCGTGCGACCGGTGCGCGACGTGAGGTTCCTGTCGACCAGATCGTCGATGCGGTCGTGTCCGAGGTGCGCGGCTCCGCGAGCTGATGGGTTGTTCCGTGCCACGGCTTCGAGCGGTCATCTTCGCCTGGGGTGGCACGCACATGGACGATCTGTTGCGGGAGAGGGGAATCCGCGTCGGTATCTTGTCCAACACGATCTGGCCGGGGGACTACCACCGTGGCGTGTTCGAACGGGACGGGGTCCTCGACCTGATTGACGCAGACGTCTATTCCAGCGAGATCGCCTGGACCAAGCCGCACCCGAGAGCGTTCCAGGCATCCGCTGAGGCGCTCGGGGTAGAGCCGTCGGAGGCTGCCTACGTGGGGGATCGGCCCTTCGAGGACGTTCACGGGAGCCAGTCGGCAGGGATGCGCGCCATCAGGGTGCCGCACTCGGAGAGCCCCGTGGCACAACAGGTTTCAGTGGACGTGACTCCCGATGGAGTCGCTCATGAGCTGCTCGACGTCCTCGACATCGTGGACGGTTGGCAGTCGAGGTGAGCGACCCTTCGACCACGACGCTCGTGTTGATGGTCCTGGCCGCAGTCTGCGCTGGGTGGATCGACGCGGTTGTCGGCGGTGGCGGGCTGATCCAGCTCCCGGCGTTGATGCTCGGCTTCCCGCTGGCGGCTCCGGTTCAGCTCCTGGCGACCAACAAGCTCAGCTCGATCTGTGGCACATCGGTGAGTGCGGCGACCTACTACCGCCGAGTCAGGCCGGACCTGAAGACCGCGATCCCGTTGGCACTGTTGGCGTTCTGCGGTTCACTGATCGGCGCCTCGCTCGTGTCGCACATCTCGCGAGCAGCCTTCAACCCGATCATCCTTGTGGTGCTGATCGGGGTGGGCACCTACACGTTGTTCACCCCGACACTCGGCCGCGCGACCGACCTGCGTTTCTCGGGCCGCCGACATGTGTTGGCCGCCACCGGGGTCGGCTTCCTGATTGGCATGTATGACGGAGCGCTCGGCCCCGGAACAGGCTCGTTCCTCGTGTTCGCCCTCGTCGGGTTGCTCGGCTATGCGTTCGTGGAGGCCAGCGCCAAGGCCAAGATCGCCAACGTTGCCACCAACCTGGCGGCACTGGTGGTCTTCATCCCGGCCGGAGCGGTGATGTGGAAGGTCGGCCTGCTCATGGGCCTGGGCAACCTCGCTGGCGGCTACATCGGGGCACGCACCGCGGTGGCAAAGGGTTCCGGGTTCATCCGTATCGTCCTCGTCGTCGTGGTCGGTGCGTTCATCGTCAAGATCGGTCTCGACGTCGTCGAGCAGTTCTCCTGACCCGGCTACGTCAGGGCCGCCGCCAGCTCCGCAGCCGTGGTCACCGGGCGGTCACAGACAAAGCCACGGCAGACGTATGCCGCGGCACCGCCGGCCACCAGCGGCCGGTCGGCGAGGAGCGGAATCCCCGGCGAATCAGGCTGTCCCTGAGCGATGACCAGTCCGGGGGAGGTGCTGCCACGCGCTATGCGGACCAGTTCTCGCGCATGCGGTCCGTCGCCGACGACGGCCACCTGAAGGGGGCCTGCGGCCATCGCTTCGGCCACGGCAAGGGTCCAGCCCGCAAAACGTGGGTCCTGAGCGGCAAGACGTGAGGCGGCGGTGACTGCGGCGTCGGCTGCTTCCCTGTGCCGGGTCGATCCGGTGAGCGCCGAGAAGGTCAGTAGCGCGCCCGCGAGTGCGGCGTGGCCGGACGGCTCGGCGTTGTCCGCTGCGCTGCGTGGTCTGGCGAAGAGCTCCTCGGCGTCGTCCGCGGTGTCGAAGAAACCGCCCTGACCATCGGCGAAGTGGGCCAGCGCCGTATCAAGGAGACTGCCTGCCGCGGTGAGCCACCGTGGCTCCCCGGTGGCTTGGTGCAGAGTGAGCAGGCCTTCGGCCAGGTTGCCGTGGTCATCGGCGACCCCCATCGCGGTTCCGACCACGCCTGCGCGCGATGCCCGGCGCAGCCTGCCGTCAACCAGGTGGGCGTCCACGAGAAACTGCGCACACCCGCGGGCAGCCTCCACGTATCGTGAATCCTCAAGCAGCACACCGGCTTCGCTCAGCGCAGCGATGGTCAGACCGTTCCAGCTCGTGACGACTTTGTCGTCACGAGCCGGCTGTGGCCGCAGATCGCGAGCGGCCCGCAAACGGTCGCGGACGATTTCCCACCAAGGCGCGTCAGCCGGATCCGTACGAAGCTGCAACGTGGACATTCCGTGTTCGAAAGTCCCTGTCTCGGTGACCTCGAGCAGCTGGGCGACCCGGCGACCGTCCTCCTCACCCAGCACGTCCACGAGCTGTTGCTCGGTCCAGGCGTAGGTCAGCCCCTCGACCCCGTCGGTGTCGGCATCGAGAGCTGACGCGAAGCCACCCTCGGCAGTCCCGAGATCGCGCAGCAGGAAGTCCGCCGTCTGACGCGCAATCCGTTCTGCCAGAGACACCTCTGCTGGGGAGCGCGATCGTGTCGCCCGCCACAGGTGAAGATAGACGCGCAACAGCTGGGCGTTGTCGTAGAGCATCTTCTCGAAGTGAGGCACCACCCAGCCTGCGTCCACGGAGTAGCGCGCAAAGCCACCGGCCAGCTGGTCGTACATCCCGCCACGGGCCATCGCCTCACAGCTGCCGTCGGCCATCAGCAATGCGCGTTCTGAACCGGTGCGTGCCCAATGGCGCAACAAGAACTCCAGAACCATTGACGGCGGAAATTTCGGCGCCCGACCGAATCCGCCATGCTGCCAGTCATATCCGTCGGACAGCACCTCTTCGGCCTGCTGGAGCTCAACTGCCCCCAGCGGTGCACCCGCCCCGACTGTCGTGCCGGCGCGCAGAGCCTCGACGATGTGTGAACCGCTGGCGACAACCTCCTCGCGTCGATCGCGCCACGCGTCGGAGACACCTGAGAGCAGCTGCAGGAATGAGGCCTTGGGGAAGTACGTGCCGCAGAAGAAGGGCTCTCCGGCCGGCGTGAGGAAGCAGGTCATGGGCCAGCCGCCATGACCGGTCATCGCGGTGGTCGCTGACATGTAGATCGCGTCGAGGTCAGGGCGTTCCTCGCGGTCGACCTTGATGGCCACGAAGTTGGCGTTGATGGCCCCAGCAACCTCGTCATCCTCGAACGACTCGTGCGCCATCACGTGACACCAGTGACAGGCTGCATACCCGATCGACAGCAGGATGGGTTTGCTGAGACGCTCCGCCTCAGCGAGAGCATCCGGCCCCCACTGCCACCAGTCGACCGGATTGTCCTTGTGCTGCAACAGATACGGGCTCGTGGAGTCCGCGAGTCGGTTCGCCATCAGGGTCACCCTTCCTCACTGGTCACAGTGATGTCGAATGCTGACATCGTGACGCCTTTCTGGCTGATCCAGCAAACGTGCCGTCTCGTGACGGTATGTCCGGGCAGCAGTCAGCGGCGGTCGATTGCGCCACCGGGACAGCTCCGGACCTTCCTCTCCATGAACCCAACAAAGACTGAAACCCAACCATTACGCGACGACCCGCGCCACACGTTCCTGAAGCCGCAGGAGGTCACGAGAAACCTGAGTTTGGGAAAGTCGTGTAGACCGAGCTCAGCGTTACCGGCCGGGGCGGACCCGGGACGCTGCGAGGCGTGAACCTGTCGTGACACCCAAACGACAAGGCAGCCTTGACCTACGATGGCTGACTTGAGCGGTCCAGCGTCCTTGTTGAGGGGAACTGTGAAGAGATTCGGGAGTGTTGGACTGGCCGTAGGAGCAGTGCTGCTCGCTGTGCTGAGCGCATGCTCGTCGAGCACTTCTTCCAGCTCGTCAAATGGTTCGTCACCGTTTGCTTCGACGTATCCACCTCCGAAGGCTGGCACGACGTTTGACAAGGCGCTCAGCCCGGTGGTCGCTGCTCTGCCGTTCGTCAATCAGGACGGCCAGACGGTGACCTTGGACTCTCTCAAAGGCAAGACCGTTGTCTTGACGGACTTCTTGACCCTGTGTCAAGAGGTCTGTCCGCTGACCACTGGGAACTATGAGCAGATCGCCGAGAAGGTGAAGATGGCGGAGGCCTCCAGCAAGATCACACTGCTTGAAGTCACCGTTGACCCGGCCAGGGATACCGCCGCCCGGTTGAAGGTCTACAGCAACAACCTTGGCGCTCCCGTGAACTGGCAGTTCTGGACCGGTACTCCGGCAGATATCGCATCGCTGTGGAAAGAGATGGGGGTGTTCTACGAGAAGGTTCCCGAGGATCCGGGTGTCCATCCCGTCGACTGGTGGACCGGTAATGGTCTTACCTACGACGTAGACCATCAGGATGTGGTGTTCGTGCTGGGAACGGACGGGCACGAAAGATGGCTGATCCAGGGCAACCCGAACCTGCAAGGCGGGTCCGTTCCTGCGTCCTTGGCGGACTTCCTCAATGCGAGCGGTCAGGCGAACCTGGCCTCACCCGGGGTCCAGTCCTGGACTTCTCGTGACGTGACCGCCGCCCTCACCTACGTCACGGGACAGCAGATCGGCTGACGTCCGGTCCGGGCCGGTTGCGCCATGGTGGTGAGGCTCGTCTGAGCCGGCGTTCAGTTCTCGTGCAGCAGCTCGCTGACCAGGGTTTCGATCTCCGCACCTGTCACTGGCCCGATCACCCGCGCCGCCATCCGGCTGTGCCGATCCAGGATGAGGGTGCTGGGGATCCCCTTCTGGGGCAACAGGGGGAGCCGCCTGAGGAGAGCTCCGTCGGAATCCACCAGCTGTGGGTATGTCACACCCGCCGTGGTGACGAACTGGATCGCGGAGGTGGCGGTGTCCGTCTCGTCGATACCGACGAAGCGGACCTTCTGCCCCGCCAGCTTACGATCCAGGCCAGCAAGCACAGGGGACTCATCCCTGCATGGTGCGCACCACGACGCCCAGATGTTGAGGACGACAACGTTGCCTGCGAGGCCCTCCAGCGTGAAGTGCGTGCCCTCGAGCGTCGTACCGCTCAGGGTGGGGGCCAGGCGTCGATCACCTATAGCGATGCGGCTGACGCCGGGGGACTCGGACGTTCGATTGACGTCACCGGTCGAGGACGTGACGGCGCCGGCACAGGATGCCGAGAGTAGAGCTGCGACGGCAACCGCGGCCATTCGAACGCGAGAGCCTGATTGGTGAGGCACGCCGCTTCACGGGCCTTTCTTGATACTGGATGGCCAGATGTGCCTTGCGTCTTCGTCAGCTGGGAATCCCGGTCGTTGGTTCAGGTTCATTGAGGAACAAGACGGACCAGTGTGCAAAGACCGCGCGCTCTGCGACAATCCTCGCAGGGATGGGAGTCAAATGGTTGATATCGTGAATCGCGGTGTTGAAATTGGTCGCAATTCACCACAATTCGTGTCAGTGGTGAAGGCCTACGTGGCCCTGACCAAGCCCCGGATCATCGAGCTTCTTCTGGTCACGACCGTGCCGGCCATGATGTTGGCGGCTCGGGGACTGCCCTCTGTTGGTCTGTTGACCGCCACCCTGCTTGGAGGCACGTTGGCCGCAGGAAGCGCCAACGCGCTGAACTGCTACTACGACCGCGACATCGACGCCATCATGATGCGCACGAAGGATCGGCCGCTCAACCATTCCTTGATCAGTCCTCGGAGCGCCTTCGTCTTCGGTTTTGTCCTCGGTGGTCTGTCCTTGGTGCTCCTATGGCTGACGACCAACGATCTGAGCGCTGCCCTCGCGTTAGCGGCGATCGCCTTCTATGTGTTGGTCTACACAAGGCTGCTCAAACGCCGCACATCACAGAACATCGTGTGGGGAGGCGCCGCGGGGTGCATGCCGGTGTTGATCGGCTGGACCGCGGTGACCGGCCGGCTGGCCTGGGCCCCAGTGGTGCTGTTCCTCGTCGTGTTCTTGTGGACGCCACCGCACTTCTGGGCGCTGGCGATGCAGTTCAAAGGGGATTATGCGGCGGCGCGCATCCCGATGCTGCCCGTCGTGGCGACGGAAGATGTGGTCACCGCCAGGATCGTCGTGTACTCCTGGGCGATGGTGGCCACCTCGCTGCTGCTATGGCCGGTGGCTCGAACCGGTCCGTTGTACGCGCTTGCCGCGGCGGTCTTGGGCGCGGTGTTCCTGAAGGAGGCGTACGCACTGCGGCGCAGGGTTCGACAAGGGCGATCGGCTCAGTCGGGTCGGCTCTTCCACCTGTCGATCACGTATCTGAGTCTTCTCTTTCTGGCGGTTGCCGCCGAGAATCTGGTGCCTTCCGTCTGGCGTTGACGGCCCTGTCGGGTGGGCCGCCGGGCGGGTCCGCGGCCTGGAGCTTGGCGAGGTGTTCCTGCCACGCAACCAGACCGGGGTCGGGTTGCGTGGCAGCCTGAGGGTCGCCTTTCAGGACGTGGCGGGGTGGGCTGTCGTGCAGCTGACGCCACCAGATGTAGGTGCCCAAGATTGCGAACAAGGGCCATTCGAAGGCGTAGACCCAAGCAACCTGCCGGCCGGCGAGGGCGCGGGTCAGCTCGAACCATCCGGCAAACAAGCACCCAGGCACCCCGATGACAAAGGGGATGTGCAGCCGCGCCATGGAGGACCAGCGCCCTGCTTCGTGGCCCGTGGTCGAAGATCCTTCGGCGAGGGGCACTCGCTCACCCGGGTCGGGGGCGGTATCAGGCACGGGACCCTCCTTGCAGCTCCGCGGCGTGGACGGCGTCGAGGCGTCGTCCCTTGCGTGCCTCGCTGAGCAACCACTCGTGAGCGGCCAGTGCTATCCATCCGGCATCGATGGCCATGCTGCCGGCCCACATGAGCGCACCACCCAGCTGCTGGTCGGCGAGAGGTCCGGGGCCGAAAGGTCGATGTACCTGTGCGTAGAAGGGGTACATCACGAAGGGGGAGGCATAGATGAAGAAGCCGGTCATGGTCTCGGGCACCATCATCAAGGACAGCGACACCATCCGAAGCGCCGGTGACAGTCGGCGGGGTGCGAGGTTCCCTGGCAGCAGCGGATAGAAGTAGAGCAGCCCGGCGCCCAGGTAGAGCGGGTGCTCCACGAACCGGTGCATGTTGGGGTGCTCGAGCGTGAACTCGTAGAACGGGGTGAAATGCGTCCCGACAATGACCAGGGCAAGCAGCAGCCACGTTGTCACCGGGTTGGCCAGGGCGTAGGCAAGCCGGCTTCTCAACACGGGAACCACCCAGTACCGGCGACGTTGTGGCGAGCTCACCCGAAGAACCAGCAGCACCGGGGCTCCGAGCACCAACAGGGGCGCGCAGACCATGACCAGAACGATGTGCTGAACCATGTGGGCCCAGAAGAAGGTGTCATCGAAGGCGCCGATGGGGCCGAGGAGGCTCACCCAGAGCAGGGCTATTCCGGACTGAAAACAGGCACTCTTGCGACCGGACCATGGTGTCTCAGGGTGGCGTGCGCTTACGGTCCGCGCACCCCAGGCGTACAGCACCGCCGCCATGCCCAAGCCGGCAGCAAGGGCAGGATCGAAAGTCCACGTGCCGAGGAAGCTCAACCAGTGCCCCACGCTGACAAATGTTAGCAGCGCGCGACGTGGGCAATAAGAAAAATAGTTGATTCGGGATGAAGGGGATATTTCGGTCGATGCCTCGGAGAGACATTCACGTTTCACTTCCGAAGACACGTTCCGATACTGCCCTGCTTGACGCCACGTGTGACTTAGGTCACCCTGAGCCTACCGACCATCGCGCGTCGGGATACTTAGGGGCCGGAGGGCGGCGAATGGGCACGACACGCGTTTATCTGAAGGCGTCGGCGGCCGTTGCGTTGGGCGTCCTCGTGGTTGTCCTGGCCGGCACCGCGCTTGCTCGTGCCGGCACCACGCCCGGGTTGCTCAAGGCCACCGTCAAGGGGACGGCACAGACGCCGGTGGGCGTGCTGCCGCATGCGTTCATGGAGCTTGCCACCTACCCGGACAGCATGGCCGGAGAGCACGGTCCCGATGGAGGCAGCAAGCCCGACTGGGTCAGCTATGGCCCAACCACCAACTTCAGTGCGCCTGCCCATTCCTTGGTGACCGTCACCATCAAGCAGTATGACGGCGGCGAGAAGATCACGAATCCCTGGTTCGCCAAGGTGCACGGCACGGTCGACGGGACCATGACGGTCGACGGGAAGACCGCGACGGAAGCGAACCCGGATGCCATCGGGCACACCTTCACCATTCACGCTCTGCCGACGAACCAGGACCCGTTGTTCGTCAGCGTCCCGTTGCCCGCGGTGCCGGAGGACGTCAAGCCCGCCTCGGGTTCGGACTACCCGCCCCCGATCGTCGTGACCTTCTCGTTCGTAACCGGGGGCCCGGGCGAGTACGTGTGGAACTGCGAATACCCGTGTGGGGACGGTACCTACGCCAAGTTCGGCGGGCCCATGTCGACCCGGGGCTACATGGCCGGGACCTTCACCGTCACTTGAGCCGCAACCCTAGATGGTACGCACCGAAAGGCATCCCCACATGGCCCAGACCGAGTCGGTGACAGCCCAGATACGCACGTGGTGGCAGCGGGTCGAGATCAAGCGGATTGTCTGGATCTGGCTGGGCATCACGGTGGTTCTGGTGATTTTCGCCCTCATGGTGCCCGCACGTGTGATGGGTCCCGCCGCTTCACCGAGCATGCGTGCAGTCGAGAGCACCATGACCATCTTCTCGGTTGCGGCGGCTCCGGTGATGGCTCTCGTGCTGGCGGTCGCGGTCTACAGCCTGATCGTCTGGCGCTCACGGGGCTCGGAGCCGCCCATTGGCGACGGCCCGCCTATCAGGGGCAACGGGCTGGCGACGGCAACGTGGATTGTGGCCTCCTCCCTCCTGACCATGTTTGTGCTGATCTGGGGTTTGGGCGAGATGCAGAGCCTCTCGGCCGAGGCTTCGGGGCCCAACGCGATGGTCGTGAACGTCACCGGCCAGCAATGGGTGTGGACCTTCAGCTATCCGCAGAACGGCAACGTCGAGTCGGACCAGCTGTATCTGCCGGTAAACCGTCCGGTGGTCTTCCACGTCACGAGCAAGGACGTCGTCCACTCCTTCTGGGTCGTTGAGCTGGGGATCAAGGTCGACGCCAACCCCGGTGAGATGACCAAGTCCGGAGTGATCCCGGACAAGAGGGGCACCTACGTCGTGCGCTGCGCCGAGCTGTGTGGGCTGCTGCACGCGCACATGGAGACCCAGGCTCACGTTGTGAACAGCGCCGATTTCTCGGCGTGGATCACCGCCCAGGGAGGTCGGGCGTCGTGAGGACGATCGGGCCACGAAGGGAAGCACGATGAGCGCCATACATGCGGAGCGCGTGACAGGCCTTCCGGCAGCGGGGGGCGGCCTGATGCGCCGCCTGAACATCGTCACCGCGCTCGGAGGTGGCTTGGCGCTCGCCCTCGTGGGGTGGTCCATCTCGCGCCACTTCATGTTGGAGAACGACTTCGGCCCCGACCAGGTCACGGTCATCACGATGGTCTGCTGGGCGATCGGCTTCATGGTGGGCATCGGCGCGTTCAACGGGCCGATCGGCTGGCTGCGTGGCCACGACCTGACCCCCGAGGACGAGCTCTTCCTCGCGGGAAAGGACCAGGGGATACGTCGTTACTTCCGGTTCACCACCGACCACAAGGTCATCGGCATCCAGTACCTGGTACTGACCATGGTCCTGTTAGGCCTCGGCGGCACCATGGCCATGCTCATCCGCACCAACCTGATCAGCCCGAACTCAAACTTTCTCAACCCGCAGGAGTACAACGCGATCGTCGGCCTGCACGGCCTGATCATGATCATCGCGACGATCATCATGGTGACCGGCCCATTCGGGAACTTCATCATGCCGTTGATGATCGGCGCCCGGGACATGGCATTCCCGCGCCTGAACGCCCTGAGCCTCTGGTTGATCGTCGCCGCTGTTCCGGTCTTCTTGTCAGGCGCATTCCTGGGAGGGATCCCGACCGGCTGGGTCGGCTATGCCCCACTGGCCGACCAGGCGCCGCCCGGAATGGACGCGTACATGATGACGATCATCATCTTCGCGATCTCCAGCGCCATGGCCGGGGCGAACATCGTCACGACCGTGTTGACCATGCGGGCTCGTGGTATGACCTGGAACCGGACACCGATCTTCGTCTACGGGTTGGTCGCCAGCGTCGGCCTTGCCATCCCCGCGTTCCCCATGTTCATGGCGTCGCAGGTCATGCTGGGTCTTGACCGCACCATGGGCGGGCAGTTCTACGTCGCCTCCGGTGGTGGGAGCCCCTGGCTCTACGAAAACCTGTTCTGGCTGATGGGCCACCCCGAGGTCTACGTCATCTTGATCCCGGCCATAGCCGCCCTGATGGAGCTGACCGCGGTGTTCTCCCGCAAGCCGTTGTTCAGCTTCAACGCCGCGGTGCTCGGCATTGTCGGGATCTCCATCCTCAGCGTCATGGTGTGGGCGCACCACATGTACGCCTCCGGCTGGGCACCGAACCTCAACGGGGCCTTCATGCTGACCACGGAGATGATCTCCATACCGACCGGCATGCTCTTCCTTGTCATCCTGGGCACGATCTGGCGCGGACGGATCTGGACCCGACTGCCCATGATGGCGACCTACGCGATGCTGTGGAACTTCATCATCGGCGGCATAACCGGCCTGTACCTGTCCGATGTCCCGCTGGACTACGCCCTTCACGGGTCCATGTTCGTCACGGCCCACTTCCACTACACCCTCATGGGTGCCGGGTTGACCGGTGCGATTGGCGCCTTGGCGTTCTGGTTCCCGAAGATGACCGGCCGGATGCTCAAAGAGCGATTTGGTTTCATCTCGTTCTGGCTGGTGCAGATCGGCTTCAACGTCACTTTTCTGGGGATGTTTGCGGTGGGCCTTGCGGGCCAGCCGCGCCGGGTCTATACCTACGCCAACCTGCTGACGACGGGCAACTTCGTCTCCACCATCGGCGCCTACGTCATCGGGATCGGAATGCTCTTCCTGCTGTACGCCGTGATCAGCTCCTGGCGGCACGGTGTGCTGGCGCCGTCCAACCCGTGGGGCAGCAAGACGTTGGAGTGGACGGTGCCCAACCCCATCCCGCTGGAGAACTTCGAGGTGCTGCCGGTTGTGACGTCCGATGCCTACGGCTACGGCGAGGAACAGTTCGCACCCATCCAGGAGCCGGAACGGCAGCCTGAGCTCGAACCGGTGAGCGTCGGCAGCAGTGCTGACGAGGAGAGCGCCGAAGGAGCGAGGCTATGAGCGCCACGACAGCTCCAGGCACGCCGATTCATCGCGAGGACGTCGACACGGTCGGCCGGCGTTGGCGGATGGGGGTCGGGTTCATCATCGTTGCGGACGCGTCCTTTGTCGCCGCGATGCTGTTCAGCTACCGCTACCTGCGGGGCCTCAACACCGAGGGCGCGTGGGTGCCGCACGGTTCTGCGACCGCACCCATCTGGAGCTCGTGGCTGCTGGCAGCCGGGCTCGTCCTCAGCGCGGTGGTCTTCCGCTGGGGAGAGAGAGGTATCCGCGGCGGAGACAGTGCTCCGCTCGTCCGGGCGAGCGCAGTGGGCGTGGTCCTGCTCGTTGCCGTCGCGGTCGGACAGGTGGTTCAGATCGCCAGCTTCACCTTCGCGATCGCCGCGAGCGCCTACGCGTCCACGATGTATCTCCTGACGGGGGCCAACCTCTTCCACGTGGTTCTGACTCTGTTCCTGGGTGTGTCGATGTGGAACCGGGGTCGGCTGGGCAGGTACACGGCCACTGAGAACTGGCAGGTCGGGATCGTCTCGCTCTGGTGGGCCTGGATCGCGCTCGCCGCAGTACTCAGCGCCCTCACCACGTCCTTCATCGCCAGCCCCACCATCGGCGGCTGACACCTCGGGGTTTCGTCCGCGCGTTAGCCAGCGGTGATCAGTTCTGCGACACCATCTGGTTCCCGACGGTTGTGACCCAGCCGGGCAGCGCGACGTGAGAGAACGACGTACCGTCGCCGCGCACTGCCCACAGGATGGCCCCCTTCGCCGTGGTCCCGGTTGCGAAACCTGCCCCGCTGCCGGTGGGGGCCAGGTCGGTGACTCCAAGAGGGGCCGCACCGTGGTCCGTCCACGTCACGCCGGCGTTCGCGGAGGAGTAGACGTGGTCACCGCTCGCTGCGCCGCCGAGCATCCACACGTCCTGGCCGTGGCAACCCCACGCGGGTGAACCGTGCGGAACCGTCAAGGGAGCGCCGGTTGCCCAGGTGGCTCCGCCGTCCACGCTGGCGGCGATGGACATGGTCCCTCGCGCTCGCACCACCGGCAGCACCCATGCCTGGTCGCCTCCGCAGGGTGTCAACGCCGCGACGGCGTCCGGGGCCAGCCCGGCCACGGTGGCCCACCTCCGGCCGAAGTCGTTGGTCGTGAACGCCACCGGCGATCCGGCAGGTCCGTGACCGGTCAGCCAGCCGCGACCGCCCGCACCCCACCTGAGGCCGTCGAGATGAAGGTGCCCGCCAGGCACCAGCCGGGAGGCGTCGGTCAGCACGCTCCAGCCATGCTCCCCCTTCTCAACAACGGTTCCGCCGGCCGCGTGCAATACGGCCGTGACACCCCGCGGACCCAGTGCGACCGACTGCCGGCCGACGGTGAGAGCGCCGGGCAGCTGATCGGGACTCCAGGTCGTGCCGGAGTTCGGGCTGCGCAGGAGGGGCGAGACGACGAGCTGGTCGAACGGCAGCGCGCCCACCACGAGCTCGCGGGAGCTCGCGGCCGTGGTCAGCCCCCCACCCGTGGGCACAGCGATAGGGGTGATGTTGGTGACGTGCCGCCAACCATCCCCGGTGCGCAGCAGCAGGAACGCGGCCCCGCTGGGCCACACGGCATCGCCGGAGCGGCTGTCCTGCATCAGCAGCCATGGTGACGCGGCGCGCAACGGCGACCCGGTGGAGGTGGCAAGCCGCTGGGCTCGGTCAGTGGCGGACGAGGGGGACACCGGTGCGGACGGGGACGGCGTGCAGGCCGACAACAACAGAAGCAGGCTGGCGAGCGCGAGTGTGCGTGCCCGATACTGTCCGCGGTGACCTCGGGGACGGTGAGGGCAGTCCACCCAGGCCGGGGTCATGCCAGCAGCCTCCGGATCTCTTGCTCGATCAGAGTTGAGTAGCCCTGGGACAGTTCCGGGTTCGCTCCGTCGCCGAGGTACGCCGCCGTCGTCCCGTCGGGTGAGATGAAGTAGATGCCCTCACCATGGGCGATCATGCCGACCGCTGGGACCTGCACGACGATGCCGTATGCCGCGAGCACGTCCCCCAGCTGCGCGGCCGGTCCGACCAGGAAATGCCAGTTGGGCAGGTCACCCAGGTCATGGGATCTGGTGAAGGCCTGGACATCCTCGACCCGGTCGAAGACCGGGTTGGTGTCGATCGCCACGATCTGCACCTTCTGAGCCAGCGGACCCAGGGCGCGTTCTGCAGCCGCGATCTGGTTGGCGATGATCGGGCAGTCGTCACTGCAGACAGGGTCGAGGAAGGTCACCAGCGTGAGGGTTCCGCGCAGCCCTGACATCGACACCGTGGTTCCCGTCTGGTCCGTCAGCGTGAACCCCGGAGCCGGCCGGTGGGGTAGGGCGATGACGCCGCCACTGCTGTCGGCGGTGACCGCTGCCGTGTCGGGGGGGCCGAGTAGCGTGCCCAGCAGGAGTACCGGCACCACCAGTACCGCGCCAACCCCGACCGTGGTGAGAGCTGTGGTGAGGCCGGCTCGCGCTGGCAGGCTGAGCGCGACGGCCGGGTGCGCTGTGCCCTGCTCGCGCACCGCCGCGCGTGACGGCCACCGTGGCCAGCCTGCCGCGAGCACAACGGCCAGCGGCAGAGCAGTGTTGGGGTCGGTTGCCAGCCCACCCAACACCCCGAAGTCCTGGGCCAGCCACCAGGTGGCGAGGCACATGGTGATCCCGGCAGCGACGTAGGTGGACGCTGACGAGACGAGCAAACCGATGCCGACCATGACGAGAATGATCACGATCGTGGCATTGATCGCGACAGGGTGGCTCTGAGCCAGATGCGACGCACCGGTGATCGGCGCGAGAAAGAAGTTCGGCTGGCTGACGTGGGCGCCCATCTCGAACGGCGCGGAGAGCCCTCGGCCTGACCAGTTGTCCTCCCACGGCAGGGCCTGCAGCATGGCTGCGGCGAGCATCCAGACCCCTACCGCTCGCCGGGCCAGCCTCTGGGCGTTGCCGCTGTTCCATCGATCCCACCGGAGCAGCAGCAGGGCGGCAGCCAGGGCGTAGACCAGGGCGGCACCAGGCGCACCGCTGAGCCACGACGCGTTCGTTTCCAGCAGACCACCGAGGAACTCACCGCCGACCCACACCACGGCGCTCCAGAGCATGCTGGCCCACAGTGCTGATCTGGCGATCAGCCCCTGACCCCCGAGCAGTAGGAGCAGCCCGAGACCGAGCTGGATGTACACCGTGACCGCATCGGCCGCCACCGGGTGGTGCGTCCAGGTTTGGGCGAACGGTTGGACGAGATCGACGAGCCAGCCAGGGCCAGAGCTGATTCCCGGCGCCAACGTGTGGGGGACAAAGCCAGCCGGCATGAATCGTTGTGCCTGCAGCAGCCCGTCCACCAGCCACAACAGACCGAGACCGATCCGCAGGAACCGCCGGGCTGGTGGCTCGACCTCCCGAACCGTTCGTGAAGGCATCAGCGGTGGTATCCCCTGCGCTGCCCGGCGCCGTTGCCACCACCACGCCACGCCACCGGTCAGCAGCCCGGCGCCGACCAACCACAGCAGGATGCGCAGGAGTATTGCAGCCAGCTCAGGGAACATGTCCGTGAGCACGTCGCCCGACATCAGCGCCCGCAGTGACGCCGGACGTGGCGCCGGCTCGGCCTCCGAGTGACGACTACATCGTGCACCGGTCGCCTCCGTCTCAGCCGATTGCTTGGCCCGTTCGGCACCACGCCTGCCACGTGGCGCTGGGAATGGTGCGCAATACTAACGCGCCACACGTGACCCAAGGGCCCGTTTCTCCTACTGTCTCTAGCATCGGATCTTGTTGGTCTGGCCGCTCGAAGGAGGCTGGGTGCCCGTTTCCGTCTCATCCTGGGACCTGGTGATGTCCGGCCCACTGGTGCTGGCGGCGCCCGTAGCCGTAGCTGCCGGCGCGCTCTCCTTCTTCTCCCCATGCTGCTTGCCGCTCTTGCCGGGCTACCTGTCGTTCTTGACCGGCAGCCTCGGGGCGGGTGTCGTGCGCTCGGGGCCGGTCGGGAGGAGCCGCAGCACCATGGTCGGGGCAACTCTGTTCGTGCTCGGTTTCGCCGCAGTGTTCACCAGCTATGGAGCCGCATTCGGTGGGCTGGGCGCTTTGCTACAGTCGCATCAGCAGACACTGACACGGGTCCTCGGGGGCTTCACGATCGTCCTGGGTCTGCTGTTCGCCGGGGCGCTGGCGAGGTTTTCGTGGGCCAACCGCAGCCTGAAGCTGCGTTTCCGCCCGCCGACGGGTGTGGCCGGCGCGCCGCTGGTGGGCATCCTGTTCGGACTGGGTTGGACCCCCTGCCTCGGTCCGACCCTGGCTGCGGTCCTGACCTTGGCTACGACGACCGGTGGCGCGTGGCGCGGCGCCGCCTTGGCATTCGTGTATAGCCTGGGCCTCGGCATCCCGTTCCTGGCGGCCGCCGCATCGGCGGATCGAGCAATGGCCGCCTTCGACTGGCCGCGCCGACACGCCGCGGCCATCATGCGACTCGGCGGGCTGATGCTCGTGCTCGTCGGCGTGTTACAGGTCTCGGGTGCATGGGGCGCGATGGTCGCCCATATGCAGGGCCTGATCAGCGGGTTCCAGCTCCTGCTCTGAGGACATAGCAAACCGGCGCATGGCCCGTGGGACGAGCCGCATGGCTGTGAGAGACCGCGACGAGCGGACTCGGTGTTGACCGTATCGAGCCGTTGACTATTGGGGAGGAGGCTTGCTATGAGATCACGTCGCTGTCCGCAGTATCTGCTTCAATGTCGACATAGTTCAAGAAAGATGGAGTGAAGGCGTGACAGATGTCCCTGCGACCCTTGTTGAGAAGCGGTTATGTGCGTCGCGCAAACCCGCGGGCGCAAGTTCACATGGGCCTTGCACTAACACGCGCATTTGCTTTCGCCGCGGCAATCGTGAGGCCCAGTTCCCAAGTGACACGGTTCGTCTCTGCATTCAGCGCCAGCAAACAAGACCGGTCACCAAGCGTGGACGACTCGCCGCAGCGAAGGAACATCCGGCACAATGCGGTACGACCCCTAACTCTCTGACCTGCACGGATGCACTTAGCGGTCCGTGATATCCGATTTCTGCGCCTATGGAAAGGCACGTGGCACCAGTGACAGGCTGCATACCCGATCGACAGCAGGATGGGTTTGCTGAGATGCTCCGCCTCCGCGAGAGCATCCGGCCCCCACTGCCACCAGTCGACCGGATTGTCCTTGTGCTGCAACAGGTACGGGCTCGTGGAGTCCGCGAGTCGGTTCACCATCACGGTCGCCTCTCCTGATCGGTTTCAGTGGTGTCGCACCATCCCACAAAAGGCCGTGGTTGGCTTCGCTCCCGATCGATATAGTCGCGCAATGACCTTGTTCACTGCGAGAGGTTTCGAGATGGTTGTGGATCTTGCCTCGACGCAGTGCCTGGCCTCGCCGAGGTGAGACTTCCCCAGCGGGGACGAGCTCGCTGGGTGGCTACAGCGGCCGCGGTGCTGCTGGTTGCCGCGGGCGTGGCTGTGGCAGCTGTGGCGACGTCTGGTCCCACGATTCGTACCAAGTCGCAGTTCGTCGCCGGCACGCCCGAGGCCGGTGCGACGGTCGGGCTGGACACGACCGTCTACCTTCCGGCCACGACGCCTGCACCGGCAGTCCTCCTGGCTCACGGATTTGGCGGGTCGAAGACGGATCTGGACTCCGAGGCGCGCTCGCTCGCCGAGCACGGCTACGTCGTGCTGGCTTACACCGCAAGGGGTTTCGGTCGATCGGGTGGGTTGATCCATATGGACGCGCCGTCCCATGAAGTTGCGGACGCGGGCATGCTGATCTCCTATCTTGCGACGTTGCCGCAGGTGGTCAAGGACGCACCCGGGGATCCGCGCGTTGGGGTGGCCGGTTCGTCCTACGGCGGCGGACTGGCGCTGTTGTTGGGCGCCAACGACAAACGCGTTGACGCTGTCGGAGCGGACATCACCTGGAACGATCTGTCGCAGGCGTTGTTCCCGAACGCTGCCGGCGGCCAGCCAGGGGTGTTCAAGAAGCTGTGGGCGGGGGAGCTGT
Organism: Dermatophilaceae bacterium; assembly: GCA_036565395.1. GTDB lineage: Bacteria > Actinomycetota > Actinomycetes > Actinomycetales > Dermatophilaceae > UBA4719. The sequence continues at coordinate 37,178 of DATCNE010000172.1, forward strand.
TCGCCTCCGCCTCGGGGCGGAAGGGCGGGGCCTGCGGGCGATTCGCGCCGGAGCTGTGCGCGGCGTACCAGCAGGCCGCCAGCACAGGGGAGCCCGACGCGTCGATCCTGTCGCTGCTGGAGGCTTCGAGCCCGGCGGGTGTGCTGAGCCGGATCACCGCGCCGACCCTGCTCAGCCAGGGGGAGCAGGACTCGCTCTTTCCCCTCGAGCAGGCGGGTGCCAATGCCAGGGGAATCGCCGCCAACGACACACCCGTGAAGGTGATCTGGCGTTCCGGTGGACATGACGGCGGGACGTCGACGTCGGATCTGGTGCAGTACCTGCAGGGCTGGTTCGACCCGGTGTTGCTCCACCGCGGACGGGCAGACGCCGCCTTCGACATCACGGTGCCCGGGTCGGGGATCTCAGCAGCCAACGGACGGACCGTGTCACAGAGCATGCAGGTCGATCGCGGCTATTCGAGCGGTCGATTCCAGCGGGTCGGGGTCTTTGGCCCTGCCCAGACGATCTACGCCCCCGCCGGGGGAAGCCCGGCCGCGGTCACCTCGGTCCCGGGCCTGGGCGGCCTGCTCAGTACCGCGGCCACGCCGACCGGTTCCCCGAACCTGACGGCGATACCCGGCCAGGTTGCGATGTTCGCGTCACAACCACTTCCGGCCAGCCTGCTGGTGGCGGGGTCGTCCACAGCCACGCTGCGCGTGACGGCGCATGATGCCACCGACGCGACCTTGTTCGCGTCCGTACATCACGTTGCCACCGACGGGACCGACACGTTGCCCGCGGGTCTGGTGGCTCCGATCCGGCTCACCGGACTCACACCGGGGGCGGCCCGGACCGTGACGGTCAGGCTGCCCGGTGTGGTGCGGAACCTGCCCGCGGGGGACCGACTGGTCCTGGTGGTCGCGACCACCGATCTGGCATACCAGCTGCCGAGCCAGCCGCGAAGCTACACGATCGCCGTGGCCGGCAGCACGGTCGATGTGGCCATCATCGACGGTCGGATCATCCGTGCCGGTCAGCCGTGGATCTGGCTGCTGACGGGCCTGGCGGCTATGGCGATCCTGATCCTGGGTGCTCTGGTCGCTGCGGTCCGGCGCGGGCGCCGACGCAGGCGGACCGTGCTCGTTGACCTGTCGAGCGTGCCGGTGGCGATGGAGGGCCTGGTCAAGGAGTACGGCGATGGATACCGAGCCGTGGACGACGTCAGCTTCCGCGTTGAACGAGGACAGGTCGTCGGGCTGCTGGGTCCCAATGGTGCCGGCAAGACGACCACGTTGCGGGTGCTGATGGGCCTTATCCGGCCGACGTCCGGCACGGTGCGCGTGTTCGGTGAGCTGGTCGAGGCGGGCGCTCCGGTGCTGTCGCGGATCGGCGCGTTCATCGAGGGACCGGGGCTGCTCCCGCACCTGTCCGGACGGGAGAATCTGCGACTGTTCTGGGCCGCGACGGGTCGACCGTCTCAGGACGCGGAGTTCGACACGGCGTTGGAGATCGCCGGACTCGGCGAGTCGGTCGATCGTCGGGTCAAGACGTTCAGCCATGGGATGCGGCAGCGCCTGGCGATCGCCCAGGCGATGCTCGGGCTTCCCGAGGTGTTGGTGCTGGACGAGCCCACCAACGGCCTGGACCCGCTGCAGATCGCCGAAATGCGTGAAGTGCTCCGCCGGTATGCCGCGACCGGCCGTACCGTCGTGATCTCCAGCCACCTGTTGGCCGAGGTGGAGCAGACCTGCAGCCATGTCGTGGTGATGCACAACGGCAAGCTCGTCGCGGTGGGGTCGGTGGCCGAGATAGCCGGTGCGGGCGGGGTACAGCTCGCTGTGAAGAACTCCCAGCAGGCGCAGGAGATCCTGGCGGCCGCGGGCGTTGACTCGCAGACGGTGCCGGCACGTCGATCCCTGGAGGACATCTTCATCCAGATGGTTGGTGCAGACGAATGACTGACCACCCGGCAAACGCCCCCAGACCCCTGGGCCACCCGGCACCAACTCGTCGCGGTGTCCACGACAAGCTGAACCAGCTGGCCGAGGTGCATGACAACGGCTTTCGGCCCGAGCGGACACTGCGCCTGAGGGTGGAGTTCGTCCGGCAGCTGCGCAGGCGGCGCACCCAGCTGACCGTGATCGTCCTGTTGGCGTTGCCGGTGATCATTGCCTTGGCTTTTCAGGTCAGCTCAAGCACCGGTTCGTCGGGCGCCGCTCGGGAGGGCTCCTCGGGCGGCTCGCGCTCCGCGCCGGCGCTGGTGACCTTGGCGACCACGGGCGCAACCAACTTCACGCTCTTCACCGAGTTCGCGTCGGCCGGGTTCCTGCTCGTGGTCATCGTGGCTCTGTTCTGCGGCGACACCGTGGCCAGCGAGGCCAGCTGGTCGTCCCTGCGTTACCTGCTGGCGATCCCGGTGCCCAGAGCGCGGCTCCTGCGGCAGAAGCTGACTGTCGCGCTGTCCCTCAGCTTCGGGGCAAACCTGCTCCTCCCCGCGTGGGCCTATCTCATCGGCGGTGCGTTCTTTGGCTGGGCGCCCGGGCAGTCACCGCTGGGCGGGACATTCACCACGGGAGTCGGTCTGCAAAGGCTGCTCATCGTCGTCTGCTACGTGAGCGCTCAGTCGCTCCTGGTGGCAGCTCTCGCCTTCTTGCTCAGTGTGCTCACCGATGCCCCGCTGGGCGCGGTCGGCGGCGCCACGATGCTCGTCGTCGTGTCCAACATTCTCGACTCGATCACAGCGCTCGACCCCTACCGACAGTTCCTCCCCACTCACTTCCAGTACTCGTGGTTGGACGCGCTCGGACAGAGCATCGTCTGGGACGACATGATGCGAGGCACCGGTCTGGTGCTCACCTACTCGGCGGTGTTCTTCGCACTGGCCTGGTGGCGGTTCCAGGAGAAGGACATCCTCAGCTGAACCTCGTTCTGCCTCTGGCCGGAGGCCCGACGTGGCTCCCTGGTCATTCGCAGCGCGGGCGCTCTGGCAGTCTGGCTCCATGAAGAGGATCGCCTTTCCTCAGGTCGGTGGTGAGCCGGGAGGCGTGTCTCCGGGTTTGACGAAGTTCGCATGGCTGTCGATCGCTGCGGCTGTGACGACGATTGCGCTGAAGTCCGAGGCGTACCTGCTGACCGGGTCAGTGGGCCTCCTGTCGGACGCAGCCGAGTCCTTGGTGAACCTGGTCGCGGCCGTCGTCGCCCTGATCGCGCTGCATGTCGCCGCTCGGCCAGCTGACGACAACCACAACTTCGGCCACGGCAAGGCGGAGTACTTCTCGGCCGGGATCGAAGGGCTGATGATCTTCGTCGCAGCCGCTTTCATCCTGGTCACCTCGGTGCAGCGCTTCTTGCATCCGGCAGAGCTTGAGAGTGTCGGGCTCGGGCTGGCGATCTCGACCGTCGCCTCCATGGTGAACGGGGCCGTGGGCGTGCTCCTGCTGAAGGTTGGCGCGGCGCACCGCTCGGTCACACTGACCGCGGACGGCAAGCATCTGTTGACCGATGTCTGGACGTCGGTCGGCGTCATCGTCGGTGTGCTCCTGGTGGCACTGACCGGTTGGCAACGACTCGACCCGGTTGTGGCGGCGATCGTGGGGATCAACATCCTCGTGACCGGGTTCCGGCTGGTGTCCCAGTCCGTGACGTCCCTGCTCGGTGCAGCCATGCCAGCCGCCGACCTCGCCAAGGTCAACACGGTGCTCGAACGACTGCGAACGGCGGAGGTCGAATTCACCAACCTGCGCACCCGTGAGTCCGGGCGGCACCGCTTCGTCTCGCTGACCGTCCTCGTTCCTGGCGACTGGACGGTCGAGCGGGGTCATACCCTGGCCGACGACGTCGAGGTAGCGATCGCGAAGGACCTGGCCGACACCGACGTCCAGACGCACCTCGAGCCACGACCACCGCCCTGAGCCAAGGCAGGCCTGACCCCCGGCGGCACTGACCCGGGGCGAACGTAGGCGACGTGCACCGGAGATGCGCTCAGAGCCGGAGATGCGCACCGAGCCGGAGACGCGCACCGATCAGTCCGGTTGCATCGCCTTGATGATCGCGATCGCCTTCGTGAGCTCGCCGGCGTCATCCTCCGTGGCAGCCCACAGCGCCATCTGCACCTCGCGCGCGATCGACCAGGATCGTGCTCGTTCCTCGTCGAGGCCGGCAGCCTCACAGATGATCGACAGGCGACGGCGAAGGTGCCGCCGCAGGTCGCCACATGAGACCGCTTCGTCCCATCGGTTCCACAACGCGGGCGTGACGGCGAAAGCCGGGTCCGCTGCCAGAGGCTTGGGATCGATCGCCAGCCACGGTTGGCGATCGGCTGCCAGGACGTTCCCGTAGTGCAGGTCGGTATGGACCATGCACGAGTCGATCGCTTCGTCGGTCATGAGGTCCGACAGCACGGCGCGTGCTTGCTCGACGAACCGGCGCGGGATGACCCGGGGAGCAGAGTCGAGCCGTTCCACCAAGCGCGCGGCTTCCGCCGACAGACGTGAAAGCTGAGGAAGCGCAGGGTGATCCAGCTGGCGAAGCAGGCCGCCGATCACCCGGCACGCCTCATCGATCGGCACGTCCTGCAGGTCGAGGCCGCTGTCCAGGCGCTCGAGCAGCATGGTCCAGCGGCCGGGGTTGGCTGCCAAGAGCCGAACGGCGCCTCGTCCTCCCCAGTGCTGCAGCGCCAGGTGCTCATGCTCGGCGTCGGCATGTGGCCACGTGACTTTCAGGACGCCGGTGGAGTCGTCGCGGAGTCGGACAGGGAGCACCAGGGCGCACACCCCATGCATCGGGTCACCGTCGAGGGTCAGATCCCACTCTGCGAGCGACGCCTCGACGAGCCCGGGTAGCTGCAGCAACCATGCGTCACCGCTGATGTGCGGCTCAGGCGCACGTCCGGTCACCCCGGCTGAGAACGATTCCGGTATGAGGTTGCTCATGTCTCGCTGAGCCCTGGGAACGCTGTGAGTGGTACCCGCCAGGTGACCGCTCGGACGCACACATCCGTGAGCAGCTGAACCGTCCCGGTCAGGCCCTCGGCGTCGCCGGTGACGGCCGGCAGCTGGCTTGCGATCGAAGCACGCAGCGCCGTCATCAGGTTTGTTGCCAGCCTCAGTGCCGCGGCAGGGGTCGACACCGGGAACGGGAGGGCATAACCCAGGGGAATCGGTGGGGCTGCGGGGCCTGCCAGCAGCTGGAGCTCGGCGGAGCGTGTCCGGAGCGCGCCCAAGGTCTGGCCGGCAGCCCTGCGATGGCTCACGTCGGTTTGGGTAACGACCACCTCGAAGCCATAGACAGCAGACCGGATCGCCTCAAGCAGCACAGCAGCCAGCTCACCGGTCGGTGCGGTGAGTGGCCCGGCAGCGGGCAGACGACCACCCAGCAGCCGCACCGCCGCCGCCCGCTGAGCCGTCATGGACCCGAACAGCGCTATCCGCTCCGTGGAGATCCCGGCGAGGTCCGACAGGGCCTGAGCAGACAGCGCTTCGCCCTCCGCGGCGATGAGCTCGCCGACCCCCGACGCTGCCTGCGCAGGGGCCGTGGCCGCACCGCCTGCCGCACCGCCTGCCGTACCGCTTGCCGTCGCTGTTGCCGTCGGCGGGGGTGTGGTCGTTGGAGTGCCAGCGATCTCGGCCGGCGGTACTCCGCCCGAGCGGAGTACTGACTCGAAGACGTCGGCCTGCAACCCATGCACCGTCGCGAGCAGCTCGGTCGTCGGACTGGCCGCGCCACCGAGCCCCGCGGCCAGGTCACGCAACCGCACGGCGTCCCGGTGCGCCGTCAGGAGGGCCTGCTCGTCGCGCATCGGCTGGCGGGCTGGCGGAGTCGGTGTGCGTGGTGCGTCGCCCTCCAGCCGCACCCGACATCCGGACAGTGCCGTCATCGACCCCACGGTCAGAGCCACCAAGAGCGACCTGCGGGACCAGAGGCGCGGCATACGGTCGTTCGCGGGCATGGGCTCGATGATGGCACGACCGCGTGCGGTGGCTGTGAGCACCGCGTTCGCGCCGATAGACTGACCTCGACGACCACCGTGCGCACAGGCGCGCCGGGTGGCGGCATTCGAGAAGAGCAGGAAGCGGAGGCGGCAGTTGAGCATTCAGGAACGCATTCGCAAGGTCCTGCTTGATCTTCTGGGCACAGCTGAGCTCCCGGGGCCGCTTGGCGAACTCGGACTCATGGTCGAGGACATGGCCGTGACGCCCGCCGGCAAGCGGCGACTGGTCCGTATCTGGCTTGACCGTGACCTCTCCGGTCTCGACCCTTCCGATGAGTCCAGCGTGGTCGAGCCGCTCTCGCTCGACGAGGTCGCCGAAGCCACCCGAGCCATCGGCATCGCGCTGGACGCCTCGGACGCGACGGGCGACGCGCCCTACGTCCTCGAGGTCGGGTCGCCCGGTGTCGACCGCCCGCTCGTTGAACCGCGTCACTTCCGGCGCAACGTCACCCGGCTCGTCGAGATCTGGCGCGTCAACGGCGCCGCGGACGAGCCGATCGTTGGCCGTCTGGTCGCCGCCGGGCCCTTCGAGGCGACGCTGCTGGTGGCGGCGACCAAGAAAGAACCAGAGACCGAGCTGCGCATCCCGTATGCCGACGTCGCGCGTGCCCAGGTGCAGGTCGAGTTCGCTCGCGCCAACCCGGATCGCACCACCAATGAGGAGAGCTGATGGATATCGACCTGGCGGCGTTGCGCGGCCTTGAGCGTGAACGGGACATCTCTCTCGACATCATCATCCCGGCGATCGAGCAGGCGATGCTCGTGGCCTACCACCGCACCGAGGGCGCAAGGCGCCTTGCCCGCGTGGAGCTGGATCGCAAGACCGGGCACGTGATCGTGTGGGCCCGCGACGAGGGCGCCCTCGACCCTGAGACGGAAGAGCGCTCGGAGCCCGGGCCCGAGTTCGACGACACACCGGCCGGCTTCGGGCGGATCGCGGCGTCGACGGCGCGTCAGGTGATCGTGCAGCGACTGCGTGACCTCGAAGACGAAGCGATCATGGGCGACTTCCATGGCCGCGAGGGCGACATCATCACGGGGGTCATCCAGCAGAGCAGCGATCCGCGTTACGTCATGGTCGACCTCGGGGCTATCGAGGGGTCGCTGCCCCTGGCCGAGCAGGTGCCGGGGGAGAAGTACATCCACGGTCAGCGTCTGCGCTGTTACGTGGTCAGCGTCAAGCGTGGTCAGCGTGGACCCCAGATCAGCCTGTCGCGCACCCACCCCAACCTGGTTCGCAAGCTGTTCGCCCTCGAGATCCCCGAGGTTGCCGACGGCACGGTCGAGATCGCCGCACTGGCGCGTGAGGCGGGGCACCGGACCAAGGTCGCCGTGCACTCAAAGATCCCCGGTGTCAATGCAAAGGGCGCCTGCATCGGCCCGATGGGTGCTCGGGTACGCGCGATCATGGCCGAGCTGCACGGCGAGAAGATCGACATCGTGGACTTCTCCGATGACCCTCGCGCCTTCGTTGCGGCCGCCCTTTCGCCGTCGCGGGTCAACTCGGTCGAGATCGTCGACCTGGAGATGCGTTCGGCCCGGGTGACCGTCCCCGACTACCAGCTGTCGCTGGCCATCGGCAAGGAAGGTCAGAATGCGCGCCTGGCCGCCAAGCTCACCGGCTGGCGCATAGACATCCGTTCTGACACCGCGCCCGTGGACGACGAGCATGCCCCTGTGGACGATGAGGATGCCCCTGAGGCCGATGCTGGCACGGACCGTGAGCACTAGGCAGTAGAGTGGTGGAGACCGATCGGTTGCGACGTATCCGTCAGCGGCCAACCCAACGTGTGACACGTACGTGCGTGGGTTGCCGTCGTCGCGATGATCGATCAGCATTACTGCGAGTTGTCGCGGAGTGGGATGACACGGGTGAGCACATTGCCAGAGTCGTTGCCGATCCGCTGCTCCGGCTGCCAGGGCGTGGCGCTTGGCTGCACCCAACACCGGAGTGTCTCGATCTCGCCTTACGGCGCAAAGCATTCGGGCGGGCCCTGCATGTCAAGGCCCAGCTCGAGCTGGCGGACGTGAGTGCGTACATCGAGGCCCGCGCGCAGTCCGTCGTCACAACTGACGGCTCCACCCCGGAGCTGCCAGTTCAGCAGGTTTCCGAACGCGAAAGCGGGTTTGACGCTGATGAGCACCCGATGAGTACTCACCGATGAGCAACACCCAGCACTAACGACGGTCCGCGCTTCATCTCTTGCCCGGGCCAAAGATGAAGGAGAAACGTGGCTAAGGTCCGGGTCTACGAGCTCGCAAAAGAGCTCGGAGTCGAGAGCAAGATATTGCTCAACCATTTGAAAGAACAGGGCGAGTTCGTCCGGTCGGCGTCGTCGACCATTGAACCCCCAGTCGTCCGCAAGATTCGCGAGACGTTCCCCGCACACCTGACTTCCACCGGTGGTCCTGATGCCGGTGCCAAGGCCGGCGCCGCGTCCACCGCCAAGAAGTCGGCTGCCAAGCCCGGCGCTGCCGCGGCCCCTGCTGTGGCCGTCACCGCTGTGACTGCCACAGAGGCTCCTGGTGCTCCGACGGTGCAGGTTACCGCCCCAGCCGCCCCAGCCGCAGTGAGCGCCCCCGAACCCCCCTCGCGTCCTGGCGCTCCCACGCCTGGGCCCAAGCCGGTCACCCGTCCGTTCGCCGACGTCCCGGAGAGCACCGTCCCCACGACTGCTGTTCCCACGGCCGCCGCTGCCAAGGCCGGTGCCCCCGAGGCGCCTGCTGCGCGCGAAGGCGGTGGCGACGCCACGCGTCCAGGTCCCCGTCCTGGGGCTCCCCGACCCGGCAACAACCCGTTTGCGCCGAGCCAGGGCATGCCTCGAAGTGCCCGCGAGATCCGTGAACCCCGCGGTGAGACCCGTGAGGGCCGCGAGGCGACGCCTGCTGCTCGTCCCGGCAACAACCCGTTTGCTCCCAGCCAAGGCATGCCCCGTCCGCAGGGTGGCCGTCCGGCTCCCGCCGGCGCCGGTGGCCCCCGTCCGGGCGGTCCGCGTCCGAACCCCGGAATGATGCCCGATCGTGCTGCAGTCGGACGCCCCGGTGACCGCCCCGCACGTGGCGGCGCGCCTGGTCGTCCCGGAGCGGGTGGCGGCTTCGCTGGTCGCCCCGGCGGCGGTGGAGCCCCCGGCGGTGGTGGCGGTTTCGCTGGTCGCCCCGGTGGCGGTGGCGGTCGTCCTGGTGGTCCCGGTGGCCGCGGTGGCACCCAGGGTGCCTTCGGTCGTGGCGGCGGACGTCCCGTTCGCGGACGCAAGTCCAAGCGCGCGAAGCGTCAGGAGTTCGAGCAGATGCAGGCCCCGTCGCTCGGCGGTGTCACGGTTCCCCGCGGCGACGGCAAGACCGTCATCCGCGTGCGTCGTGGTGCCTCGCTGACCGACTTCGCCGACAAGATCAGCGCCAACCCGGCGAGTCTGGTCACGGTGCTCATCCATCTGGGTGAGATGGCCACAGCCACGCAGTCTCTGGACGAAGACACGTTCCGACTGCTCGGGAACGAGCTCGGTTATGAGATCGAGGTCGTGTCACCGGAGGACGAGGAGCGCGAGCTGCTCGGACAGTTCCACATCGACCTCGACGCAGAGCTGGCCGAAGAGGGCGACGAGGACCTCAAGCCTCGTCCGCCGGTCGTCACCGTCATGGGTCACGTCGACCACGGAAAGACCCGCTTGCTCGACGCGATCCGCTCCGCGAAGGTCCAACAGAGTGAAGCGGGTGGCATCACCCAGCACATCGGTGCCTACCAGGTCCTCACGCATCACGAGGGCATCGAGCGCCCCATCACGTTCATTGACACCCCCGGTCACGAGGCCTTCACGGCCATGCGTGCCCGTGGTGCCGCGGTCACCGACATCGCGATCCTCGTGGTCGCCGCCGATGACGGCGTCATGCCGCAGACGATCGAGGCGCTCAACCACGCCCAGGCTGCCGGTGTGCCGATCGTGGTCGCCGTCAACAAGGTGGACAAGGAGGGGGCAAACCCCGACAAGGTCCGCCAGCAGCTGACCGAGTACAACCTGGTGGCAGAGGAGTACGGCGGCGAGACGATGTTCGTCAACGTCTCTGCCAAGGAGCACACCAACATCGACACGCTTCTTGAGGCAGTGCTCCTGACTGCCGATGCGGCGCTCGACCTGCGGGCCAACCCCAACAAGGACGCGCGCGGCGTGGCGATCGAAGCCCACCTCGACAAGGGTCGTGGCCCTGTCGCCACGGTGCTGGTCCAGTCCGGAACGCTTCGCATCGGTGACTCCATCGTGGCCGGCGGTGGCTACGGCCGGGTCCGCGCCATGCTGGACGAGCACGGCGACACGGTCGAGGAGGCCACGCCTTCGCGTCCGGTCATGGTGCTCGGTCTGACCTCCGTGCCCGGCGCCGGCGACACGTTCCTGGTGGCACCCGACGACCGCACCGCTCGTCAGATCGCCGAGCGTCGTGAAGCCGCTCAGCGCGCGGCCAGCCTGGCCAAGCGTCGCAAGCGGATCAGCCTCGAGGACCTCAACGAGGCCCTGGCCGCGGGCAAGGTCGACAACCTCAACCTCATCCTCAAGGGTGATGTGTCGGGTTCTGTCGAGGCGCTCGAGGACGCGTTGCTCAAGATCGACGTCGGCGAAGAGGTCGACCTGCGGATCATCCACCGAGGGGTGGGCGCGATCACGCAGAACGACGTCAACCTGGCGACGGTCGACAGCGCCATCATCATCGGCTTCAACGTCAAGCCGGCCGAGCGGGTGGCCGAGCTGGCCGACCGCGAGGGCGTGGACATGCGCTTCTACTCGGTCATCTACTCGGCGATCGAGGACATCGAGGCAGCGCTCAAGGGCATGCTCAAGCCGGAGTACGAAGAGATCCAGCTGGGCACCGCCGAGGTGCGCGAGGTCTTCAAGTCCTCCAAGTTCGGCAACGTCGCAGGTTCGCTGATCCGCTCCGGCGAGATCAAGCGCGGCACCAAAGCACGGATCATCCGTGACGGTGTCGTCGTTGGCGAAGGCATCGAGATCACCGGTCTGCGTCGTTTCAAGGACGATGTGACCGAGGTTCGCGAGGGCTTCGAATGCGGTATCAACCTGGGCGGCTTCAACGACATCAGGGTTGACGACGTCATCGAGACCCACGAGATGCGTGAGATCCCGCGCACCTGACCAGTCTCACCATCGCGGCCACGCGGGTCCCCATACCCGCGTGGCCGGTTGGGCGAGAGGCTCAGCCGTACTCCGCGGGGAGAAGGCCTGCTCGCCGCACCAATTCGTAGGCTGTCACTTCGGAGCCTGTAACTTTGTAGGAGCGTAAGAACCATGGCCGATCCGGCACGCGCGAAGAAGATTGCCGACCGCATCAAGGTGCTGGTTGCCGAGACGCTGGAGTACCGCGTCAAGGACGAGCGGCTCGGCTTCATCACGATCACCGACGTCCGCGTGACCGGTGACCTGCAGAATGCCTCCGTGTTCTACACGGTCTTCGGCGGTGAGGCCGAACGCGCCGAAACCGCTCTGGCGCTGGAGTCGGCCAAGGGCAAGCTCCGCTCGGCGGTGGGCAAAGGCATCGGCATCCGGCTCACTCCGACCCTGGAGTTCATCCCGGACGCGCTGCCTGATGGCGCGGCCCACCTTGAGGATCTGCTCCTCACCGCCAAGCAGCAGGACGCTGCCGTGGCGGCGGCCAGGGCTGGCGCGACGTATGCCGGTGACGCCGACCCGTACAAGAAGCCGGTCGACGACAACCCGGACGAGGCTGAGGCTGAGGATGGGGCTGACGCTGACGCTGACGCTGACGCTGTCGAGCAGAGCGACCACGGCGGCAAAGATGACGCCGCCGGCGCATGACCACCCCTGACGGGCTGCTCATCGTCGACAAACCGGCCGGCTGGACGAGTCACGACGTCGTCGCGCGCTGTCGACGTCTGTGTGGCACCCGAAAGGTCGGGCATGCCGGGACTCTGGACCCGATGGCAACCGGAGTCCTCGTGCTGGGCATCAATCGCGCCACCAAGCTTCTGACATTCCTCGTCGGCACCGACAAGACCTACACCGCGACGATCCGGCTCGGTCAGTCCACCATCACCGATGACGCAGACGGTGAGGTCGCGACCTCCCACGATGTCTCGGGGCTCACCGCCGAGGCGGTTCAGCACGGGGTGGTCGCACTCACCGGCCAGATCGCCCAGGTGCCCAGTGCCGTCAGCGCGATCAAGGTGGACGGCCAACGATCGTATGCACGGGTGCGTGCGGGACAGGACGTCGTCCTGCCCGCACGTACGGTCACCGTCAGTAGGTTCGACATCCTCGATCAACGGCCGAAAACCGTGCACGGCCATCAGGTCTGGGACCTCGATGTCATCGTCGACGTCTCGTCCGGGACGTACGTCCGAGCCCTGGCTCGCGACCTCGGCGCCGCCCTGGGTGTGGGAGGGCACCTCACCGCACTGCGCCGCACCCGTGTCGGTCGGTTCGGGCTGGACGTCGCACAGTCGCTCACGGAGCTCGAGATGGCCAGCGAGGTGGACGACATACCGGTGATCACGCTGGCGGACGCGGCGCGGACCTCCTTTGCCGTCCGCGAGCTGACCGCAGCGGAAGCGACCGCCGTCGGCTACGGACAGCGCATCGCGTCGCTCTCCGGGGGCCACGACGAGCTGGTTGCCGCCTTCGCACCGGAGGGGCACCTGGTGGCCATGCTTGACGAGAGCGGCTCACTGGCCAAGGCCCGCGTCGTGTTCGCGCCCTCGGGTTCGTAGAGTGTCCCTCGTGCTGCGATGGACCGACCTCTCCCAGATCCCCCAGGGCTACGGCCCGAGCGTGGTGACGCTGGGCAACTTCGACGGCGTGCACAAGGGTCATCAGGCCGTGTTGGCCACCGTCGTCCAGAAGGCCCGCGACCGTGGCCCAGATGGCACTCACGCCGTTGCGGTGACGTTCCAGCCACACCCCGTCGCTGTCCTTCACCCTGAGCGCGCGCCGCAGATCATCACGTCCCCCGAGCAGCGCCTCGAGCTGCTCTCGCGCACCGGGCTCGATGCGGTGCTGGTCATGGAGTTCACCCGCGAGCTCGCCCTGTGGACCCCCGAGCGTTTCATCGTCGACGTGTTCGTCAAGGCGCTCGGCGCCAGCCTGGTCGTGGTGGGCGAGGACACCCGATTCGGCGTTCGCAACTCCGGCGACGTCCGGACGCTGCGCCAGCTCGGCGCCAAGCACGGCTTCGAGGTTCTCACCCTCACCGACATCGGCGAGGGCGGCCGCTGGTCATCCAGCCGCGTGCGCGCTCTGGTGACCGCTGGCGACGTGTCAGGGGCGACCGAGATCCTTGGACGCCCACATCGGGTCGCCGGTGAGGTCGTGCATGGCGACCACCGCGGACGCGAGCTCGGCTACCCCACAGCGAACCTGACTCAGAGCTCGGCGGGACTGACCCCGGCCGACGGCGTCTACGCCGGGTGGCTGGTCCGACCGTCGCTGCCCGACCGCCACCCAGATCACAAGCTGCCTGCCGCGATCTCGATCGGGACCAACCCGACCTTCGGGGGCACGCAACGCCGTGTCGAGGCCTACGTCCTGGATCGCAGCGACCTCGATCTCTACGGTGAGACCGTGTGCGTCGAGTTCGTCGAACGGCTCCGTCCGACCGAGAAGTTCGACTCCATTGAGGCCCTGTTGGCAAAGATTGCCGACGACGTCGAGCGCTGTCGGACGGTGCTGTCCTCCATCGCAGCCACCTGACCCGAACACTGACCTGTCCGTGCCCGCATGACGTCGACGCAGACCCGGCCCGCCACCCTGATCTGGTCCCGCTCGGACTGGGGTCTGCTCATCGGTGGCCTCGGGCTCTCCCTCATCGGAGCGCTGTTGGTCTGGTCTGCCACGCGCCACCAGTCCGGTTCCACGTACCTCGCACGTCACCTGATCAACACCGGCATCGGCCTTGGCCTGGCGGCAGCGGTCACCCGGGTGGACTTCCGGGGGCTGCGGGCCTATGCCCCCTGGCTCTATCTCGCATCGGTCGCCGGGTTGGTCCTTGTCCTCACGCCGCTCGGCTCCACGATCAACGGCTCGCACTCGTGGGTCCGACTGCCGGGCGGGTTCTCCATACAGCCCTCGGAGCTCGCCAAGGTGGCGCTCTGCGTGGGCCTGGCGGTCATCCTCGCCGAGCGGGGTGAACGCGACCAGCCACCCTCGCATCGTGACGTCGCGCTCGCGTGGGTCGTGGCCGGCATACCGATCGGCCTGGTCATGCTGCAGCCCGACCTCGGCTCCGCCCTCGTCCTGGGCGCGCTCGCCGTCGGTGTGATCGCGGTGTCCGGCGCCCCGAAACGCTGGGTGTTCGGGGTTCTGGCCGTGCTGGCGATGGGCATCACCGTGGCCCTCACCACGCCGGTGCTGAGCCCCTATCAGCGCGACCGGCTGGTCGCCTTCGCCAACCCCTCCGCCGACCCGCAGGGGATCGGCTACCAGACCCGCCAGGTCCGTATCGCGATCGGTTCCGGCGGGTGGCAGGGCGAGGGTCTGTTTCAGGGCCGTCAGACTCAGGGCGGTTTCATCCCGTTCCAGCAGACCGACTTCGTGTTCTCGGTGGCAGGGGAGGAGCTCGGCTTCCTGGGTAGTGCGGGGCTGTTGCTGGTCCTCGGCTTCCTGGTCGTGCGCACGCTGATGATCGCGGCCCGGGCCAAAGACTCCTTCGGCCGACTGGTCGCGATCGGCGTCGCCTGCTGGTTCACCTTCCAGGTCTTCGAGAACGTGGGGATGAACCTGGGCATCATGCCGGTGACCGGGCTGCCGCTGCCCTTCGTGTCATACGGTGGCTCGAGCATGTTTGCGGGCTGGCTGGCTCTCGGCCTGGTCAACAACGCCCACTTGTCGTCAATTCGCCGACCGTGAGCCTGCCCTGAGCACTAGTGTCGTGATTCACGACTGCGTAGGACCACCACACCCAGGAGAGACCATGGCTTTCTCGGCCAGCGACGAGCAGAACGACCTCTCCCTCATCGAGAATCGGGCCCGTTCGGTGGCCCATCTGTTCGTCGACCGGGTGGCGAAGTCCCCTGAGGATGAGGCCTTCCGGTTCCCGCAGGCAGAGGCCTGGGAGTCGGTCACCTGGACGCAGACCGATGCCCGGGTACGCCGGCTGGCTGCCGGTCTGCTGGCCTTGGGCATCGAGTCGGAGCAGCGAGTGGCGCTGGCGTCGAGCACCCGGTACGAGTGGGTCATTGCCGACCTGGCCGTCATGTTGGCCGGCGCCGCAACGACCACGATCTATCCCACGACCTCCGCCGTCGACGTGACCTACATCGTCAGCGACTCCCAGAGCCGTCTCGTGTTCGCCGAGGATGACACCCAGATCGTCAAGCTGCGCGCCAACCGCGCTCAGCTGCCCGAGGTGGTCAAGGTCATCACCTTCGACGGAACGGCCGATGGCGACTGGGTCATCTCCCTGGCCGATCTGGAGCAGCTGGGCGCCGACCACCTGGCCCGGGTGCCGTCCGCCGTGGATGACCGGATCGACGCCATCAAGCCGCAGCATCTCGCCACGCTCATCTACACCTCGGGAACGACCGGGCTGCCCAAAGGAGTTCGGCTCTCCCACGACTGCTGGACCTACGAGGTGGCGGCGGTCGACGCGGTCGGCATTCTCTCGCAGGACGACCTGCAGTACCTCTGGCTGCCGTTGGCCCACGTGCTCGGCAAGATCCTGCTCACCATCCCGCTGCAGATCGGCATCCCCACCGCGCTCGACGGGCGGGTGGACAAGATCGTGGACAACCTGGCCGTCATCTCCCCGACCTTCATGGGAGCGGCACCGCGCATCTTCGAAAAGGCCTACAACCGGATCACGACCATGATGGCCGGCGAGGGCGGGGCGAAGGCCAAGCTCTTCGAGTGGGCCATCGGCGTCGGCCATCGGGTTGCCGCCCTGCGCGCTGACGGGGCCAAACCCTCTGGCCTGTTGGCCGTCGAGTACGCGCTCGCGGACAAGCTGGTCCTGCACAAGGTCCGTGCCCGGTTCGGCGGCAAGATCAGGTTCTTCATCTCCGGGTCGGCAGCACTCAACCGCGAGGTGGCCGAATGGTTCGACGCCGCAGGCATGCTCATCCTTGAGGGCTACGGCCTGACCGAGTCCAGCGCCGCGTCCTTCGTCAACCGGCCGCACGCCTACGCCTTCGGGAGCGTCGGCTGGCCGTTGCCCGGCACCGACGTCCGCATTGCCGAGGACGGGGAGATCCTGCTCAAGGGTCCGGGCATCATGGCGGGCTATCACAACTTGCCCGAGGACTCTGCTTTGTCCGTCGACGTCGACGGATGGTTGCACACGGGTGACATCGGCAACCTGGACGAGCGCGGGTTCCTGCGCATCACCGACCGCAAGAAAGACATGTTCAAGACCTCCGGCGGCAAGTACATCGCCCCGTCCGTGATCGAGACGATGTTCAAGAGCGTGTGTCCCTATGCCAGTCAGCTGATCATCCACGGCGACGGGCGCAACTTCGTGTCCGCACTCATCACTCTTGACGCCGACGCCATCGTCGGATGGGCGGCCGAGAACGACATGGCCGACAAGTCGTATGCCGAGATCGTCACCTCGCCCGCGGCGCGCGAGATGGTTCAGGGCTACGTCGACGAGCTCAACGCCAAGCTGAACCGTTGGGAGACCATCAAGAAGTTCCTCATCCTGCCGCGGGACCTCTCGATCGACGACGGCGATCTGACCCCGAGCATGAAGCTCAAACGCAAGATCGTGGCCGACAAGTTCAAGGGTGAGCTGGACGCGCTCTACTCTTGAACGCATGCCAGAGAGCCTGCGCACCACCGATTGCCTCGGCGTCTCCCTCTTTCATCGCCTGGAGCCGCTGCTGGAACAGGTGAGCAAACCGATCCAGTACGTCGGCGGCGAGCTCAACTCCACGGTCAAGGACTGGGACTGCGGCGGGTTCGGTCCGGGTGGCGAGGAGCTGACGGCGCGGTGGGCCTTGATGTACCCCGATGCCTACGAGATCGGTCTGCCCAACCAGGGCGTCATGATCCTGTACGAGGTCATCAACGAGTGCCCGGACGCCCTGGCCGAGCGCACGTACTCCGTGTGGCCGGACATGGAGGCGCTGCTGCGCACCGAGGGCATCTCCCAGTTCACGGTTGACGGGCACCGCGCGCTGCGTGACTTCGACCTGTTCGGTGTCTCGTTCTCCACCGAGCTCGGCTACACCAACATGCTCACGGCCCTGGACCTGGCCGGCATACCGCTGCACGCTCACGATCGGGGGGACGACGACCCGATCGTCATCGCCGGCGGACACGCGGCGTTCAACCCCGAGCCGGTGTCCGACTTCATCGACGCGGCGATCGTGGGCGACGGCGAGCAGGCAGTCCTTCAGGTGACCGAGCTGCTCACGACCTGGAAGGCCCAGGGGCGTCCGGGCGGCCGCCACGAGCTGCTGTTGCGCCTCGCCCGCACGGGTGGCGTCTACGTGCCCGCCTTCTACGACGTCGACTACCTCCCCGACGGCCGGATCAAGCGGGTGGCCCCCGCGACCGCTGAGCGGGGTATTCCGTGGCGCGTCGCCAAGCACACTGTCATGGATCTGGATGCCTGGCCCTACCCGAAGCAGCCGCTCGTGCCGTTGGCCGAGAGCGTGCACGAGCGGATGTCGGTCGAGATCTTCCGTGGCTGCACCCGTGGCTGCCGCTTCTGTCAGGCCGGGATGATCACTCGTCCTGTCCGCGAGAGATCCATCACCGGTATCGGTGAGATGGTCGAAAGAGGTTTGGCAGCAACCGGATTCGAAGAGGTCGGGCTCCTCTCGCTGTCCAGCGCCGACCATTCCGAGATCGCCGAGATCGCCAAGGGCCTGGCCGACCGTTACGAGGGCACCCAGACCGGCCTGTCGCTGCCGTCCACACGCGTCGACGCCTTCAACATCGACTTGGCCAACGAGCTGAACCGGGGTGGTCGCCGCTCGGGCCTCACGTTCGCGCCCGAGGGCGGTTCCGAGCGCATTCGCAGGGTGATCAACAAGACGGTCAGCGAGGACGACCTGATCAACACCGTCGCCGCCGCCTTCTCGTCCGGCTGGCGCAACGTGAAGCTGTACTTCATGTGCGGCCTGCCGACCGAGACCGACGAGGACGTGCTGCAGATCGCCGACCTGGCCAAGCGGGTCATCGAGACTGGGCGACGGGTCAGCGGCCAGCGCGACATCCGCTGCACCGTGTCGATCGGGGGGTTCGTGCCCAAGCCGCACACGCCGTTCCAGTGGTGCGCCCAGCTCGGTGCCGAGGAGACGGACGCGCGACTGCAGAAGCTGCGCGACGTGATCCGGGCGGACAAGCGTTATGCGTCGGCCATCGGATTCCGTTACCACGATGGCAAGCCCGGCATCGTCGAAGGGCTGTTGTGTCGCGGTGACCGTCGCGTCGGCAAGGTCATCGAGGCGGCATGGCGTGACGGCGCCCGGTTCGACGGCTGGAGCGAACACTTCAGCTACGAACGCTGGATGCGCGCTGCCGCAACGGGTCTGGCGGACGAGCCGGTCGACGTTGACTGGTACACGACGCGTGAGCGCGAGCAGAACGAGGTTCTGCCCTGGGACCACATCGACTCCGGCCTCGACAAGGACTGGCTGTGGCAGGACTGGCAGGACGCCCTCAGTGACGTCGAGGTCGAGGACTGCCGATGGACCCCGTGCTTCGACTGTGGCGTCTGCCCGCAGATGGACACCGCGGTCGAGGTCGGGCCAACGGGCAAGCGGCTCCTGCCCCTCACCGTGGTTAACGCCGGTAAGGACCAGCTGCTCGAGACCCGCTGACCGGCGAGAATTACGCTTTTCTGCGTATTCCTTGGTACATAATTTGCGCCCTATGGTGGAGAGACATCTACGTCATACGGTGGCGCAGCATCTACGTCATACGGTGGATCACCGGGGTGTCAGAGGTTGTGGCGCCCCCTTTCCCTTGCGCAGTTCGCCGCCTCCGCCCAACCCTTCACGAAGGAGTCCTCGACAATGAACGGCCGTCACAAACGTTCCTTGACCATGAATTGTCCTTACAGATGTGTTGTAGCGTTCTCGGCGACCTTGGTCGCGGTTGGTGCCCTGGCGGGCGTGGCGCCTGTGATCGCGTCAAGCGGGCTTCCAGCCGCGGCCGCGACGGTGACCACGTCCGGTGGTTTCACGTCACTTGACCCATATCGATTGTTGGACACCCGTACTGGGGCGGGCGCGGTCGCGCCGGGCGGCACGCTGCACGTTCAAGTCGCCGGGCTTGGAGGGGTACCGACCTCCGGGGTGTCGTCGGTGCAGTTGAATGTGACGCTCACCCAGCCGACCAGATCCGGGTACCTGACCGTGTACGCCGACGAGACTGCCCGACCGGGAACGTCCACCCTGAGCTTCGTCAAGGCCCAGACGGTGACAAAACTGATCAGCACGCCGGTCGGCGTGAACGGCAAGGTCGCAATGTACAACGGCTCGCGCGGCACCGTCCAGATTGTCGCCGACGTCTCTGGATACACCCTCTCCGACAGCCCTGTCCCCGTCCCTGTCCCCGTCCCTAGCCCTAGCCAATGGGTGCCGGCGGTCGGCGGTGCCTGGCAGATCCAGTACACGGGCACGCTGGACACCAGTGTCAACGTCCCGACGTACGACCTCGACGGCTTCGACACCACAGCCAGCACGGTCACCACCCTGCGCGCCGCTGGCCATCACGCCATCTGCTACATCAGCGCCGGGAGCTGGGAGGACTGGCGCCCCGATGCCGCCAGCTACCCCAGCAGCGTCCTCGGCAGTAGTAACGGCTGGCCTGGTGAGCGCTGGGTCGACATCCGACAGATCAGTGCCCTCAAACCCATCATGGACAGCCGCCTGGACATGTGCCGCAGCAAGGGCTTCGAAGCTGTTGACCCCGACAACGTCGACGGCTACACCAACAACAGCGGCTTCCCCCTGACCGCCGCCGATCAGTTGGCATTCAACCGCTGGATGGCCGCCGAGGCCCACACCTACGGACTGTCAGTTGGGCTGAAGAACGACCTTGACCAGGTCCCCGACCTCGTCGGTAGCTACGATTTCGCCGTCAACGAGCAGTGCAACCAGTACAAGGAGTGCGCCGCCCTAAACCCCTTCATCAGCGCTGGCAAGGCGGTCCTGCAAATCGAGTACATAGGGGACCCCAGCCAGATATGCCCAGTCTCGCTGAGTTCCGGATTCTTGACCCTGTTCAAGAATCTGAGCCTCGACGCTTGGCGGCAGGCATGCTGACCTGAGCACGCACCAACGCGCCGTGACAAGCGCACCCGCTGATGGCGGCGATCGGGCTTCGACCC
>DATCNE010000173.1:0-6632 GCA_036565395.1 Dermatophilaceae bacterium
GGCGTCGGCCCCGAGCACAGCTACCTCAAGGACGCTGGCCGCGTCGAATACGTCACCAGCTCCGACGAGGCGTGCCGCGATGCCTTCTTCATGCTCAGCCGCAAGGAGGGCATCATCCCGGCACTGGAAAGCGCACACGCCCTGGCGCACGCGCTCGTGAAGGCGCGCGAGATGAAGACCGGCACGATCCTCGTGAACCTCAGCGGCCGTGGCGACAAGGACATGGACTACGTGATCGAGAACTGGGGCATCGGCACGCCAGCCTGACCCGGCAGACGATCGTCTACCGGCGATCGTTGCGCCAGGCCAAACGTCGCTGACGTCTGTCGGACGGGCAGTCGCACAGCGATCGGTAACCAGTCACGGATAAGCCGTTCCGCCATCGGTACAGGAGAACACCATTCGCCAAGACGCGATTGGCAGGCATCGTCGCATTGATCAACAAAGAAGTGGTCGAACATGTTGTGTGTAGCCGCGCCAGCGTCGAGGGCATCCCCCCCGGTTGGACTGGGGCCGTTGGGCGTGCTGCCTGCCTACTTGGAGTCCCGTGCATGGCAACATGCGGTGCATGACCCCGACGGCTGACGTGCCCACCCTTTCGATCCTCTTGGATGCCCACGATGAGCAGGTGCGTGGCACCATCGCGACCCGGCTGCCGACCGGGTGGGTCCCGAGTGGGACGGCCCCCTGCTGCGGGTCACGACCCCCATGCGAGGGTTTGGGTTCGCCCGCGACCTCGAAGCACTCAGCGTCGACGACTTGGACGCCCTCATCGGGAGAACACGGGACTTCTTCGCACAGCGGGGCGAATCGGTCGAGTGGAAGACATACGGCCACGATCGTGCAGACCTAACTGAGCGACTGTCGCTGGCTGGCTTTGAGCCCGAAGGAGACGAGACCGTCGTCATCGGCCGCGCCGCAGACCTCGCCGCGACTTCCGGGGGGATCGATGGGGTGTCCATTCGTACCACCACCGATCCTGCGGACCTTCGTCGGATCGCGGAGATGGAGTCTGAGGTCTGGGGACAGGATTGGTCATGGCTGGCTGACGACCTGGCGAACCGCATCACGTCCGCGCCCGACAACATCGACATATTCGTGGCAGAAGCTGAAGGAAGAGTCGTCTCCGCTGGCTGGCTGGTGGGTATGCCCGGCACCGAGTTCAACGCCCTATGGGGTGGCTCGACCCTGGCCGCTTGGCGTCGTCGGGGCATCTACCGCGCCCTCGTGGCCCGACGCGCCCAGGTCGCTGTCGAGCGGGGCGTGAAGTATCTGCTGGTGGATGCTTCCGACGACAGCAGCCCCATCCTGCAACGTCTGGGCATGCATCAAGTCGCAACCACTACCCCCTGGGTCTGGACCCCCCGCGACTGACCCTGGTCGTCCCACGTAGGGGTCAGTCCGCCAACTGCCGCGATGGGGTGTGCGTTCTCGCCATCCGCTTGTGACACTTCGGATGGACACCGGGCAAGGCCGTTGGAGCCGGCGTCACATCGAGCGTGCTCTTGAAATCCGAGGCGAATATCAGTCCGGCAATCTGAACCGCCCCGGCTCTGGGGGAACGTCAGTAAGTGCAAAGTGAGGTGAGTGCAAGGTGAGGTCGGTTCGCATCGAGACTCGGGCGACCTACCACCCATCCAGTAGCCGGTTGCCCCCCCGCCCGCGTACGACGAATGGCCCCACCCTTTCGAGGGCGGGGCCATTCCGTCATACCCAGACGGGGTCAGGGGTGCCTGGTGCCGATCTTGCCGCGCAGGTCGCGCGCATACATCTCGACCGCGTTCCAGTCCGAGTCAAAATCGGGCCCACTCACACGCGGCTGAGCATCTGATCGGAGTGCGGACGTTAACTGTGGGCGGCGTCGGTACGGGGCCGCTGTAGCGTGAAGGATTCGAAGGCGGCGAGTTGCCCTTGTGGTCCCAGCACGTTGTAGTAGGTGACCTCAAGTTTGGTCATGCCGCCCTTGAGGGTTCCGGGGTCTACGGTGAAGGCCGCGAAGCCGTAGGGGTGGGCGGCGTCGCGTACCGCCGACCAGGGTGCGTCTTCTTGCGTGTAGACCGGTGGCCGTCTGTTGGTCGTCGAGTTGAGCGGGCCGAGGCTGGTGATGACGCGGCAGGCGGGCGGGTTGTAGAACATCTGGTTGGACGTCACCGAGGAGCCGCCGCCGCCGAGCACCATGTGCACGGTGCCCTTGGTCGTGTCGATCACGTCGGTGCGGGTGTCTGCCGGGATGGGGGTGAGTGTGGCGTTCGGTTGCTGACCGCGAATCGGATGCGAACGCTCGTAGTGGTGCTCGTGGCCGCAGACGACCAGGTCGACGCCGTACTTGTCGAAGAGCGGCACCCACTCCTGCCGGACACCCAGATCGGCTCCGTTGAGCTTTTCGGCGGTGCTGATGACGACCTGGTGCATGCACACGACGACCCAGTCGATGTCATTGTCGGACCGGCTGGCCTGCAGCTCCTTCTCCAGCCACGCCTTCTGCGCGCCCTGGGAGTATCCGCGGACGTAGCTGGTTCCGCCGTCCTGGATACAGATGTCGTCGTTGGCCAGGCTGATCACGCGCACGGAGCCGACGGTGAAGGAGTACCAGAGTCCGCGGGTGAGATCGGTTTGGTCGGGCTGTGCCGGCAGCGAGAAGTACGTCTGATACGCCCCATAGCCGATCGGCCCGTTGCCCCGCTCGTTCTCGTGGTTGCCGGCCGCCGGCATCCACGGACGATGCCGTGCGCTGCGGCTGTTGTTGTCCCAGAAGTCGGTCCAGGTGCGTACCGGGTCGGTGGCTCCGTTGGCATAGCAGAGGTCGCCGTTGAACAGGTGGAACAGTGGCTGCACCCGTTCGATACCTGCGGGCATGTCACCCGCGGCGGGCGAGCCGAGGTTGTCGTTGACCCAGGGCGGATTCGCGATCGTGACTCCCGCCGGCGGGACATACTTCTTGCCCAACGTCGGAGTGCCCTGGTCGCCAAAGCTGGTGAAGGTGAACGCCTCGCGGCCACGAGGGCCGGTACGGAACGTGCCGAACTCCTGCTGCGCTCCGTCATGGATGGCCGAATAGACGTAGTCGTGGGACGAGCTCAGGCCGGTGAGGGGGGCGTGGTAGGCGTAGACGACCTGACCCAATTTGGCGTCCGTATAGCTTGTCTGCTGTGCGATCTGGCTACGGAGGTAACGTCCATTCTGCTCGCCGAGCAGAACCCGGGGGTGCTGCACCGGCTGCAGGGTGTGCCACGACGCGACGACCTCGCTGGATGCATCGGCCCCGAACTGCAGGTGCAGTCCGTTCACCCGAGGGGTGTTCAGCGGGTCGCCAACTCCCGACCGGGTGGGTTGCGATCCTGCAGGTCCCGCAGTCGCTTCCGTTGCGCCCAGCAGCGGGATCGCTACCGCGCCGGCCACGCCACCGACCACCGTAAGGAAGCTGCGGCGAGAGAATCCTGAGGCGAATATCTGTTTGTCATCACTCATGCGTTCGACCCTCCCGGAGCCTTCAACCGGGGACGAGGCAGGACCGCTACGGCCGAGTGAACGCTGGACGAACTTCGGCCCCTGTCCACCCACGTGGGTCCAGCTCATGGCCAAGCGGCGGCTCAAGACCCTCCGGGATGGTAAGCACGCGGTCGCCACGTCGACCTCGATGGCCGGGAGGGTCCGCAGGCGAGACCCGACTGCGGGCTGTTCGGGCACCGCTACTTCGAGCTGAGCAGACCCTTCTTGAGCTACGCCTTGCCGCGGTGCCCGACCGGGCACCTCACTCGAGCCTGCGCCGGCCCGAGCAGTTTTGAAAGACATAAGTAAGCCGCATACAGTGCGCGTTTGCGTCGCAGATGGGGATCCTTGGGTTCTCGCGGAGGCTGCACTGACCTAGATGGATGATTCCTTGAAGGTCAGTGGTCGTAGGCGGTCAGGGAGCGTTTGGCTTGGACTCCGGTGGCCCAGTTGCGCCAGATCCCAGCGGCCATCGCCAGGAGGCGTTGAGCGACCCGGGTGAATACTCCGTGGGTGGTGCGTCCGCCGTGTTGTTCCAGGTCAAGTTGTCCTTTGAGGGTCTGGTTGACCGACTCGATCCATTGGCGGACACCGCCGAGGTTGCCGTTGCGGTAGGTCTCATCCTTGCGGTCGGGGCGCAGGAGCTCGATGCCGTGCGCTGCGGTGGCGGCGGCGAAGTCCTTTCCGGAGAAGCCCTTGTCGGCCAGCATGACCTGCCCGTCGCGGATCAGATGTTGCTCGTGGTCCAGCAGTGCGGTCACGACCTCGCGTTCACCGATCTTGGGGTGGGCCAGGCACCACATGATCGGCATGCCGTCACCGGCGCAGACCAGGTAGAGCTTCAGGCCCCAGTAGTAGCGCGAGTAGCTGGCGCAGTACCCGTACCCGGCGTGCCCGGCCAGGTCGGAGGGTTTGACGGTCTCCCGAGAAGTCCCGCACGGCACCGGTGTCGCGTCGGTGATCCACATGTCGTCCGACCATGACGGGCAGACCCTGGCCAGAACCCGAATCGTGTTGCACAGCAGCCCTCGCGAGGCCTTCAACCTCTTGTGGTACCCGGGTTGCTGAGGCATGTAGGGGAACATTTTTCGCAGGTCGGGGTTCCGTTGGGCGTGCCGGACCCATCGTCGTTCACTGTGGAAACCCAGCAGCATCTGGGCCACCGCCAGACACAGCAACTCACTGTCGGACAGCTCGGGCCGCCGACCTCGACCACGGCGCGGTTCAACCACCTGATCATCGATCAGGACATACAGTTCAGTCAGGAGGGCTTCCAGTTCTTTAGTCATAAATTGAGCGTGGGAGCCCTCCGTCTACTACCTCCCCAGCGACACGCTTCAAGGAATCATTCATCTAGGTTGTCCCTACCTACGAAAGGGGCTCACGATGCGCATCGCGATGGCGAGCGACCACGCCGGCCGTGCACTCAAGGAGGAGATCAAGGCGCTGCTGCGCGCCGACGGGCACGAGATCTCCGACTTCGGCACCGACACCGACGACGCCGCAGACCTCCCCGACCACGTCTACCCAGCAGCCCTTGCCGTCGCGCGGGGCGAGGTCGACCGCGGGATCTTCGTCGACGGCGTCGGCTACGGGAGCGCGATGATCGCGAACAAGATCGCCGGTATCTACGCCGCGGTGTGCCAGGACCCCTTCTGTGCCGAGCTAGCACGCTCGCATTCGGACACCAACGTCCTGTGCATCGGCGGCAAGATCATCGGCTCGGCGATCGCGCTAGAGATCGTTCGCGTGTGGATGGCGACGGAGTGGCTCGGCGAGAGCGAGGGCGGCGAGAAGTACGCCCGGCGGGTCAGCAAGGTGAAGGACATCGACGCCCGGCACCTCGTGCACTTGGACTGAGGACACAGGCTGCGCTGAACCCTGGTCGCGCTGAGGCCCGGGACGACCGGGACCTAATCCACGCGCCTCGGCAAGGTCGCACCCGTCGCAGATCCGGTCGCATTGCGCGGTCGGCGACGCACCGGCAGCGGAACGGTGACCGGTTCAGAGACCGCTGGGCCAGCCGGACGTCGGCGCCATCATGATCCGACAGAATGGTCGTCGAGTCGGAAGGGGATCAAGACAGTGGGCGCATACAACGATCGAGTCCTCCCGCGGATCCTCAACGCTTCCTGCGGCAGCAAGAAGCTGGACCCGCTGCGGCGACGGGTCTGCCAGGGTCTGGCCGGGGAGGTTGTTGAGATCGGCTTCGGTTCGGGGCTCAACGTTCCCTTCTACCCGGCTGTCATCGCCAGGGTCGCCGCGATCGAGCCATCCGACGTGAGCTGGAAACTAGCCGGCGAGCGTCTCAGGGCGACAAGCGTCCCGGTGCGGTGGTCCGGTCTGGACGGCCAGTCGTTGCCCTTTGCAGACGACAGCTTCGACGGCGCCCTATCCACCTGGACGCTGTGCACCATCCCCGACGTCGCCGCCGCCCTGCGCGAGTTGCGGCGAGTCCTCAAGCCTGGGGGGACCCTGGACTTTCTCGAACACGGGCTGGCCCCCGACGAGCGGGTACGCCGCTGGCAACGACGCCTCGACCCAGTTCAGAAACGGATCGCGGGCGGATGCCACTTCACCCGGCCAATCGTCGAGCTGCTGACAACGGCGGGCTTCACGATCAAGGAACTTGACGTCTTCTATGAGAAGGACGCCATGAGATTCGCGGGTGCTGACTCCCTGGGCAGCGCGGACTCCCCATAGCATCAGCGAGTCCGCGGATCTCTTGGGACATGTCATACCGGTGTCACGCAGCCCGATCGGCTTGGGGACACGGAATCCGGCGGTGCCGACACCGCTAGCCTGGGGCGAGTGAAACCGGAGTGGGCGAACGACGAGCTGCAGACCGCGCGGCTGGCTCTGCGTCATCCAGTCGCCTCCGACCTCGAAGCGGTCCTGCGCATCCATCAGATTCCGGAGGCTGTGGCCCACAACCCGAG
Source organism: Dermatophilaceae bacterium (assembly GCA_036565395.1). Taxonomy (GTDB): domain Bacteria; phylum Actinomycetota; class Actinomycetes; order Actinomycetales; family Dermatophilaceae; genus UBA4719. The sequence goes on from DATCNE010000173.1 coordinate 6,429, forward strand.
CGACGCGATCGAAGACCAGGCGGGTGCAGGGCGGCTCCTCCAACGCTGGGTTGACCACTGGCGCCGGCACGCGGTCGGATACTGGGCGGTCAGCTGGCGTGATGATCCTTCGGTGTTCGGCTTCTGCGGCATCAAGGTCATGAGCCTGCAAGATCGCCCCGTCGCCAACCTGTTCTACCGCTTTGACCCTTGCGTGTGGGGTCG
>DATCNE010000174.1:0-9777 GCA_036565395.1 Dermatophilaceae bacterium
TTGGTTCCCCGAGCGGCTGTGGAGTCCATCGGGATGCCGATCCCCTTCTTTCTCAAGTGGGACGACGTGGAGTTCGGGCTCCGGGCAGGGGCGGCAGGGTTCGCCTCCGTGGCGCTTCCCGGGGCGGTTGTGTGGCACGAGTCTTCGGCTGGTGAGAATCCCGGTTCTGGTTGGGAGGGCTACTTCTCCCTTCGCAACCGCATCGTTACTGCTCTGCTGAACGACGCGCGTCCGATACCCCTGGTTGTCGGATGGATGGCCGTGAGCCTGCGTTTCCTGGTGCAGCGGGACTCGGTGGCGGTGGCGATACGCTGGGCTGCCCTCAAGGACGTGCTGCACGGCCCGGGTTGGATGCACCGCGATCTCGGGACGGCGCGCGGTCGGGTGGCTGAGACGGAGAGACGCGAGACCTTGGCGCCGCACCCGGTATCCGCGATGGTGGGAAGTGTCTCCGCCAGCGCCAGGCTCCTGCGACGATGGTCTGACCTGCGGGCGAGGTACCGTGCAGCGTTGCCCGAGGCGACATCAATCCGACGCTGGGAGCAGACGTTCGTGGCAGCTGACGTGCTCGAGCCGCGACGTCCGACCTGGTCGATCGTCGTGACGAGTTTTCACAGCCTGGACATGCTGACCAGATACTGGGATGGGCTTATCGAGGCTGGTGAGCTGAAGGGGGTCTCGGCGCAGGAAGTCGAAGTCATCGTCGTGGACAACGCAGACGAGCCCCAGGTCGAGAAGTTTGCTTGCGACCAAGGCTTCCGCTACCTCGCGATGGGTAGCAACGTGGGTCTGTCAGCGGCCAACAACCGTGGCGCAGAGATCGCCACCGGCGAGTATCTCCTGTTCGCCAACCCCGATCTCGGCGTCAAGGTGCATGATCTGTCGATCCTGGCGGCAGAGATCGACCGCACGGGCGGGGTCGTGACGCCGCGGCTGGACTTCGCTGACGGCACGCCCCAGAGCGCGGCCCGTGGGGAGCCGTACCTTCTGGCCAAGCTCGCCAACCGTGGGTTGGCACCCAAGGCTGCCCTCGATCGTTACCTGTGGCCCGTGGGCCCGTACGAGTCGGGCCCCGTCGTGTGGTGCGCCGGGGGTGCGACGTCGCTGTCCCGAGAGGTGTTCGACCGGGTCGGCGGATGGCCCGAGGAGTATTTCCTCTACATGGAGGACGTTGAGCTCGGCGTCCGTGCAGGACGTCTGGGCATTCCTGTTTCGGTAACAGCAGCGTTTCGGTGGGTGCATGAATGGCGTGGCGACAGTCGGCAGCGGCTCAATCGGGGACAGTTGTTGCATCTGCGTAGCGCGTTACGGTTCTACACGCGCTACCCCGAGTACCTCGGCTGGCCTCGCTAGACGGTATGTAGCCCGGGATGCGATGCATCTGGCCATGCTGCTGCGCCTGGACGAGATCGGGTCGGTGGCCGTGATTGTCGGTCGAGCAGGAGGCGGCTCGGGACTTGGTGCGGCCCGGGAGGACGTCTGTAGTGATCTGATGCGATCCCGGCATCGGGTCTCGAAGCTGATGCTGCGTCAGGGGATCCGGGTAATCCGGTGTCATTGGCTCCATCGCGCAGGTTGCCTCAGCTGGGGTCCGCTGCCCGCCCCACGTCCGGCAGCTCACCGCGTACGCAGGCGTGAGGTGTCCGGCCAGGGCGTGATACCTCCGCAGCCGTGCGGCCGCGCTCATGCAGTGGGCGTGGTGACAGTGCCCCGGCGCGACCGGGCCAGGTAGGTGGCCGCGGTTGCGAGGTAGACGAATGCCAGCGCGGCGAACACCGCCCGCGAGTACCCGGCGTCGGGAAGGACGAGGGCCGCGAGAGCTGCGGCCCCGACGAAGGCCGCGTTGTAGAGGACGTCGTACAGCGCGAATGCGCGGCCGCGGAACGCGTCGTCCGTGTCCCGCTGGACGATGGTGTCGACCGCGATCTTCGCACCCTGTGCGGCCAGGGCGAGCGCGGCTGCACCGGCGAGTACAGCCCATCGGGCGATCGTCGCCGTGAGCAGGAACTGGCTGGCCGCGGCCAGCACGAGGCAGTAGACGATCCAGGCGTGCGGTCCCGTGCGTGGGCTGAGCACCGGGGTCAGCACCACGGCGAGGGCGAACCCGACGGCGGAGGCGGCGAGCACCGTCCCGAACGTCCGCAGGCCGGCGGTCGCGTTTGCCGGGTCCTCCAGCAGGTTGCGGGAGATGAGGATGCTGGCGATGAAGACGACGCCGTACACGAACCGGTGCGTCGCCATCACGGCAAGCGCCCGCGCCGGGGTGCCGCGTCGGCGCAGGTGGCGCGCGCCGTCGACCAGTCCGCGGCCGAGGCTGTTCAGCGCCTGCCGCATGGTCTCGGGATCGGTTCGGGTGTCGGGTCCGAGAAGGTCGCGGCCCATGCGGGTCGCGAGCGCGGAGGCGGCGGCGAAGACGAGCGCGGCGACAGCGAGGATCGTGGCATCCCTGCGCCGGCCCGGCTCGAGAATGACGCCCAGCGCGAAGCCGGCCCCGGCGCCGGCGATCGCGACGGCTGCGCCGAGGGTGGGCGTCAGGGAGTTGGCCGTGAGCAACAGCCGGCCGGGGACGACGCGTGGGAGAGAGGCCGACAGCGCCGAGAGCAGGAAGCGGTTGATCGAGATGTTGAGCAGCGCCAGCACATAGACCGCGGGGCCGAGTCCAGCGGTCAGGATGATGAGCGCGATGGCGAGCGTGGTCGCGACCCGAACGAGGTTGGCGACGAACAGCACCTGACGGCGGCGCCAGCGATCGAGGAGCACGCCGGCCCAGGGGCCGACCACCGTGAACGGGACCAGCAGGACCGCGAAGGCCCCGGCCACGCCGGTGGCCGTGCTCGCGTTCTCCGGGGAGAAGAAGAAGAGGGTCGCGAGCCCGACCTCGAAGATCCCGTCGCCGGTCTGGCTCACCAGGCGGACCGCGAAGAGCCTGCGGAAGTCGCGAAGTCGTAGGAGCTCGCCCAGCTCCTGCATCACCTGCACGCGGGTCAGCGTAGTTGGCGCAGCGTGCGGCGTGCGCTCCTTTTGGGTTAGGCGCTCCTTACCTCTTGTCGGCCGCCGCATCGGTCCGGTAGGACTGTTGGGGAGACAACAACCATGCGAAGAGGCTTTCCATGAGCACCAAGCTCAATCCGTACCTTGGCTTTCGCGACACGGCCAAGGAGGCGATGGAGTTCTACCAGTCGGTCTTCGGCGGCGAGCTCACGCTGAGCACGTTCGGCGAGTTCCATGCCAGTGAAGATCCGGCCGAACAGGGCAAGATAATGCACGGGATGCTCGTCACTGAGAGCGGTCTGACTCTGATGGGCGCAGATACCCCGAACGCCATGAGCTACACACCGGGGGACAACTACTCCGTTTCGCTCAGCGGCGAAGACGAGGATGAGCTGCGCCGCTTCTGGGAAGGGCTCTCTGCCGGCGGCACCATCACGATGCCACTCGAGCGCGCTCCCTGGGGCGACTTCTTCGGCATGTGCGCGGACAAGTACGGCGTCAGCTGGCTGGTCAATATCGCCACAGCCCAGGCCCCAGACAGCTGACCATCGCGGGCGCGAGGGACGTACCGTTGAGTTCTGGAGACACTCGCGTTCTGGAGACACTCGCGATGGACGACACGATCACCCTCGATGACCCGCACACCCTGCCGACGCGGTACTGGCACTCGTTGGAGGATGGCAGGGTTCAGTGCGATGTGTGCCCGCGCGCATGTCGACTGCACGAGGGCCAGCGCGGGCTGTGCTTCGTCCGGGCCCGCGTGGATGACCAGATCGTCCTGACGTCCTACGGCCGCTCGAGCGGGTTCTGCGTGGACCCCGTGGAGAAGAAGCCGCTCAACCACTTCCTACCCGGCAGTGCCGTGCTGTCCTTCGGCACCGCGGGCTGCAACCTGACCTGCGCGTTCTGCCAGAACTGGGACATCTCCAAGTCTCGGGAGATCGACATTCTGTCTGGCTCCGCGACTCCGGATGACCTCGCGCGCGCGGCCGGGTCTCTGGGTTGCCGCAGCGTCGCGTTCACGTACAACGACCCGGTGATCTTCTGGGAGTATGCCGTGGACGTGGCCGATGCCTGCCGTGAGATCGGTGTCAAGGCCGTTGCGGTGACCGCGGGCTACATCTGCCCCGAGCCTCGTGCCGAGCTCTACCGGCACATTGATGCCGCGAACGTCGACCTCAAGGCGTTCACGGAGGACTTCTACCGTCGGACCTGTTCCGCACGGCTCGCCGACGTGCTGGACACCCTGCGCTACCTGCGGCACGAGACCGATGTGTGGTTCGAGATCACCACCCTCCTGATCCCTGGCCACAACGACTCCGATGACGAGCTCGACGCCGAAACCGCTTGGATCGCAACCGAGCTCGGGACGGATGTGCCTTTGCACTTCTCCGCGTTCCACCCGGCATACAAGATGATGGACGTCCCGAGCACCCCGCGGGCGACGCTCACCCGCGCCCGGCGCATCGCCCTCGGCAACGGGTTGAAGTACGTCTACACCGGCAACGTCCACGACACGGAAGGCGGCACGACGACCTGTCCTGGCTGCGGCATCCAGGTCGTGGTCCGCGACTGGTACACGATGCGCACCTACCTGCTGGACGACGGCGGCGCCTGCCGCGCTTGTGGCACGCAGCTCCCGGGCGTGTATGACGGCCCGGTCGGTCACTGGGGCCAGCGTCGCCTGCCGGTGTCCATCGCCACCGTCAACGACAGGCGGTGAGCCCGGTGGTGAGGTCCACGGTGCGGCCGGCGGCGGTGGCTGGCTCCTTCTACCCCGGCGACGCCGACGAGCTCACCGCGGTCGTGGACACCCTTCTGGAGCGGGCGCGACTGAGGGAGCCGAACGACGCCGTCGGGCCGGCACCGGTTGCATTGGTGGTCCCGCACGCCGGCTACGTCTACTCCGGCCCGGTGGCGGCATCGGCATACGACTGTCTGCGCGGCCGGTCGGTGCGTCGCGTCGCCGTGCTGGGACCGGCTCACTACGTCGCGTTGACCGGCATCGCGGTCCCTGCGGTCGCTGCCTTCGCGACGCCGATCGGTGAGGTGCCGGTTGAGGTCGCTACGTGCGCCGATCTGGCCAAAATGCAGGAATGTGTCACGGTCGATGACCGCCCCCATCGACCGGAGCACTCGATTGAGGTGCAGCTGCCGTTCCTGCAACGCGTGCTGGCTCCAGGATGGACCTGTGTCCCGCTCCTGGTCGGCGCGACCGCACCGGAGCAGGTTGCCGACGTCCTGGACTCGCTGTGCGTAGACGGCGATGTGCTGCCGGTCGTCAGTACCGACCTGTCCCACTACCTCGAACTGCCGACCGCGCAGCGCCGCGATCGGCATACGGCACAGGCAGTCGTGGATCGGGATGCAGCCGCGATCGGCCGACACGATGCGTGCGGCGCGTTCCCCCTGCGTGGGCTTCTGCACTGGGCGGCCAGGCACGAGCTCGAGGTGCGGCTGCTGAACCAGGGCACCTCTGCGGACGCTGGCGGGGATCCGCGGCGTGTGGTCGGCTATGCCGCGTTCGCGCTCCTGCCCTCGACCGGGTCTGCGCCCTCGGCGACCGGCGGCTGAGCCTGCTATTTGGCGCTGCCGGTGGGAGCCACGGTGAGCGGTTCGTCATTCTTGATCTTGGTGAACAGCTCCACGGCTTTCTGGCTGTCCCACTTGACCGCGCTGCCAACGTGCGTGGGAAGCGCGGCGTTGGAGACGGGGACCGTCAGCGACAGACCATCTCCGCTGGACACGGCGCGCAGGGTCTGCAGGACTCTGATGACGTCGCGCAGCGAGGTGTCGTCGCCGACGGTCAGGCCGGCACCGGCAGTGGTCGCGAACCGGTAGTACCGCCAGGGAACGAGCGCCGTCGAGGGACTCGCCGCCTTGTGGATGATCGCCCCGAGGAACTGACGCTGTCGCTGCACGCGGCCGATGTCGCCGAGCGGGTCGGAGTATCGGGCCCGGACGTAGCCCAAGGCGTTGGGACCATTGAGCGTCTGGCATCCGGCCTTGAGGTTGATGCCGGCCTTGGGGTCGTCCATCGCATGTTTCACACAGATGTCGACGCCGTCGAGGCTGTCGACGACCGAGGCGAAGCCGCCGAACCCGATCTCGACGTAACCGTCGATGCGGATGCCGGTGACCTGTTCGATGGTCCGGACGAGCAGCTTGGGCCCACCCAACGAGTAGGCGGCATTGATCTTGTTCTTCCCGTGACCGGGGATCGGCACATAACTGTCACGTGGCAGCGAGATGAGCGCTGGTTGACCCCCACCAGACGGAACGTGGACAAGGATGATCGAGTCGGTCCGCTTGCCCTCGGCAGCCGCAGTCGACCCGGTGTGGAGCTGCTTCTGCTGCGCGGCCGTCAGACCCTCGCGGCTGTCGGAGCCCACGAGAACATAGTCGTAGCCCTTGGATGCCGCCGGCCTGGCGCCGTCGGGACTGACATTGATGCGTTGCACGTTTCCCCACGCGTGGAAGGGCACCCACACCATGAAGGCCAGCCAGGCCACGATCAGGATCGCGACGACGGCAAGGACCCAACGCCAACGCCGACGATGGCCGTGTCCCCGGTCATGGTCCTTGTCGTGATCGTGTCCGTCAGACCCTTGGCGCGGGGATGAGACGCGGGAGCCGCCTCGAGTGCGCGTATCCACCTCATAGACATCGTCGACGACGAGGTGATCGTCACGACCCGGCATGCGGCGACTCCTGCTTCGGTGGTCCAGCCTGAGCGGGCTGCGGCGGGCCGGCCTCGTCCAGGGCCAGCCGCCGGGCGAGCTTGGTGTAGCGGGTCTCGAACTCGCGGAACCTCACGTAGGTCGTCAAGGTGAAGCTGAGGAAGGCGACGACCAGGGCATACATCACCATGTCGGTGCCGCGGCCGACCCCCACGAGCCTGGCGATGTGGTTCCAGACCGACGGGAACAGGATGGACCAGACCGCGAACGCGGCGAAGAGCAGCAAGCCGAGGCGACGCACGGCCTGGGTGCGGGCACCTCTGTCGCGAAGGAGTCGAACGGCGGTGATGACGACAACGACGATGAGCACGAGCTGGATCAGGACGATCTTCATGGTGTGTGCCCTCCGCAGGCCCGGTGATCGGTCGTCATCGCAGGATCAGGTCGGCCAGGATGTTGATGGAGTTCCACAGCGACTGGCCCTTGGCCTTGGAGTAGTCGGTGTAGAGGATGTGCACGGGGTGCTCCACGTAGCTGGCCTTGAGCGCGCCGATCTGGGCGACCAGCTCGCTGGCGTGCGCCATGCCGTTCTGGGTGATGTCGAGCTGTTCGAGCACCGGACGGCGTATCGCGCGCAGCCCGTTGTGCGCGTCGGTCAACCGCGTGTGCGTGGTGATGTTGGTGTAGCCCACCGCGGCGCGCAGCACTACGTTCTTGGCGAAGCTTGGCTTGCTGCGCTCGTCCAGGAATCGTGAGCCGAAGACGACGTCAGCCTCACCGGCTCGCAGTCGTTCGACCATCCCCAGGGCGTCCCCGATCTGGTGCTGTCCGTCGGCGTCGAAGGTGACGATGTACTGCATGGAAGGATCCGCGAGCGTGTACTCGAAGCCGGTCTGCAACGCCGCGCCCTGCCCCAGGTTGAGCGGGTGACGGACGACCCGGGCTCCGGCCTGTGCCGCCAGCGCGGCCGAGCGATCCGTTGAGCCGTCGTCGACGCAGACGACCTGGTCGAAGGCCGTGAGGACCTGAGCGACGACGTCACCAATAACCGACTCCTCGTTGAACAGAGGAATGATCACCCAAGTGTCGCGCACGCCTGATCCCGTCTGTTCAGCCCGCTCCAAAGTATAGGCGGGCTGCTCGACCGTCACTTTTTCGATCTGCCGGGCCGGGCCAGCACGTGGTGGCGCAGGTTCCGCACGCCCTCGTGCTGCTTGTTCCGTATCGCCTTGGGCAGCAGGATGGCGGCGTTGAGTCGCGATGACAGGTGCAGTCGGGCGGTGCGGGCGGCCCGGCGCCAGCCCATCGCCGCGAACTCGTCGGCCATCCCTGTGAAGAACTCGCGCTCCTCGATGAAGCGGGTTCCCTCGAGGGCGCGCCAGGAGGAGTCGCTCTCACGGTGCCGGCGGTACTGGAAACAGAGCGAGCTGTCCACGACCAGGCTGCCGCCGGCCTTGATCAGGTCAAGGGCAAGCGCCAGGTCCTGGACGACGTCGAGCCCCTCGCGGAAGTTCATCGCGACGAAGGAGTCCGACTTCCAGCAGATGGAGGGGAAGTAGAGCCAGTTGCCCCTCATCAGGCTGACCGCGAGTGGCTCACCGCTGAGCAGTCGGCGGCCCTGAACCCGTGGGGCGTAGAGGCGTTTCGTCCGGTCGACCAGGCCCATGACGGGCTGGTTGTGCTCGTCGATCACCTGGACGCCCGGCTGGATGATCTGCGCTGAGGGGAACTGCTGGTGCGCGGCCACGACCGTCTCGATGTAGTTCGGCAGCATGACGTCGTCGGCGCCCATGACCACCGCGAGCTCGTTGCGCACGAAGGTGAGCGCCTTGCGGTAGTTGCCGTTGGCGCCGAGGTTCTGCTCGTTGCGCAGGTAGGTGATGCGGGGGTCCTTGGCGGCGAGGGCGCCGAAGTATCCGGGGATGCTGTCGTCCGGGTAGCCGTCGTCGACGACCGTCAGGGTCCAGTCCGGGCTCGTCTGACCAAGGACGCTCTCGACCGCCTGCTTCATCATGGCGACGTCGCCGTAGTAGGGGAAGAGAACGTCGACGGTCACGGGAGGCGGTCCTTCGCGTGGGGAGAAATCGGGCGGAGAAATTCGCGCACTGGGGCGCTGACTAGACGCTGACTACACTAAGCGAAGCGCTGAAGCGCCGGTGTGCACGGTCCGAACCGATCAGGAGACATTCGTGGACACCCAGAACCACTTCTACGGGCACACCGCCGCGCTGGCGGCATACGCCGGACTCTCCCGGCCGCGGCACGTGGCGGGCCTGATCCAGCACGGCTGGACCACGGTGCCCCCGATCCCGGTGAACTTCGGGGACTTCCCCAACATCGAGAAGAGCGGCAGACGCCAGCTGTTCGTCTGGTCGCACGGCTCGCGGGCCTGGGATCCTGCGCAGTCACCGCGCCATAGCTTCGCCCTCGGCTCGCCGTGGTCCTACCTCGTGTCGACCGAAGCTGCGCAGAGGCAGGTGGCGAGCAGCTCGGACGGTGACGCGATGGGGACGTTGATCATGCCGCTGCACAGCACCCGGATCGTCGAGGTCAGGGGTGACCAGGGCAGCCTGGCCCAGGAGTACCTGCGTGACGAAGGCCCGTCCACCGTGTGTCTGCACGCCGATGACATCCACAAGCCCGACATCGTCAGCTCGTGGCTGGACGCCGGCCATCGTGTCGTTACAGCCGGGTCCCGACACGACCCGGACTTCCTCTCGCGCATCCTCGCCCTGGTGCTGGCGTCGGAGCGCATCGTGGCGAACCGCTTGATGACGCCCGTGCTGTATGCCGCCTCGCTGGGTCGCGACGTGGCCGTCTATGGCGACCCGCTGTCGATCTCCGGCGCCGAGATCCACGGGCAGGACGCCATCCGTGACCTGTGGCCCGAGCTGCACGGCCGCTCGCTGGACCGCGCCGTGACGACCGACCTGGCCCGTGCCGAGCTGGGTTTCCAGCACGTGCTCGAGCCGGCCGCATTGCGGTCGGCACTCGGCTGGTCCCGGCGCTCTCCCGGCCCGGCCATGCAGTACTGGGCCAGCGCGCCGATGCGCAAGGCGCTGAATGTGGTCGGGCTGGGTCAACGCGACCCCGGCTCGAGCGAGAA
>DATCNE010000175.1:0-12631 GCA_036565395.1 Dermatophilaceae bacterium
GACCGACTTCACCGCGTCGACGACGCGGAAGTAGGCGACCGCGGATACATCGACGCTGACGTTGTCGCGGGTGATGATGCCCTGGGACTGGATCGGCATCGTGATGATCCGCAGCGTCACCCGATGCAGGACGTCGACGAAGGGGACGATCATCCGCAACCCGGGTTGGCGCAAGCCCAGCACCCGACCCAGCCGGAACAAGACGCCCTGCTCGTACTGCTTGACGATCCTCACCGCCAGCCCAAGCGCCAGCAGGACGACGAGCAGGACGGTGATCAGAATGTTCATGAGACGCCCCGTTCAGATTGTGGATGGAATTGTTCATCTCGGCCAAGCCACCCGGCGGGTTCCCGGCGCCGCGTCTTATGGGAAGCGCGCGCTGGCTGCCCAAGACGGCGGGTGGGTCCTGCGCCGTCGCCCGGGTTCCCTGGCTTGGCCCATCTCGCGCCGGGTTGATCGATGACGTCAAAGACCTCACTTGCGTTGCCAAAGACCGGAATCTCGTCGTCGGTGCGAGGTAATGCGACTCCAGGGCGACGTCGGCAAACCCCGCCTCGCCCGCATCGGACAGTCGCTTGCCCAGCGCGGACTTGGGGCTGGGCGCCTGCTTTGTCGACGCTGATCTTCCCGATCTGCCTGTCATCAAGGACGTCGAGCGCGTCCTGCACGAGTTTCTGCGAGGTCGGGCGGTTCATGAGTGCTCCTATGCGAGCAGTCCGCCCGAGACGATCTCGGCCGTCGCGCCGAGGTCTGGCACCGGGCCGTCGAACCGGTGGAAGTTGGCTTCGTGCATGAGCACGGCCACGAACGTGCCGGCAGCTGCTCTGCGTCGACCGCGGTCCAGCGCTCGCGGGCTGGCCGCGTCGAGAACCTCTTCGGTGACGTCCATCAGCGCGGTGTGCAGCGCACCCAGGTGGTTGCGTACGTCTGGGTGGGTACTGGCCTCGCGGAACAGGATCTCGCTGAGCACCTGCGAGTGACGACCCGTGAGGCCGACCCTGTCGGCCAGACGCACCAGCGAGCCCGCCAGGTCACCCTTGACGGCGATCCCGGCGACGCCTGACAAGGGCTGCGCGGGGAGTCGCTCCCTGAACAGCGTGCACAGCAGGTCCGTCTTGCGTGGGAAGTAGTAGAAGAGCAGGCCCTTGGCCACGGCAGCTCGACGAGCGATACGAGAGGTGGGCGTCGCGTCGAAGCCGTCTGCGGCAAAGAGATCCTCGGCAGCGTCAAGAATCCGTTCGCGCGCGTCACCGCTGCCGGCAACCTCACCGTCGCTCGAAGAGGTGTCGGCGCTGCTAGAGCCATCCCGAGGACTCAAGGAGCCCTCGGGAACCAGGGCGCGGGCCCGCCCGGAACCTGCCGTGCGAACCGGCACCATAGAAAATCCTCCTCCCCAGTAGTGGGCCGGCTCCTTAGTGGGAGGCAATTCCATGCGCACCGTGCTCCGAGCGGGTCATTTGCACATCTGCGGCGCCTGCCACCAGCGCCACCATGCCCACGATCCACGCGGTCCACGCCAACGGCATGTAAGCGGTGGCGCTGAAACCCATGACCCACGGCGATACGAAGAACAACACGCCCATCAACGCGATGAGACCCTCGAAAGCGACCCTGCCCGGCCTGGCCAGCGAGAACAGCGCCACAGCCGCAGTGATGACCCCAAGAGCGATCATCGTGTACGTGGCCTTGTTGCCTGTCGGGTGCGTCGTCCAGATCGGGGACAACGCCGCATAGATCCCCACGACAAGCGCGGCAAGACCCTGTGGGTGCGTCCATTTACTCATGAAAACCAACCACCTTTCGTGCTGATGGTCCGCCCTTCCGAAGACGGACCGAGTACTTCCAGTCTGAACTTGACTGACCGCCCGGTCAAGACCTCGAGTTGACTCACCAAAGATGCCACCCGCTGCCTCATGTGTGTCCCACAGCACGAACGGTCTGCGGGCACGCGCGGAGGCTGCGCCGACCTGGCACAAACATGGCTTTCGCCGTTCCGTAGCGGGATCCGTTGCGAGACGGTCACGACGAAACACTCGTGGCGCCCGGGGCTGCTCCGGGGCGGGACCTTCGACCCTGTGATGCCACCGTCCAGAGGAGCCACGCTGGCACAGGAGGCGATGGAGATGTTGGTTCTCGTTGCGCATGCCAGCAAACACGGTGCGACCGAGGAGATTACCGAACGCATCGCCCCGGCTCTCACTCTGACCGGACAGCAGGTCGAGGTTCGACCCGTTCAGCAGGCGGGTGCTCTGGGCGGCTACGACGGTTTCGCTGTCGGCAGTGCCGCCAGGGAACGGTTCGTCAATCCTGACGATGGAAACACGGGTCGCCATGACTGACGACCAGAGCCGCCGCCGGTTCAGGCGCTACTGGCTGTTCGTCGGCCCGTTGAGCTCTCTCATCCGTCGGATGACGTTTCGACTGCTCGCCGCGGCGCTTCGCCGGTCGGCTCGGTGCGGACCAAAGGATGGTGGATTCGGATGATCAAACCCATGAACGCAGACAGGTCACCGAGTGTGGGAATCGCAGGACCAGACCCGTCTTGGCGCCTCCTTTATCGGATCGGCGGCGTGTCCGCCTGGATCTTCGTCGCGATGCTGGTTGCCGCCATCGTGGTCGTCATCACCACACCGGCCCCGCCGACGGCGGGTGGGACAGCCACGTTGAGCTACGTTGCCGCGCACCGGACGCTCTACATCGTCGAACAGCAACTCTGGTTGGTCCCCGGCGTCTTCGCCATGGTCACCTACCTGGCCCTCTATCCGGCCCTCAAACACTTGGACAAGAGCCTCGCGGCGTTGGGTGCGGTGGTCGGGGGCAGCGCCTGGGCGCTCACTTTGGCCATCCCGATCACGACCACCGGAGCTCCCGCGCTGGTCTATCTGAGTGACCAGTTCATGGCCACTGCTGATCCCGCCCGACGCGCCGCCTTTGCCACGGCCGCCGAGACCCTGATCGCCCAGAATCGCACCACGGTGGTCGTGGGCCCGCTGACAACCGTCGGTCTGCTGATCGTCTCCATCGTGATGCTGAAGGGCGTCTTCCCCAAGGCCGTGGCCTACCTGGGCGTCGCCGCCGGTGTCCTCGGTATCTCCGCCGAGGCGCTGAGGATGGTCTTCGAGGGCTTCTACGGCATCGCTGGGGTGCTCCCGCTGATCTGGATGGGCGCCGTCGGCTGGAACCTCTACAGGCTCGGGCGAAGCAATGGACAGGTGCCGGGGGCGCAGCCCGAACCCTCCCGGGTGGGGGCGGACACCGCGGATAAGAAGGTGCAGTGATATCTGACCAAGCCATTCGAGTACGCGAAGGGCAGGACCTTTGTCACTTTGCCGGTCACCCGTGCGCACGAGAAGGGAGACGTTCAAAGTCAGCGCCACATGACGCCGAAGCCACCAGCGCCGGTGGCAACCTCGGTGAACCGACTCATCCATCGAAAGGATCGCCATGGCCTACCTGAAGCCACCAGCCTTCACCCGGCACCTGGCCAACCCGCTGGCAATGCGGCTCAGCGCACGCGGCGTCGCCACCCTCACCGTCGTTGGGTGCCGAACAGGTGAGCTCCACAAGGTGCCGGTCATTCCCGTCGAGGTGGCAGGGAGCCGCTATCTGGTATCCCCGTATGGCGAGTCCGACTGGGTCCGTAATCTCCGAGCTGCAGGCAGGGGCGAGTTGAGCCGCAAGGGGCAAACCGAGATTTTCCTGGCTGTCGAGGTCCCAGTCGACGAACGAGAGATCGTCATCGCCCGGTACCGCGAGGTCGCCGGGAACTTTGTGGGCCCGTGCTTCACAAAGCTGCCCGACCCCAAGCATTACCCAGTGTTCCAAGTTGGTGCACTGACACGCAGTCGGCCGAGCCCCAAACGATAGACCTGGATTCACCCTCAAGATCGGCTGCTTGTGCGGTCGCATTTCGTCGACCGTCAACCCTTCCGCTGTAGGGACGGCGGACGTTCGATTGAACACGACCGCGCATGCTGTCACGCGCCCGCAGGCCGGCACCGTCCCGGGGAGGGACCTTCTTCGACCCTGTGATGCCCCTGTCCAGAGGAGCTACGCTGGTTCAGGAGGCGAGGGAGATGTTGATTCTCGTTGGGTATGCCAGCAAACACGGTGCCACCGGGGAGATCGCCGAACGCATCGCGGAGATTCTCGATCCCGGCAGGCTCACCTTCGCCGAGAAGACGTTGCGGAAGCTCCCGGCCGCTCGCGCGATGATGCCCGAAGGCGACTTCCGTGACTGGACGGAGATCGACGCTTGGGCGCGGAGCATCGCGGAGGAATTGACGCAGCTGGACGCGGGGCATGTGCCGGAGGATCCCTGATGAGTGCGCCACCGGCACAACCGCCTGAACAGAGCTCTGCCGGTCCAGCCGGCAAGGCGGCTGACTCTCAACTGCTCATGGATCAGTTCTTGCCAAGATACGACTTTGCCGTCGTGCACGCCGACGTCCTCCGGGCACCGCCTGCCCAGTGCTACGGGGCGGCTAGTGAGCTGGACCTCTTTCAGGCCCCACTGGTTCGGACCCTGCTCGGCGTCCGGGGACTGCCACAGCGTGTGATGGGCACCCTGAGGGGACGCGGGAAGACAACCACCCTCGAAGCATCCCGACGTACGTTCCGGTTCAAGGACATGGTGGGTCTGGGTTGGATCCTGCTCGGCGAGACCCCCGGTGTGGAGATGGTCCTTGGCCAGGTGAGCCGCCCCTGGAAGGCGGTTGCGGCCTCCACCGACGCACCGACCACGCCGGAGCAGTTCACGAGCTTCGATGAGCCTGGTTTCGCCAAGATCGCCGCCAGCCTCAGGATCGATCCCTACGGGGACGCCTCGTCAATCCTGACGCTGGAAACACGTGTCGCCATCACAGACGATAAGAGCCGCCGCCGGTTCAGGCGCTACTGGCTGCTCATTGGCCCCTTTAGCTCTCTCATCCGTCGAATGGCGTTGCGCCTGCTTGCGACTGAGTTTCGCCGGTCGGCTCCTGGCAGACCAGACGATGGTGGGCCGAGGTCGCCGTCGCAAAAGGTGATACGAGATTCGGCGCGTCGGCACGCAGAAGGAGGGACAGTGTCACCGATCACTTCCCACATCGAAATCGGCTGTCCCTCAGAAGAGGTGTTTGCCTATGCCACCGACCCATCGCGGTTCTCCGAGTGGCAGGACGATGTCGTGAGCGCGCGTGTCGAAGCGGGTCAGGCACCCGGCGTGGGCTCCCGGTTCACCACGATTCGGCGTATGGGACGCAGCGAGCGTGTGATGACGCAGGAGATCACGGAAAGCAGGCCCCCCACCAACTGGGCCGCACATGGTGTTGACGGACCGGTCAGGCCAAACGTCGACCTGACTGTCGAACCACTCGCCGACAATACCCGGTCGCGGATCACGGTTGTCATGGACTTTGAGGCACATGGGATCGGCAAGTTGCTTGTGCCGCTCATCGTCCGTCGTCAGGCGGCAAAGCGTGCACCTCAGAGCTATCAGCGCCTCAAGGAACAGCTCGAGCGCCAGAGCTAGCCGCTCGGCGCCCGTCCGCCGCCACGCAAGTCCAGGGGCGGCTCAGCGACGAAACCGCGAAGTAGGCCGGACAACGCGCACCCAATGCGGCTACGCGCGTTCGTGGGTGTCGTCGGCTCAGCATGGTCGTTCGTCAACGAGCACGACGCGCAGTTGCGGCCAGCTGTCGGCGCGGATCACGTCGGGCGCCATCACCCCGGGGCTCACCAGGATCGCGATGTCAGGGTGGAAGTGCACCGTAGTGCCAGTCGTCCCGTCATCAGCGACGGGCGTCAGATCAGTCGTTGGCACGCCGTGCTCGTACCGCTGAGTCCATGACCCGCCAGTGCGCCGGTTGGTGTGGATCAGCCACTCACTGAGGGCGGCCACGACGGACATCCCGCGGCGGGCATGGCCGTCCGGCAACGCCTCAGCATCGGAGTCGTCGAAGAAACGCAGATCCTTGGTCCCCACGACCGGCTTCTTGATCACCCGCCCCGCGGCGTCAACGCGGGTATCGGTGCCGCGCCCGTCATCGGCCACCGACACGGAGCCGTCCGCATGCAGGGTCACGATCCCGCGGCCCGCCCTGCCCATGGACTCGGCCTCGTCGGCGGCGTAGGCGAGGACCTCGAGGATGAGGTGCTCCACCCCACTTGGCGCGTACGTTGCCGGCAGCTGCCGGATCTGCGCGAGGTGCTCGTGGTCTACGGTGGTCGCCCAGTCGTGCGTCGTGTTCTCCCATGGCGTCCTTGAATCCCTCACCAGGTGATCCTCTCAATAACGATCAAGGCACGCCATGCGGCAATTCCCGTCGTTCCACAGCCAACCGTGAGCCGCTACGCAGGGCGAAGCGAGGATCCGCCCATTCCTCCGGCGGTCGAACCGTGAATCACTGCGTTCGTGGGAAGCCGGAGCTGTCGGCACATCCTCACCACATCGAATCGGTCATCGCCCACAGCGGCCGCGTTCGGCAGTACTCCCCACGTCTCGAAACCGCATGCTTCGTAGAGCGCCCGCGCGCCATAGTTGTTGCCGCGCACCCCAAGCGTCAGCAACTCCCCCCCGAAGTTGTCCGCGCCATCGATCAGCGCGTCCACCACCAAACGGCCCAGTCCCAGGCCCCGCGCATCCGGATGAACCATGATCTTGGTCAGCTCCACGACGTGTCCGAGCGCGCCCTCCGGTTCAGCTCGCCAGCCGCCCATGGCCTGTATCTGGTCGCCAACCCGGCACAAGGCAAGGCCGGCACGGCCAGTCGTCGCCGCTGCGTGCCATCCACCCAACCATTGACCGATGCCGGCGCGCGTCGGTGTCTGAAGCCAGCCGACTGCCCCCCCGATCTCTACGACAGCGCTCACTACGCGATGGACTTCGAGGATGGTCTGATCATCGACTCGATCGAGCCAGTGCATGTGGGCAACCTGTTTCGGCACCCACCAAGTATCTAGCAACAAAACCGGCGGCCCACTCCGGGATCCAGTCGTGTGATCAGGCTTCGGTATGCCGGTCGGTGCGGCGGCGGTGAAACGGCGTATCCAGGATCAGTAGCAGGACCAGAGCGACAGCAGCGCCACTGAGGATGTACCACGGCCAAGGACCGAGCACCGACAGCAGCGAGCCATGCGTCGGGACCGCCGCGAGGTACATGTAGTTGGAGCCGGTGAGCCAGTTGAAAAAGCCGACGAACGCCGTGTAGGCCGCCGTGATCGCGAACACGCGCATCACTGAGCCAGGACGTGGCTCCAATCGGAGGCCGACCACGAGGAACAGGGCCGCGATCACGATCCCGACGTGGCCGACGACGAACATGAAGAACTCGCGCTGGGGAAAGCCGGCGGACAGGTCCGGTGTGACTACTGCCTGGAGCGTGCCGGCGAGTCCCCAGAAGTAGGTAAGCTCCACGGCCAGCAACCACTGCGGCCACCAGCAGGCGATAGCGGCCACGATCAACGCGACGTCACAAAGCGCTAGCGGCAGCGATGCCTGGACCGACCAGCGGCCCTCGGCCAGCGGGACACTCACGAACAAGACGGCGTCGGCGACCAGGATGGCCGAGATCGCCCGCCCCGCCCACCCGACCCACGGCCCGGGCCACCGCCGGCAGGCGACGCAGAGGCTCACGCAGATCACGGCGCCGATCGACACAGCGATCCAGTAGGCGGCTGGAGTGCTCACCCGCTCATCATCCGCCGTAGTGAAGCGTTACCGGCCGAGCGTCCTCCTTCACGTAGACGTGGTGGCCGGATTCTGCCGGGGTCTGAACTGGGCGTTGGGGAGCGCCGGGGCCGGCAACCGCGCAGGGGCGCCTGTGTAGCCCTGGACACGGCCGAACTGCTCCGACTCGTTTTGCCATGCCTCGCGAAAGCCAACGATCTCTTCGTGGGTGCGACCGACAAAGTTCCACCACATGATGATCTCTTCGCCGAATGGCTCCCCGCCGAGAAGGATGAGCCGCGCAGCCTGGTCGGTGGTGTTGGTCAGGGTCAGGTTCGAACGGCCGGTGCCCAGATAGCCGAGATCTGATCGGCTCAGCGCGGATTCGCCCACGGTGACCGTGCCGGCGTCGACGAGAACGCCGTGCTCGAACCCGGGGTCGACGTCCAGACTCACCCGGGCCCGGGGATCGAGGCTGATCTCTGCGCCCAGCAGCGGCGTGAAGGTCCTCACGGGAGAGGTCTGTCCGGCCACGCTGCCGATGAAGACCCTGGTTGTCGCGCCGTCGAGCTCGACCGACGTGGGAACGTGGTGTTGGAAGTCGCGCGGCGCCGCACTGTGCGCCTCCGGCAGGGCCACCCACAGCTGCACACCATGCAAGGTGGTGGTCTGAGGGGTCGAGACTTCCGAGTGGCAGATGCCGTATCCCGCTGTCATCAGGTTGACTTCGCCCGGTCGCACCAAGGCGTGCACGCCGTGGCTGTCGCGGTGCTCGATCTCGCCGGCGAACAACCAGCTCACGGTCTGCAACCCGGTATGCGGGTGCGGCGCGACGTCCATGCCGCCAG
The DNA here is from genome assembly GCA_036565395.1 of Dermatophilaceae bacterium. GTDB lineage: Bacteria > Actinomycetota > Actinomycetes > Actinomycetales > Dermatophilaceae > UBA4719. Next base: position 8,497 of record DATCNE010000175.1, read on the forward strand.
TGACACTTACGTCGTCTGGTCCGTAGTGGTCCGCGAAACACCAGGCGCCGATGAGCGAGCGCGAGCGTTGCGGGAGCGTGCGGCGTACGGTCATGGCACGCAGACCGCCCAACGGCACGGCGCGTGGGGACAGGACCTGGATGGGTTCCCCTGGGGCGTCCACCGTCGTGACCGATCCGGTGCAGCGCTGCTCAGTGGGAGTGGTCTCGACATTGCTCATCGCGATCGGCTCCCTCCTTACGCGAGGAGGATATTGGTACCTGCGAGCCTAGGTCGGCGAGCACGACCAGAGCAACATCTGCGGTGGTTGACCGGCTCGGCCCGCTCCTTGACAGAGGACTTGTCCGGGCGTTATCTTTCGAGATTGACCACGCGCCCTGATTGCAGAAGGCACATCGCACCGCGTGTGGATGCCGAGTTGGAACGCGAGCAGCGGCCGCGGCCCCACAGGCTGTAGACCGCCTCGGAAACGCACCATAGGAGAGGGGTTCTGCCGTGTACGCACGATCCACCACATTCCAGGCTCGACCCGGATCGATCGACGAAGGCATCGCCTTCGTCCGGGACGAGGTGATGCCGGATCTCATGGCCATGGAGGGCTGTACCGGACTGTCAATGATCTGTGACCGCGAGTCCGGGAGCTGCGTCATCACCAGCGCCTGGTCGACCAAGGAAGCGCGAGACAACAGCGAGCAGATGGTTCAACCGAAGCGCCAGCGGGGCGCGGAGATCTTCGGAGCCCAGCCGTCGGTCGATGTCTGGGACATCGCGGTGGTACACCGCCACGCACCCTCGGGCGAAGGCGCCTGCGTGCGATGCACCTGGCTCAGCATGGACACCGCGGCGGTCGCCAGCGGCATCGACACCTACCGGATGACACTGCTCCCAGCCTTGGAGGAGTTGGACGGCTTCTGCAGCGCCAGCCTGATGGTCGACCGCGACACAGGCCGCGCAGTCTCCACCGCGACGTTCGCCAGCCGCGACGCGATGGTGGCCTCTCGTTCGGCAGCCGAGGCGCTGCGCACGCGTACTGCCCAGGATGTCGGGGCCTCGGTGACGGACATCCAGGAATTCGATCTGGCGCTCGCGCACCTGCACGTCCCCGAGATGGCCTGAGCGACGCTGCTCTGACGCCGTCGACCGGCATGCTGGTCTCATGCCTCAGAAGCTGAGCGCCGGCCTGCTGCTCTACCGTCACGTCAACGAGGGCGACGAGATCGTCCTTGAGGTGCTGCTTGCGCACATGGGCGGTCCCTTCTGGGCGCACAAAGACGATGGCGCATGGTCGATTCCGAAGGGTGAGTACGAGTCCCGTGAGGACCCGTTCGTTGCCGCGAACCGGGAGTTCGAGGAAGAGTTGGGCTCGGCGCCGCCCTTGGTCGTGTATCGCGACTTGGGCAGCGTCAGCCAGCCCGGCGGGAAGTTGGTGACTGCATGGGCAGCAGAGTCGGACTTCGACGCGGCTGGCGTCGTCAGTAACACGTTCGAGCTCGAGTGGCCCCGAGGATCGGGCCGAATGCGGTCGTTTCCAGAGATCGACAGAGCCAGTTGGTTCACAGCGGAGGTCGCCCGGGTCAAGCTGGTAAGAGGTCAGCAACAATTTATCGACCGCCTACTACAAATGTTCGCCGACGACCCAGCGTGACCGTGCTGCGGGAGTTGCCGCATGCGCTATGGGGTCATGTCGTCGTGCTTGACCACACGCGACAACTCGATCGCGTCGCCTAGCTTCCAGTAGTGCAGACGCCGGGCAGACGCGGTCTTGCGCTGAAGTGCGACGCGCATGCATCGAGCGCCGTCGGTCGACCGTATGACGTCACGCTCGGCCGCACCCTCTCCTTCGCGCAGAGGGTGGAGCTCCCGGCCTTCGAGCTCGCTCACCAGGTCAGTGACGATCTCGACGGTGACGGCGACCACCTTGCTACGGTCAACGCCCTCGACCGAGCTCAGGGTGCCAAGGAAATCGGGGCCTACGCGGAGTTCGTGCCGCGGTCGAATCTTCTTGTCGTCGGGCGAGATCCGGTGGGCGTAGGCAAAGTCGACCTCGTACCTGAACTGCTCTTCGGGGTCCAGGAACAGAACCTCCTCGTTGGAGTGCCCGTTGCCCTCCGCCTTCGCCGCTTTGAGTCGCTTCGCGAGCTGTTGGGACTTCTGCTTCTCCGTACGCAGGTCGGTCCTCGCCCTCTTAGCCGAAAGCTGAAGCCGCTGGACCCGAGCGTGCAACTCGCTGGTCTGCTCGCGGAATCCGTCACGTTCGAACTGAAACGCGTGCTCCAGCGTCCGCGCTTTTTGCAGCCGCACGTCGAGCTCCGCGATCTGCTTGCGCAGCGACTCTGCCTCATCGACTGCTGGAGGCGATGGCTTCGGCAATGCACTGACATTGGGTACCAACGAAGAAGGCGCGGTGGGTTGAAGGGGCTGAGCGTCGACCAGCAACGACTCGGGCTGCTCAGTTCCCTCAATCCCGGACGAAGCAGTCGTTCTGGTTGGTGCCGCAACCGCGATCTCGGAAGCAGCCTCTGCCATCACGAGCCAGGGCGGTCCATCTGGCAGCAAGCTCGGTGATGCCAGAATCTCCTCGGAGTCCTCGACATCGAGTGTGCTCAGCCTCCAGCCTCGGCCATCGTGCCCACCTCGAGCGGTGACCCGGACAGGGAGCACTTCGTCGATCGACATCAACGTCGTCAGCCGGTCCATCGGATTGCCTGTCACCTCCGCTGCCGACATCCCGGTGCGCACGCCTGGGTAGAGCTCCACTACGACCTGGATGTTGTCGAGCTTCACGACCCGACAAAGCACAACGGCGCCGACCGCATAGCCAGCCAACGCTTCGGCTGGTTTGCGCAACGAGGCTGACACGTCAATCCGGCGTTCCTCGACATCCAGGGCACCGCTGATCCGCATCCCCACCTGGAACGTCCGGTCGATCGGCAAGCCGGGGAACAACAGGTCCTGCCAGATCGCGGCGTCACCGCCGTCATCAGTCCGGACCCATGCGCGCGATGGAGCGGGCAAGCCCTTCACCATGCCCTCGACTCGCCGCACGGTAGCGCCAGCGCGTTTGGTGCTCAAGCCTGCGGAGTGCACAGCGCCCAGCGCATCGGCGATGAGCTCGTCCGTGGCGGCCGGTCCTTCGGCCGCACCAAAGGCGAAGCGCAAGGGTGCGGCATATGGATCGCTCTGCCATGTCTTGTCGACCGGGTAGACCCGACCGGCGCCGCCGTACACCTGTGTCTTCGCGGGCAACCGATCGCTCATGGCGAACGTGACTCTCCCCGTGGGGAGAACGTAGACGTCAGCAAGGCCGCTGACCGCGTCGACGATCGCTTCGACATCGATGTATGGCCCAGGCTGGCCTGCCGCCGTCGTGATCACGATAACTGGCTTGGCCCGCTCGGGATCGAGCAGATGCTGAGCCAAGACCCTCGCCCGGTCCGGCGAGTCGATGACGGTCGCCGGCGCTGCCTTGCGCCGCATCTCGGCCTGTGCGCTCATGGCGCCCCTCCCTGCCCGCCCCCTGCCACCTGTTCAGTGGCATTTGTGAGACTAGAGGGGACCACCGACAGCGTCAGCGGATCGCGCGAATCCCTGTCCATGGCCATGAGAAAGTCGGTGGATTCCAGTACACGCCGCAACACGAACTGTCCGTGATCGGAGTGGTGACTACCGCAGGGTGGCGCGGGTCAGCTCGGTTACCTGGGTGCCGGTTTCGCTGGACCAGGTTCGGAGGGCGGCGGCGAGGGCGAGGGCGCTGCCGTAGAGGACTTGTTTGCCGCCTTGTCTGGTGAGCAGGGTGTCGAGCGAGCGGTAGGCGCGTCCCTTGCGGCCCAGCGCGAGGATGTCGGTCGCGGCGCGTTCGCCTTGCCAGTGGCCCGAGGGCAGCGTCACGCGCTGACCGAGGTCCTTCGGGGCGTGCCGGTCGGCCCCGGTGAGCCAGTCGTCGAGCAGGCCGAGAGCGACGCCGATGCAGCCGGCGACGGTGGCCCTGCCGTCTGGCGATTCGGGAGGCACGGACTCGAGGATCGCCGCGGCGAGGGTGGTGTCCTCCTCGATGACGGCGTCGACAACCAGGCGCAGCGTGGTCACCGCGTGCTCGCGGGCCTTCCCGACCGGGGTGAACCGGGCCATGTTGCTG
>DATCNE010000176.1:0-2180 GCA_036565395.1 Dermatophilaceae bacterium
CCAGCCGATCTCCTCGACATGATCGTCGAACGCCTCCTCGATCTCGCCACCTTCAGCGAAACCATGGCCGGGGAACTCGGGAAGCCAGAACTGAACGACCACGCCGCGTTCTACCGCAAGGATGCCGAGGCAATCGTCCGAGCGCGGTGAAGCAACACCGTTCACGAAGCTCGGTCATCGGCATGAGAGTGAGTCCCGATAGGCGAACGGTCATCGGTGCACAAGGCCAGTGCTTATCACCGCCTCATTCGTCCCGTAGCCCGATCCTCCTCTGGGCAAGAACGCACACCCAACGCGGCATGGGCGGACTTGTCCGACGACGGTGCCTGTTGTCCCTTTTGAGGTAGGCCTCGACCTCGCATTCGTAGTCCTCGACGCCCTCCAGTCCCTCGTGGGTGAATCCGACCTTTACGGCTCTGACCCCTCAATCCGGATTAGAGTTACATTCTTCCGGCCCGTTGACGAGGTGTGCCATGAACGTCCATGACGATCGAATCGCCGAATTCCGCCGCTTGCACTCCACGGGGTGTTTCGTGATGCCGAACCCTTGGGACGTGGGGAGCGCGCGGGTCCTGGAGCAGATGGGCTTCAAGGCATTGGCGACGACGAGTGCCGGGTTGGCATGGGCGCTGGGTCGCGCGGATAACCAGGTCACACTCGATCAGGTTCTCGAGCATTTGCGTGTCGTGGTCGACGCCGTGAAGGTGCCGGTGAACGCAGATTTCGAGGGCGGGTTCGCGGTGGATCCGCAGCAAGTCGCAGCGAACGTGAAAATGGCCGCGGACACGGGGATCGCCGGCCTTTCGATCGAAGACTCCTCGGGCGACGAGGTGCATCCGCTCTTTGAGTTCGAACTTGCCGTGGAGCGTGTTGCAGCCGCGCGGCGAGCGATCGACGAAAGCGGCAGGGGGATCGTTCTCACCGGCCGATCCGAGGGGTTCGTGTGTGGGCGTCCCGACATCGACGAGACGATCCGAAGACTGCGCGCGTACGCCGAAGCGGGCGCCGACTGCCTCTACGCTCCACGGATCGACACGGTCGAGCACGTCGCCGCGATTGTCTCCGCGGTGGCACCCAAACCGGTTAATTTGCTGATCAACGCCCCTTTCACAACGGTCGCGGAGGCGGCACGGTTGGGAGTGCGGCGGATCAGCGTGGGGGGCACTCTCGCGCGCACCGCATGGAGTGGATTCCTGCAGGCTGCGGAGGAAATCGCTGACGCGGGGACGTTCTCCCGGTTCCAAGAACTGCCGAACGTCGATGCACTGTTCGGCCGTTGATGGAGCGGTGTGCTGCGACTGTGTCCTGCTCCTGCCCTGCAGTCATCGGGTCCGGCGCGCCAGGAGCCCGCCGGAGCGCCTCGAGTATCCGACTTTCACCATAGGTCCGATGACTCCCACCCTCCCGGTAGCGGAACGGTCAGCGGTGCGGTTAGGGGCGCCCCACGAGCTACCGTGCGGTGGCCGTCCGAATTGTCACAAGCCGATTGGTCAGCGGGATGTTCGGCGGGTCGGCCGGATACGCCCGCGGGTTCCTGCCCTTGTTCGTGCTGTGCGCCGCGGACCTTCCGGTGGTCGGCGTCCTGAGCCGCTGGAGCACACGCCCTAGACTTGGGCTGGCCTAGCAGTTGCGAGCCTCGGCAGCACAAGGGCGACAAGACCCGATGTGGCCCGGGCAATCTGCGGCCTCGTGAAATGGCGCGAGTGGCTGCCTATTTGATCGGCGCTCAGGCGAGCAACAGCATCGTGGCGAGGGTCAGACTCGCGACGATCTCGCCGACGCCGATCGTTGCTGCAGTCAGCCCGGGCCACCGCTTGGGCACGACGGCGGCCCGTAATGCGAGTACAACAAAAAGCGCCCCCAACCACGGGCTTGCGACCGACGCGGGCACACATACGGCGACGTGGTACATCACCGAGAGCCGGTACCTCCCGACGTGTCCACGGTCGCGGATCATCGTCTTGACGTAGAGGACCGTGCCGGCGAAATACGCAAGGAGCAGCCCGGCCAGCACCCAGGTTCTCCCCTGATCGGCCCCCGGCAGCCACGCCAGTCCCGCGAGGCCGGGCGTCCCTGGCTCCCCGAGCCGCTCCCCAAACCCAGCGGCCACGACCGTCATGAGGCACGCGGCCAGGACCGTCACCCCATCGTTGAGCAACGAGCGGTCCGCCCGTCGCCAG
>DATCNE010000177.1:0-8717 GCA_036565395.1 Dermatophilaceae bacterium
ATTCCCGCCGCAGCCGGTGATCACGTCGGACAACCTCGTGGTCAATATCGACACCGTCATCTACTACTCGGTCATCGACTCCAAGTCGGCGGTGTACGAGATCGCCAACTTCATCCAGGGCATCGAGCAGCTGACAGTCACCACGCTGCGTAACGTCATCGGTTCCCTCGATCTCGAGCAGACCCTGACCAGCCGCGACCAGATCAACGCCCAGCTGCGCGGTGTTCTCGACGAGGCCACGGGCAAGTGGGGGATCCGCGTCAACCGCGTCGAGCTCAAGGCGATCGACCCGCCACGGTCGGTGCAGGACTCGATGGAGAAGCAGATGCGGGCGGAGCGTGACCGCCGTGCCACCATCTTGACCGCCGAGGGCATCAAGCAGTCGGCCATCTTGACCGCAGAGGGCGACAAGCAGAGCCAGATTCTTCGTGCCGAGGGTTCCGCCCAGGCCCGCATCCTGGAGGCCCAAGGCCAGTCCCGCGCCATCACCCAGGTGTTCGAGGCCATCCACCGCGGAAAGCCCGACCAGAAGCTCCTCGCCTACCAGTACCTCCAGGTGCTCCCGCAGCTCGCGCGCGGCGACGCCAACAAGCTGTGGATCATCCCGAGCGAGCTGACCGAGGCTCTGAAGGGGATCGGCAGCGCGCTTGGCGGCAAGGACTTCGATGACCCCGCCGACAAGTGGGTGGACACCGGCGAAGTCATGCCCACGGCGTTCGAGGAGACCCAGCTTGAGGACCCGGCCAAGGCTCTGGCCGAAGCCCGCGGCCAGGCTGCCGGTGCGTCCGCCGAGGCGGAGGGGCACGCAACCACCAGCCAGCGTCAGATGAAGTCGTCCGGGCGCCCGGCAGCGGACTCCCTTGAGGACCAGGCATCTGCGCTGCATGACTCGGAGCTGCATGTGACCGGCGACGATGACAAGAGTCCACCCACGCCCTGACACGCCACGAGGTTCCCGGTCATCTTCCCCTAGGGTGACCGGGTGCCCTGGTATGAAGTCGTTGCGCTGCTCGCGGCGGGTATGGCTGCGGGGACCATCAACACCATCGTCGGTGCCGGCACGCTGATCACGTTCCCGACGTTGCTGTTCTTCGGGTATCCGCCGTTGGTCGCCAACGTCTCCAACACCGTTGGCCTCGTCGCAGGCGGCATCACCGGTATTCATGGCTACCGCCGAGAGCTGGCCGGCCTGGGCGACATCCTGCGGCGGTTGATGCCGGTGTCGCTTGTCGGCGCCCTGACCGGTGCCATCCTTCTGCTCTGGCTCCCCGAATCGGCCTTTGATGCCATCGTGCCGGTCCTCCTCGCCTTGTCGCTGTTGCTCGTCCTGCTCGGACCTCGGCTGCAGGCGTGGGCGGCCGCTCGCCATCCGGGCCATGACAGCGGCGGGCGGCGCCTGCTGCTCACCGTCGGCGTCTTCGCCTCCGGGGTCTATGGCGGCTACTTCGGGGCAGCGCAAGGGGTCTTGATGGTGGGCATCATGAGTGCGCTGATGGCGATCAGCCTGCAGCGCATCAACGGACTGAAGAACGTGCTGAGCACGGTGGTTAATGTCGTTGCGGCGGTGACCTTCATCCTCGTGGCTCCGGAGCGGATCGACTGGGCCGTTGCCGCCCTGATTGCGGTGGGCTCACTGGCCGGGGGGTATGTCGGGGCAAGGGTCGGGCGACGGCTGTCCCCTCGGGTGCTTCGTTCGGTCATTGTCGTCATCGGTGTCGCCGCCATCGCGAAGATGGTCACATGACCGCGGCCCTTCACAGGATGAGTCTCTGACATGCCGATCGAGATCACGGACCCGGCCGACGAGCGCGTGAGCGACTACTTCAGCCTGACCGACGTCAACCTGCGCAAGAAGCTCGAGCCCGAGCGCGGCCTGTATCTCGCGGAGAGCGAGAAGGTGATCCGGCGGGCGCTCGGCGCCGGACATCGTCCACGGTCCTTCCTGATGGGCGAGCGATGGATCACCGACCTGGCCGACATCGTCCAGGGTGCTGAGTCGCAGGGCGTGCCGGTGTACTTCGCGCAGGCTGGCGTCATCGAGGCCATGACGGGCTTTCATCTGCATCGCGGGGTCTTGGCGTCGATGCACCGACCACCTCTCGTGCCCCCAGAGGCTTTGCTGGACAGTGCCTCCCAACAGCAGCACTCTCGCGTCGTCATCCTTGAGAACATCGTTGATCACACCAATGTGGGCGCTGCGTTCAGGTCCGCGGCGGCGCTCGGCGTGGACGCTGTGCTGATCACCCCTCGATGTGCTGATCCGCTCTACCGTCGCGCAGTGAGGGTCTCCATGGGCACCGTGTTCCAGGTGCCGTGGACACGCATCGACCCTTGGCCCGGGGGCCTGCAGGTGTTGCGCGACAAGGGGTTCACCGTCGCGGCCTTCGCCCTGGGCGATGGCGCCGTCAGCCTGGACGACCTCGCGGTGAACCAGCCCGATCGACTCGCGATGGTCTTTGGCACAGAAGGCGATGGGCTCTCGCGGCTGGCAGTCAAGGGCGCCGATCTGGTGGTGAAGATCCCCATGGCCGGGGGAGTGGACTCCCTGAACGTGGCGTCGGCGAGCGCCGTTGCCATGTGGGCCCTGCGCCCACCTCGGAGATAGGGAACCTCGACAGTCTCAGACGCTGTAGCTGGCCGTGATGACGCCGCGAGCCAGGGTGTGGGCGCCCATGGTGAAGGCGGTCACCGCGGCGCTGGCCGTGTCGTCCAGACCCAGGTCGTCGGTGTCGAGGGCATGCACCGCGAACATGTAGCGGTGGTTCCGGTCGCCGGCGGGCGGCGCGGCACCGTCATACCTCTTGTCTCCGAAGTCGTTACCCACGTGAAAGGCACCATCGGGGGCGTTCTCGGCAGTTCCTGCGCCGGCCTGCAATGTGGTGACGTCAGCGGGGATTCCTACCAGCAGCCAGTGCCAGAAGCCTGAAGGCGTGGGCGCGTCAGGGTCGAAGCACGTGACGGCGTAGCTCTTGGTGCCTTCGGGTGCACCCGACCAGGAAAGCTGTGGCGAGACGTTGCCGCCGGACAGTCCCCACCCGTTGAAGACGTGCTCTTCGGGCAGACGGGTGTCGTTCACGATGGATGTGCTCGACACCTCGAGCGCCGCCACCCGGGGCAACAGGGAGTAGGGATCGGGGGACACGGGACGGTCGAGGTTCATACGGTCGACATTAGCGCGGTCGACATCAGCGAACACCGCGCCTTCGCTCAGCCCACGAGGCGAATCAGGAGCCTCTGGAGCTCGGCCGCGGGATCGCCGGTGAGACCTCCGTGGACCGGGCCGGGCTGGACCACCGTGCTTCGGGGCGCGGCCAGCCAACCGAAGCGCTGGCCGAGCCTGTCCAGCGCGGGGCGACCGGGCGCTTGCTCGCCGCGGCAGATCGCGCACACCGTCTGCAGAGTCGCATCAACAGCAGCCAGGTCCAGGTCGGCGGAGAACGACCTCAGGCGGTCGGGATCGACCGCGAACGCGCAGTCCAGGAAGTCGGCGGACTGGCTGTGGAGGACGACGCCGACGTTGATGAACTCGTCGCGGTCAACCCGGGGCACGCAGCGAAGCACGACGTACTGGTAACCCACCAATGGTGCGGTCATGCGGCGGCTCCGGTGGGCAGCCATACGGATGGATTGTCAAGGCGGGCAAGCAAGCTCAGGCGGTATGCCGTCCGGACGGACTCAGGGTCGGGCATCATGTCCGTCGCTTCCAGCCACTCGTCCGGGACCTGGGCGAGCACGCCGTTGTTGAGCGCAGTCCTGACGATGGCCGCGAGGTCTTCGTGCAGGGGCGCGAGGTCATCCGCAACGTCGCGCAGCACATGCTTGCTGGCGTCGAACGGTTGGCTGGCAAACCGGGCCGGGTCCGACCCACGGTTGGGCCACGAGTGATGGAAGTACAGGGCGGCGCCGTGGTCGATGGCCCACGTCTGGCCGTGCCACACCAGCAGGTTTGGGTTGGCCCATGTGCGGTCGACGTTCGCCGTGAACGAATCCAGCCACAGAACCCGCGCGGCCTCCTGGCGTGAAGGCGGGCGTGAGCCGTCGTAGCCGAAAGAACCGGGCAGGAAGTCCACGCCAAGGTTCAGACCGACGCTGGCTGTCAGCAGGTCCTGAACCTCTTCATCTGCCTCGTATTTGGCGATCCGGGCATCCAGCGCCACCGCGCGCATGTCTGGGACGCGCACGCCGATGGCGCGACCGATCTCACCGACGATCACCTCAGCGACCAGAACCTTGAGCCCTTGGCCGGCGCCGCGGAACTTCACGACGTAGGTGCCGTCGTCGTCGGCTTCGACGATGCCTGGCAGGGAGCCGCCTTCGCGCAGCGGCGTGACATACCGGATCGCCTGGACGTGTTCGAGCACTCGCGAAGCCTAGTGGGCAGCGCGGGGCTCTAGACCGTCACGACGCGGTCTCGACCGGCGCTCTTGGCCGCGTGCAGCGCGGTGTCGGCTGCGGCAATAGCTCCGTGGGCTGGGACCGGGTGGCCCACCCCGACCGAGACCGTGACCTTGAGTCCGCGGGCGACCTGCCACCACGGGGCCTTGCGCACGGCGTCGTGCAACCGTGCCGCCACACCCTCGGCCGCTGCACCTCCGCCGAAGACGAGGATGACGAACTCGTCGCCGCCGTAGCGCACCGGCACGTCGTCGGCCCGGCAGTGGGTGCGCAGGATGACAGCGATTCGGCGCAGCACCTCGTCGCCAACCGCGTGTGAGTAGCGGTCGTTGACCTGCTTGAACTCGTCGACGTCGACGAACACGACGGACAAGTCATCGCCCGCCCGGTCGACGGCGCTGGTCATCATGTGTCGGTTTCCCAGACCCGTGAGGGGGTCGAGCAGCGCGGCCTGGCCCATTCGGCTTGTTTCCGCGGTGAGCGCGCGCACCTGGTTGCGCGACTGCAGCGAGGCGAATCGGCCGTCGCGCTCGAACCACACCCGCCCGAGGGCTTCTCGTGCCAGACGCTTCCACAGGTCGACAGCCGGGTGCGGTCCGTGCTCCGCGACATCCACATCGGCCAGCGCCTCCATGGCGACTGACGCCCAGAGGTCGCGGCTCGCGCGGTCGGCGTTCGTCAATGCGGCGATCAGCTGCCGACGCGCCTCGCCGTAGTCTCCCGACTCCGTCGCTGCTTGGCCCAGGACCAGGTGCGCAAGGTGGGTCTCGACCAGCTCGTCGCGGAGCCGAAAGCGCTCGGTGGCCGCGTTGACCCGGGCTGCGGCGAGGTCCGCGTACCCCAGCCGGCTTAGTGCGTACGCCTCGATGACCTCTGCGCGCGCCGCCATCTCGGAGTTGCCGACCAGTACCGCGATCCTGCCCATCCTCAGTGCCTGTTCCGCGGACGTGACGAGATGGGGCCCGGCTTCCTTGACGTGGCCGACGACGAGGAGCGTCGTCCCCCAGTAGGTGCTGAGCAGCGACCGCTCCTGGGCCACCAGGAGGTCGACCTCGAGGTCGTCGTAGGGCCGAATCCCGGCGAACAGCTCGTCCGCCTGCTCGAAGAGGTAGACGGCGCGCAGTGCCAGCGCAACCGCCATGCTCGCTGAGAGATGGCTGTAGCGGCCCGGCACCGCGCTCGCGACAAGCCACGTTCCCTCAGCCAGTGCATCCATCGCGCGGCTGACCTCCCCGACCTGGGTCGAGGACTCGGCAAGGAGGGCCAGAGCCTTGGCCCGCCACATCGGGTCGGGGTCGTCCTCGACGTCGACCAGAAGATCCAGGGCCACGGTCACCGCATCGTGGTGCCGGCCGACCTCCTGGAGGGCGATGCCCTCGATGTAGCGCAGGTACTGGGTGCTGGCCCTGTCACCTGAACCAGCGGTGACGAGCAGCCACTCCCGGCACGCGAGCACGGCTTGTTCAGAAAACCCATCGATGTACAGCTGATGGGCGTGTTGAACGAAGGCGTGAAAGGGCCCGAACCCGTGCATTTGGACGAGCGCTGTGCCAACCGGCTTGACCATCGTTGCCCCTTCTCGAGCCTCCGTGCCCCGATGATGGAACACCTTATGGGAGGGTACCGACCACTCCCGGTCACAGGTTTTGTGCCAACCCTTACGGTTGAGCCATGGAGCCGGTCTACACCCCTGTCATCGGTGTCGCGAGAGCGTTGTTCGCAGCACAGGGCCTGAAGTTCACCATCACCGGCGCGCACAACATCCCGACGTCCGGTGGCGCCGTTCTGATGATCAACCATCTGAGCTACTTCGACTTCGCCTACGCCGGACTGGCTGCGATCCCCAGCAAGCGCTTGGTGCGTTTCATGGCCAAGGATGACGTGTTCCGTCACAAGATCAGCGGCCCGCTGATGCGCGGGATGCACCACATCCCGGTGGATCGAACGGCGGGGGCAACCTCGTTCCGTGCCGCGGTCAGTGCCCTCAAAGCGGGCGACATCGTGGGGGTGTTTCCCGAAGCGACGATCTCACGCTCATTCGAGCTCAAGGGGTTCAAGAGCGGCGCGGTCCGGATGGCACAGGCAGCAGGGGTGCCGATCGTGCCAATGATCATCTGGGGATCCCAAAGGGTGTGGACCAAGGGCTATCCCAAGCGTCTGGGTCGCACGAACGTGCCGATCACAATGAGTGTTGGCGAACCGATCCTGGCTGGACGCCAGGACAAAGCTGACGACGTCAATGCGCAGCTTCGCGTCCGGATGACCGAGTTGCTGCATGCGGCGCAAGAGGCCTACCCAGCTCTTCCGCACGATGAGCTGAAGTACCTGCCGGCCCGGCTCGGTGGCTCTGCCCCGACGCTCGACGAGGCGACTGCCCTGGACGAGGCAGATGCTGCCCGCCGTGCCGAGCGTCGCCCGGCCGCCGGCTGAATCGCGTGTTCGTCTCGCTCCTGCGGACCTATCTGCGTCCCTACCAACGGCCGATCGCCATGATCGTGCTGTTCCAGCTCGTGGCAACGATTGCCAGCCTGTATCTACCCGGTCTGAACGCGTTGATCATCGACGAGGGCGTTGTCACGGGGGACACGGGCTACATCGTTCGCACGGGTGTGGTGATGCTGGGCGTGACCGCGATCCAGATCGTGTGCTCGATCGGCGCGGTCTACTTCGGTGCCCGCACCGCCATGGCGCTTGGCCGTGACCTGCGCGAGGCGGTCTTCGTCACCGTCGACTCCTTTGCCGCCCAGGAGGTCGGCAGGTTTGGCGCTCCTTCGCTGATCACCAGGTCCACCAACGACATCCAGCAGGTCCAGATGGTTGTGCTGCTGACGTTCACGATGATGATTGCGGCGCCGATCATGTGCTTCGGCGGCATCATCATGGCTCTGCGCCAGGACGTCTATCTGTCCTCGCTGCTGGTGGTGATCATCCCCATCCTGTTGGTGTGCGTGGTGCTGATCATCTCCAGGATGCGGCCGTTGTTCCGGTCCATGCAGGAGAAGATCGACCTGATCAACAGGATCCTGCGGGAGCAGATCGGCGGCGTCCGGGTGATCCGGGCCTTTGTCAAGGACACCCACGAACAGCAGCGGTTCGATGGTGCCAGCACCGACCTGATGGATGTGTCCGTCCGTGTGGGTCGCCTGATGGCGCTGATGTTCCCCATGGTCATGCTCGTGATGAACGTCTCCAGCGTCGCGGTGATGTGGGTTGGCGGGCATCGAATTGCCAACGGGGACATGCAGATCGGCACGCTGACGGCGTTCCTCAGCTATCTCATGCAGATCCTGATGGCGGTGATGATGGCAACGTTCATGTTCGTGATGGTGCCTCGGGCCGAGGTCAGCGCCGAACGCATCACCGAGGTGCTCGACACCGTTCCGAGCGTGCGGGCGCCGGAGGCGCCGCAGGTGCGCATCCGGCATACCGGATTGGTGGAGCTGCGTGATGCGTCATTCAGCTACCCCGGGGCACAGGAGCCTGTACTGCACGGTGCCAACCTCATCGCCAGACCCGGGGAGACGACCGCGATCGTTGGGTCGACCGGCAGCGGGAAGTCGACGTTGCTCAACCTCATTCCGCGACTGGTGGACGTCACCGGTGGCGCGGTGCTGGTCGATGACCACGACGTCCGTTCCCTCGACCCGAAGGATCTGCGGTCCTCCATCGGGCTGATCCCGCAACGGGCGTACCTGTTCGGAGGCACCGTTGCGAGCAACCTTCGGTTCGGCAGGGCCGACGCCACCGACGACGAGCTCTGGACCGCACTGGAGATCGCCCAGGCTCGTGAGTTCGTCGACGCGATGCCGGAGGGGTTGAACTCCGTGATCGCCCAAGGCGGCACCAACGTGTCGGGTGGCCAGAGACAACGCCTGGCGATTGCCCGCGCCGTGGTCAAGGCTCCCGACATCTATCTGTTCGACGACTCGTTCTCGGCGCTCGACTACGACACCGATGCCAGGTTGCGCGAGGCGCTGGCGACCATCACGGCACACAGCGCGGTGATCATTGTGGCGCAACGGATCAGCACTATTCGGAACGCGGACCGGATCGTCGTTCTGGACCAGGGATCGGTGGTCGGAACAGGCACCCACTCCGCGCTGATGTCGTCGTGCGACACCTACCGCGAGATCGTGTTGTCCCAGCTCAGCGAGGAGGAGGCTGCATGAGCACGTCCGGCTCGCGGCCCGCTCCGCCCCCACGGGGTCCGATGGGTCACATGATGGGAGGTCCGGCGGCAAAGGCCATGAACTTCAAGGGATCCCTGCGCCGGCTCGTGGCCAGGTTGCGCGGCGAGCGCCGGCTGGTCACGGCCGCAGTGA
>DATCNE010000178.1:0-4255 GCA_036565395.1 Dermatophilaceae bacterium
TCGAACCCCCAACCTTCTGATCCGTAATCAGATGCTCTATCCGTTGAGCTACGGGCGCACGCGTTGAGCATCAGCAGGATCACCGGGCGCAACGTCGCGAAAGACTACCCGTTGACCGGTGCCTGACGGAAATCCGCGCCCGCCGTCACATGGTGCTCACAAAGATGGTCCCTCGCCGCGCAGTCTCTCAACCTCGGACAAGGCCCCGCGCAGTCCGGCGAGCCATTCTTCGGTGTGTTCCCCGACCAGATGCACGCACCACGCGAGCGCCTCTGACCGTGACCGGGCCACTCCGGCGTCCACCAGCGTGTCGAGGACCTGTCGCTCGCTCTGGCGCAGCCGGGTCATTGCGGGAACGGCTAAGTGCGTGAACAGCTGGCCCGTCTTGCCGATCCGCGCCCCCCAAGCGATGCTGCGGCCGTACTTGGCCTGAGCCTCGTCGGCAATCCTCATCCGCTGCTCGCGGGTGTCCTCGCGCCAGCGGGTGATCCGTCCCTCCGCGGCTGCAGGCTCATCGCTGTCGGGCGCAGGCAGGTCACCGATCACGGTGATCTCGTCACGGTCCACCGTGATTTTCAGGTCGTCGGTGAACCAGTCGTCAGGAATACGCCCGGCGAACCAAGCGGCCGCGTCGGTGGCGTCGGGCAGGTCGCCCTGTTGCCAACCCCCGTGTTGCCAACCGCCTGGGCGACCGAAGGGGCCACCTCGCCTCGGTCCTCCTGTGCCCCGGCGGCCGGGCGACCCTGCAGGGTTGTGGTGTTCGTGTTTCATGACTGCCTCCGTGCTTGCACCACACACTGATTACAGCATTACAACAGCGATAACAGACCCCGTCAAGGCTGTATTCCGCGCGTGATTCCGCGCGTGGCAGTGATGCAAATGAGGTGGGTCAGGAATCCGTGGAGGTACGCCCATTCCCTCCGACTCACCCAAGGCCGTACCGTGTCCGAACGAGCGCGTTCACCGTCGGACAACCGGATGGTCACGGACGCCAAGGACACAGCCGAACGGCAGGTAGCCCGAAGGGCGCCGCGCGAAAGGGAAGGCCCAATCTCATGACAACCTCGGCAAGACCTCCGATCCAGAGCGATGGCTCCACCAGCCACGACCGCCTTGCCAAGTGGGTGGCGGAGGTCGCAGCGCTGACGACCCCCGACCAGATCTCCTGGGTCACCGGCTCAGACGACGAGTGGAAGACGCTGACCGACAAGCTCATCTCGACCGGCACCTTCACCCGCCTCAACGAGGACATCAAGCCCAACTCGTTCCACTGCGCCTCCGACCCGTCCGACGTGGCGCGGGTCGAGGATCGCACCTTCATCTGCTCGGTCAACGAGAAGGACGCCGGCCCCACCAACAACTGGATGGCGCCGAACCAGATGAAGACGGTGATGAAGCACCTCTACCGGGGTTCGATGACGGGTCGCACGATGTACGTCATCCCCTTCATCATGGGACGCCTCAATGCGGAGGACCCCAAGTTCGGCGTCGAGATCACCGACTCGGCATACGTCGTCGTATCCATGCGTGTCATGGCCCTGTGTGGCGCGGACGTCCTGAAGAGGATCGAGGGGCTCGACGCCGACTTCGTCCCGGCGCTGCACTCGGTCGGCGCCCCGCTCAAGGCCGGCGAGACGGATGTCCCCTGGCCGTGCAACGACATCAAGTACATCGTGCAGTTTCCCGAGGAGCGAATGATCTGGTCCTACGGATCGGGCTATGGCGGCAACGCCCTTCTGGGCAAGAAGTGCTACAGCCTCCGTATCGCGTCCGTGATCGCCCGCGACGAGGGCTGGCTGGCTGAGCACATGCTGATCCTCAAGCTCACCTCCCCTCAGCAGGAGGTCCATTACGTCGTGGCTGCCTTCCCCAGCGCCTGTGGCAAGACCAACATGGCCATGCTGTCACCGACCATCCCCGGCTGGGAGGTCCAGACGCTCGGGGACGACATCGCCTGGATGAAGTTCGGCAAGGACGGCCGCCTTTATGCCGTCAACCCCGAGTTCGGCTTCTTCGGTGTTGCCCCCGGCACCAACGAGAAGACGAACCCCAACGCGATGCGCACCATCGAGAAGGGCAACTCGGTCTTCACCAACGTGGCCCTGACCGACAACGGTGATGTCTGGTGGGAAGGCCTGGAGAACATGCCGGCCCACGCCACCGACTGGAAGGGCAACGACTGGACGCCGGAGGACGCCAAGAACGGGGTCCTGTCCAGCCACCCGAACTCCCGCTACTGCACGCCGATCCAGCAATGCCCGATCCTGGCGCCCGAGTACAACGATCCGCAGGGAGTGCCGATCTCGGCCATCCTCTTCGGCGGTCGGCGTAACACGACGATCCCGCTCGTCACCGAGTCCCGCGACTGGATCCACGGCACGTTCATGGGTGCGACCCTGTCCTCCGAGACAACGGCCGCATCGACCGGTGAGGTCGGCGTCGTCCGGCGCGACCCGATGGCGATGCTGCCGTTCCTCGGGTACGACGCCGGTGACTACTTCAACCACTGGATCAAGATCGGCAAGGCAGCTGACGCCGCCAAGCTGCCGAAGATCTTCTATGTCAACTGGTTCCGCCGCGACCACGACGGTGACTTCCTGTGGCCGGGCTTCGGCGAGAACTGCCGCGTGCTCAAGTGGGTCGTCGAGCGCATAGAGGGCCGCGCCACAGCCCACGAGACCCCGATCGGCTATGTGCCCACCACGGAGTCTCTCGACACCGAGGGCCTCGACATGACGCCGGAGCAGATCATGGCGGCGCTGCACGTCTCGCCGCAGGAGTGGGAGACCGAAGTCACCCAGATCCAGGCGTGGTTCCACAAGTTCGGAGACACCCTGCCGGCCACTCTCCTGACCGAGCTCGACGGGCTCAAGGCCCGCCTCGGCGTGAAATAGCGCTCCGACTCATCCTGTGAGGCCACACGGTCCCTAGGTTTGCGGGTCGGTTGGTCGCACGGTCCCTAGGTTTGCGGATGCTGTTGGGCCCCCAACCACAAAGCCAGGGGCCCAACGAGTGCTGGCGGAGGCGGCGAGATTTGAACTCGCGATGGGGATTAACCCAAACCCGCTTAGCAGGCGGGCGCCATAAACCGGGCTAGGCGACGCCTCCGTGCCACCTCGTCGACCACCGCGTGCGGCGACCGGTTCGGGAGCCTGCACAGGCTACCGGCGAGGGGTGCGGTTTCACAAAACCACACGGCATCGGGGACGCCGCTGCAGCCTGTGGCACCGCTCGCAAGGGAGCCTCGCTGCGGTCGCGACCTACTTCGACGAGCAGATGTCGCTGTTGGCCGTCCGGGACTTGATCGTCTCGCTCGGAGAAGGCGTCGGGCTGATCGTGGCCGTCAACGTGTGCGTGGGCAAAGGGGTGTTTCCCAGACGGTTGGGGACCGCAACCACATTCGGGCTGCCGGGACCCATACTGACCCGGATGTCGGGGCCAGCGGTGTCGTCCCGGACAAGAACAGCTCCCGGGAACGCCGCTGCGACGGTGCGGGCCGCTCCCAGGTTGGCGCCGGCGTAAACGACGGTGACGCCCTTCTTGGGGTTGGTGCCGCTCGAGACGCCGCTGATCTTGAACCCCTGGAGCCGCAGGTCATCGGCAGCCTGCTGAGCCAGGCCGGAGACGCCCGAGTCGTTGCTGATGTGCACGGTGATCTTGTCCGGCGTGACCGTCAGCACCGGTGTGGGCGTGGGGGTTGGTGTGGGCGTGGACCCGGGCGCAGGCTTGGTGCCGGGAAGGGGGGTGTCGTTACGGATCGCCTTCCACAGGACATCGGCGGCAGAGGTCCACTGCACGCGGTTGTGGTCCGGGGGGTAGTCCTCGATCGGCACCGTCACGAACCGGATCTGCGAGGACTTCAGGCCCACGACACTCTGGGCCACTTCGCGCAGCGCATTGAGGTTGGCCAACCCGGGGTCGGTCGTCAGGGACTTGGTCGCCGCGTCGAGGAAGCGGAAGAGCTTGTCGGGCCTCAGCAGCAGGTTGCTGCTCGTGGCTTCCTGGACCATCGAGGACAGGAAGGCCTGCTGCCGTTTGATCCGGCCGAGGTCGGAGGCGTCGTTGCCGATGTTGTGGCGAACACGGACGAAAGCCAACGCCTCCTTGCCGGAGACCCTGCTGCGCCCGGCCGGCAGGTTCAGATGGCTCAGGGGGTCCTTCACCGCCGTGGGCACACAAACCTCCACCGAGCCCAGAGCATCGACCATCGACTGGAAACCCAGGAAGTTGACCACCACGAAGTGGTCGATGAAGC
>DATCNE010000179.1:0-2472 GCA_036565395.1 Dermatophilaceae bacterium
GAGCACGCCCGCGTCGGGTACCAATGCCCTGCTCTCCACGCGGGAGACGGCCCCAAGGGTGATGCGTGCGGCGTCGGCGGCGCGGGACTGTTCTCCGGCACAATGCACGCGGCTGGCCACATATCCGAAGGCGTCCGGATCCGGCCGTCAGCGACGCGGCCGAAACGAGGTGTCGAAGTCCGAGACGCGGCCCGGCTCACAAGGATCAGCCGTGGGCTCATGGATGAGCAGATTCAGCGGCTCCGCGTTGACGGTCCATGAATGAGTAACCCCGTCAAGAGCCGACCGGATCGCGCCACCGAGGTCCACTGCCGATCACCAAGACACCGCTCAGCCCGCTCCCCCGCCCTCAGGACGGGGACCTTGCTCGAGCCATCGACCCAGGCGACCTGCCCGGTCCGACCGGCTCACGGGACTAGGGTGGAGGAGTCAATCAACAACCACGGGAGCTCGCACCAGTGAGCTGAGAGGGCGGCTAGGGCCGTCGACCGTTGAACCTGTCCGGGTAATGCCGGCGTAGGGAGTGACGAACTGATGTATCCCGAGTCTGAACCTGGATCAGCGGAGACGACATCGAACTCACCCGAGCCGCGCGAGGCAATGCCGCGCAGCGCCAGGCGTGCCGTGCGGGGTGGAATACTGGGCAACTACGTCGATCAATTCGACATTTTCCTGCCTATCATCGCCCTGGCCCCAGCTGCCGCACGTCTCTACGGCACCGAGAATGTGGCAACGAACGCGGGCCTGATTTTTGTTGCCACACTGATCGGACGCCCACTCGGCGCCGCGATCTTTGGCCCGATAGCCGATCGGATCGGCCGGACCACCACCACGAAGATCACGATCGCAGGCGTCGCCATCACCACCCTGCTGGTCGCTGTGGTACCTGGCCAGGTGACGCTTGGCCCCGGCACGCTGTTTTCGATCCTCGCGCTGCGCTTCCTGGGAGGGGTCTTCCTCGGCGGCGGATACACCTCCGCCGTGCCGCTGGCGATGGAGTGGACTCTCCCGCGCCGCCGCGGCCTCGTCAGTGGTTTGATCATGTGGATGTCGCCGTGGGCCAACGCCTCGATCGCGGCGCTGGTCTTCGTTTTGCTTGGCGTTTTGGGTCCGGATCAGTACAGCGTGTGGGGCTGGCGGATTCCGTTCATTCTCGGCGCGCTGATGGCATTTGCCCTGCTGATCTACTACCGCAAATACGTCTCCGATTCCCCGGCATGGAAGCAAGCGGCCAAGGCATCACATCCGCTCAGGGACATCCTTGTCGGTGCGCATCGTCGCCCGCTGTGGCAGGTATTTGTACTGATGAGCGGGATGTGGCTCTTTACCAACATGGCGATCGCGGTCCTCACCGGCCAACTGAAAGCCAGCGGACACCTCAACGACCAGGGTGTTTCCTTCACCATGATGTGCGCGACGGTGGTCTCGGCCATCGCCATGGCAGCCTGCGGCCATCTCTCAACCTTCATCGGGCGGCGCGTCTTTTTCGTCGGCTTCGGGGTGCTCTCCGCGGTTCTGGCGCCGATTGTCTATCTGACGATCTTCCGCCAGACAACGCTGATAGCGATAGTGCTGCTCGTGGGTTCCCTACAGATTGTCACGGTTTCCGTCTACGGTCCGGTTGCGGCCTACCTGACCGAGCGCTTCCCGACCGCAGTGCGCTCCAGCGGGTACGGGGTGGCATACAGCCTCTCGATCGTGTTGCCCGCCCTCTACCCGTATTATCTGCCACCGCTGCAGCGCGCCCTCGGGGACCAGCTGGCGGTAGCAGCACTGCTGGCACTCGCAGGAGTCCTGGTGGCGACCGGCGCGGCGACCGGCCCAGAAACAAGCAGCATGGCGAGCATAGGTGCCGTCGATGGCCGTGCTGATGCGCGCGCGTGCTCGCGGATGCGAATAACGAAGCCGACGCGTCTGAGTAAGGCTGGATGAATCGAGAACGTCGAGGTCATCACCACCGGCGGCATCCACTCTTGCCCGAACCCGGGCCCGACACACGTCGAAACTCGATCCGACCGGCGCGCGGCGAGCCGCTACGGGGTGAGCACGAACACCGGTCCAGTCCAGGCCCCGCCGTAGGGTGCCTCACTTTCTTTGCCTGCGTCTCTCTTGCCCACGTCGTAGCTGCGCCTGCCCCCAGCATGGCGCCGGTCGTCTTGATGACCTCGTCGTCGGCTGCGCTCGGCTCCACATACTCGAACGCCCAGTCCATCGCATCGTCGGGGCCCGCGATGAAGCCGTCCAGGGACATCGTTGCGTGCACGAGCACTCTTCCCACCATTCCATGCACTCCTCGGGATTGTTCTGGCTCGTAGGCGATGGCGGCGCCGTCCTTCGACCTGACCTTGTTCCTCAGCAGATCTCTTTTCTCATCCTTGCGTGCGATGTGTGCGTGTCATCCGGCTTCGGACATCGCCGGGTCCGCGCCTGCGAGCGGCGGCCCGGGCTCGGAAGTGTCGGCAGCCTGGGGCG
>DATCNE010000180.1:0-15876 GCA_036565395.1 Dermatophilaceae bacterium
GTTCATCTCCGCATAGAAGTGCTCGGACGACGAGTAGGTCTCTGCCGCCTTGGGGATGCCCAGGTCGAGAGCCTTGTTGATCATGCCCCAGCGATGCAGGTCGTCCCAGTCGACGAACGTGACGGCGACACCCTTGTTGCCAGCACGGGCCGTCCGGCCGATGCGGTGCAGGTAGGTCTTGTCGTCCTCGGGGCACTGGTAGTTGATGACGTGCGTGACGTTGTCGACGTCGATACCGCGGGCTGCCACGTCGGTGGCCACCAGGACGTCGACCTTGCCGTTGCGGAATGCGCGCATGGCCTGTTCACGAGCACCTTGGCCGAGGTCCCCGTGGATGGCTGCGGCAGCGAAGCCCCGCTCAGCGAGATCGTCGGCGACCTTGGCTGCCGTGCGCTTGGTCCGGCTGAAGATGAGGGTCAGGCCGCGGTCCTTGGCCTGGAGCATGCGGGCCAGCATCTCGACCTTGTCCATGGCGTGCGCGCGGTAGACGAACTGCTCGACCGCCTTCACGGTCTGGCCGTCTTCGTCCCCGCCCATCGCCCTGATGTGGGTGGGCTGGGTCATGTAGCGACGGGCCAGGGCGACGATGGCACCCGGCATCGTTGCCGAGAAGAGCATCGTCTGGCGGCTGGCCGGGGTTTGCGCGAGCAGCTTCTCGATATCCGGAAGGAAACCGAGGTCGAGCATCTCGTCGGCCTCGTCGAGCACGACGTTCTTGACGTAGGACAGGTCGAGGTGACCCTGTTTTGCAAGGTCGAGGAGCCGACCGGGCGTGCCGACGACGATCTCGACACCGCGCTGCAGCGCCGAGATCTGCGGCTCGAACGCGCGTCCGCCGTAGATCGTGACGACCCGCACGCCGCGGGCCTTGCCGGCCTTTGCGAGGTCGCCGGAAACCTGAACGGCGAGCTCGCGGGTGGGTGCGACCGCGAGGGCCTGCGGCTTGCCGGCGCTCGCCAGCGTGGCAAACGCTTCGTCGTTGGGACTGATCACGCGCTGGATCATCGGTATCCCGAACCCCAGCGTCTTGCCGGTGCCGGTCTTGGCCTGGCCGATGATGTCGTGGCCACCGAGGGCAACCTCGAGCGTCATCGCCTGGATCGGGAAGGGGTGGATGATGCCCTCGTCGGCCAGTGAGGCGACGATGTCGGGGTGGACGTTGAAGTCGGCAAACGTCTTCTCGACGATCGCTGGCACGGCTGCGGTCTCGACGGGTGTCTGTGCGGTCTTCTCGGCAGCGTCAGGCGTCGCCGTGGCTTTCTTGGTGGTCATTAAGTTCTCTCGATCGGGCGCGGGCCACACGCGTTTCCGAAGGTCTCGAAAGATGCGGGCCACGCTGCAAAGCGGGCCGATCGGAGTTCTTCGTGGGTGCAAGCCAGTCTCACTGGCTGCTGATTCGTGCCGACCGGGCACCGATGTCAGGGCCCAGTCTAGCTGGTGAGCACTACTGTTTCCGTTCATGGACGCCGATGAGCAGCCGAAATCCCCCCCCGACACGCCCGAGGGCGAGGATGTCGTCGCCGAAAGCTCGGGTGTTACGGGGGGTGAAGACTTCGCTACCGCGGGCGATCCGTTTTCGGACGACCCGACCTATCGAGCGGCAGTCATCGACCTGCTTGGCGCGCTGGCCTATGGCGAGCTGACGGCGTTCTCGCGGCTGGCGGCCGATGCCGAGATGGCTCCGAGCCAACCGGGGAAAGCCGCTCTTGCGCGTGTTGCGGTGGCCGAGTTCCATCACTACGAGGCGCTAACCGGTCGACTCAGCGAGATGGGCGTCGACCCCGAGCAGGCCATGGCCCCCTTCATCGTCCCGATCGACGAGTTCCACAATCGCACCAGACCGACTGGCTGGCTCGAGGGCTTGGTCAAGGCTTACGTCGGGGATGGCATCGCAACCGACTTCTATCGCGAGATCTCCGCCTACGTGGATCCCTCGACGCAGACGTTGGTGCGCTCGGTGCTCGAGGATGTCGGGCAGGCGAAGTTCGCCGTCAAAGCGGTCCGAGAGGCCATCGAGGCCGATCCCACCGTGGGTGGGCGACTCGCCCTGTGGGGTCGTCGCTTGGTCGGTGAGGCGCTTTCCCAGTCACAGCGCGTGGCCGTCGAGCGCGATGCCCTGGCCAGCCTGCTCGTGGGCGGCATCAACCGCCCGGGTGCAGACCTGGCTGAGATGGGTCGGATGTTGGCTCGGCTCACCGACGAGCACACGCGGCGGATGGGCCAGCTGGGTCTCCACGCTTGAGCTCGCCACTCGGCATACGTCTGACCGACTTTGCTCAGTTCAAACCGGTCCGGAGCGCGATTCCAGCGCAGGGAACCGGCCTGAACTGAGTAAACCGGCCTGAAGTGAGCAAGGTTCAGATGGTGCCGAACCCGACGGCGCCCTTCTTGGACGCGTCGACGTCGACGTAGCCGATCGTGGCCACCGGGATCATCACGCGCCGCCCCGAAGCCTCGACGAGGTTGAGCACGCCACCGGCGGTCAGCGCCGTGTTGACCAGAGCTTCGACCTCTTCAGGGGACTGGTCGGACTCCAGCACGATCTCGCGCGCGACGTTCTGCACGCCGATCTTGACCTCCACGGGAAAGCCTTTCGTCAGAGTGTTGATGTGCGGGGCAACGTGTGATGTGAGGAGCAACCGGCGGCGACGCCAGACATCGCGCCTCGCTCGTTGTCGTTCTGCGAAGGCTAACCCCCCTCGGGGCCAGATCCTTCCCGCTCGATCTTGGGGAAGCCGCGCAGGCCACGCCAGGACAGGGCCGCCACCAGCCGGGCTGCTTCGTCCCGGGGGATCGCCGAACCTTGCGACAGCCAGAAGCGCGCGCAGATCTGGGCCATCCCGGACAATGCCATGCCAAGCAGATGCGCCTCGGCGTCAGGCAGGTCGGTGTCCTCCTTGATGACCTCGGCGATGGCCTCGGCGGAATCCTGCGAGACCTTGTCGACGCATTCGCGGACGGCAGCCTCGTTGGTCAGGTCGGACTCGAACACCAACCGGAACGCTGCGCCGTCACGATCCACGAACTCGAAGTAGGCGCCTACGGCCGCAGCGACACGCTGTTTGTTGTCCGTAGTCGACGCCAGGGCTGCCCTGATCAGACCCAGGAGCTCGCCCGCGTGATGGTCGAGCAATGCCAGATAGAGATCGAGCTTGCCAGGGAAGTGTTGGTACAGAACGGGTTTGGAGACTCCCGCGCGGTCGGCGATCTCGTCCATCGCTGCCGCGTGATAGCCCGACTCGACGAACACTTCTTGCGCGGCCTCGAGCAGCTGCGCCCGCCGTGCCGAGCGCGGCAGCCGTACGCCGCGTCCTCGTGTATCTGAGCGCGTCGACACTGGTGGGGTCCCTCTCGTTCGGCCGATGACCCAGGGTGAGGTCGGTTCACGTGACCGATGTCCGTGTGCGGTGTCGCGACATCAGAGCTCACGCGGCAGTCGAAACGAATTCTACGCGAGGGTAACCTCATCAGCATGGCAATTCCACCCCTTGTCGAGCCATCGGTGTCGTTGTCCGCCGCGGAGGTGGAGCGCTATGCGCGGCATGTGCTCATCCCCGATGTGGGCATGGAAGGTCAGCGCCGCCTCAAGAACGCACGGGTGCTGGTGGTCGGAGCAGGGGGGCTCGGATCTCCGGCGTTGATGTACCTCGCGGCGGCCGGTGTCGGAACCATCGGCGTGGTCGACGACGACCTGGTGGAGATGTCGAACCTTCAACGGCAGGTGGTCCACGGGGTCGCTGACGTCGGCCGGCCGAAGTCTGCGTCCGCCGCTGAGACGCTGGCCTTGCTCAACCCCCTGGTGCAGGTCATCAGGCACAACGTTCGGATCGACTCCACCAATGCCCTTGAGATCATTGCCGACTACGACCTGGTGCTGGACGGGACCGACAACTTCCCGACCCGATATCTGCTCAACGACGCCTGTGTGCTGCTGGGCAAACCGGACGTCTGGGGATCGATCTTTCGGTTCGACGGTCAAGCCAGCGTCTGGTGGGCGCGGCACGGCCCCTGCTATCGCTGCGTGTTTCCTGAGCCGCCTCCGCCGGGTCTTGTGCCATCGTGCGCCGAGGGTGGGGTGCTGGGGCTCCTCTGCGCCGCAATCGGATCCATCCAGGCAGCTGAGGCCGTGAAACTCATTGTCGGCATTGGGGATCCGTTGATCGGCCGGTTGATGGTGCATGATGCGCTGCGCCAGAGCTGGGATGCCCTCAGGGTGCGCAAGGATCCCGACTGCGCTGTGTGCGGAACATCGCCGACGGTCACGAAGCTCGTTGACTACCAAGACTTCTGCGGTATTCCGGGTGGTTCGGTCCCCGCTGCCACGGGCGTTTCCGTTCCCCTGATCTCGGCGCGAGAGCTGGCCGATCTGCTGGCTGACAGTGTTGCTTCGCACGGGGTGCTGCTGGTCGATGTGCGCGGCAGGGACGAGCGCGCGATCGCCGGCATCCCGGGGGCGCAGGCCATTCATCTTGACGAGTTCCGTTCCGGGTCAGCGGTGTCGCAGATTCCGTTCGAACGACCGGTCGTCATCCTGTGCAGGTCAGGCAGCCGATCGGAGGAAGCCTCACGGATCCTGATCGAAGCTGGTCATCCGGACGTTCGCAATCTCGCCGGCGGGGTGCTCGCCTGGATTCGAGATGTCGACCCCTCCCAGCCGAGCTACTGAGCCTACATGGAGACCCCCGAGCTTCCTGACTTCGCGGAGGCGGTGCTGCGCATCGTCGACCAGATCCCGGAGGGCATGGTCCTTGCCTACGGGGACGTCGCCGAGCTGATCGGACAAGGAGGACCTCGTCAGGTCGGGGCGGTGATGTCCCGACACGGCGCGTCGGTCACCTGGTGGCGCGTCATCCGCGCGAGCGGCGAAGTCCACGAGGAGCTGGAGGACGAGGCCTTGGCGCACTGGCGTGAGGAGGGGACTGCCCTGGTGCGAGGCGCGCTGTATGGACGCCGGGTGGATATGAGGCTGGCCCGATGGGACGGCGCGGGTGTGACAACCTGACGCTGTCGATCTCAACCTCCCGCAACGTGATCTTCCCCACACGGTCTTGGGCCTCAGCCACGGTGCCTGGGCCCCTGCCCAGAATGACTTCCGCAGAACTCTATGTATTCAGCGGGGCTGGGGTAGTCTCACGCTCGTAGTTGCTGTGCATCGCACGTCTTGAACGCTTGCGGCCTTGTGCCGGGGGTGCGCTTTGTTCCTGATCTGGAGCGGACGACGAACACCGCGACGATCGGACCCGGCATTCGGGATCGACAGAGCGCTCTTGGAGGAAAGAAGATTATGGCAACTGGCACCGTGAAGTGGTTCAACGCTGAAAAGGGCTTCGGCTTCATTGCTCCCGAAGACGGCAGCGCCGACGTGTTCGCGCACTACTCGGCCATCGCCAGCAGCGGATACCGCTCGCTTGACGAGAACCAGAAGGTTGAGTTCGACATCACTCAGGGCCCGAAGGGCCCGCAGGCGGAGAACATCCGTCCGCTCTGATCTCAGCTGGCAGAACCTGTTCTGCGCCACGAATGCCCCGGCCCAACGGTCGGGGCATTCGTGTGTCCGGAGCCGATTCGAGCCGGCGACGAGTGCGCTGGATGACGGCTTCACGTGCGTCGCCGTCAGTGCGCCGTGATGGAATCTGCCGGTGCTGACATTGAGGCGGGCTCCCAGTCTGAGTGCCCAGGCCCCGATCCTGGATGAGGCCCAGGCTGCCGCCGTCGCCTATCGCGCCGTTGTCCATCGCGCCGTTGTCCATCGCGGCGTTGCCCACCACTCTGCCGCCACGCAGGGTCATGACGCAGGGGTCTTGAGGGTCCTCGGAGCACCTGGCACGGGCAAGACGTCCACCGCGATCGAGATCGTTGTTGACCGGGTGCGCCGTGACGAGGTCGCACCCGACCAGTGCCTCGTCCTCACGGCTTCGAGGACTGCGGCCGCAGATCTGCGAAACCGCATCACTGCCCGGATCGGTGGCACCACGACCGAACCGCTGGCCCGCACCCACCAGGCGCTCGGTTTCAGCATCTTGCGCCAGGGCGCCGCGCTGCGG
Organism: Dermatophilaceae bacterium; assembly: GCA_036565395.1. Classification (GTDB taxonomy): domain Bacteria; phylum Actinomycetota; class Actinomycetes; order Actinomycetales; family Dermatophilaceae; genus UBA4719. Next base: position 6,045 of record DATCNE010000180.1, read on the forward strand.
GGGGACCCCAGCCCCAGGTTGCTCAGCGGGCCCGAGCAGGACCTCATCCTGCGAGAGCTTCTCGCGGGTCACGCTTCGGGAGAGGGCAAGGCCCCGCGATGGCCCGAGCAGGTGCATGCTGCCCTGGCCACCAGAGGGTTCCGCACCGAGCTGCGGGATCTGCTCATGCGAGCGGTCGAGCGGGGTCTGGAGGCCGACGATCTGGCGGCCCTGGGCGTTCAGCACGATCGGCCCGTGTGGGTTGCGGCCGCACAGGTTCTGGCTGAGTACGACGAGGTCACGGCCTTCTCGCGGCCTGGTTCCTACGACCCGGCGTGGATCCTGGGTGCGGCTGCCGACCTGCTCGAGGAGGACCCCGAGGCGCAGGAGCGCCTGGCGTCGTCGCTGCGCCTGATCGTGGTCGACGACGCCCAGGAGCTCACGCCCGCCGCGGCCCGGCTCCTCGAGGTCATCCACGCCCCGCACATCGACCTCGTCCTCATCGGCGACCCGGACGCCGCGGTCCAGACCTTCCGCGGTGCTGACCCCAGCATCCTGGGGGCCGACCACTCGCGGTTCGGTAGCGGTCCGACGATCACGCTCGTAACGTCGCACCGACAGCCCCAGGCACTGCGCGACGTCACCCATCGGGTGACCCGACGCATCGGCGCACTCGGCGGAGGAACCCACCGCGAGCTCGAGCACGTCGCCGAGGGTGGACGCGCCGAGGTGCGGCTGCTGCGCGCGACCTCGCAGGAGGCCGCGTTGATCGCCGCCGAGCTGCGTCAGGCGCACCTCCTGGGCCGTATGCCGTGGTCCGACATGGCCGTGATCGTTCGGGGCCAGGGCCGCACCAGTACGTTGCGCCGGGTTCTCGTGGCGGCTGGCGTGCCTGTGTCAGTGCCATCCGCCGAGGTTCCCGTCCGCGACGAGGTCGCCGTCCGTCCCTTGCTGGCGCTGCTCGAGGTGGTCCTCAACGTGGCAATGGGCCAGTCGGATCCGATCGACACCCAGACTGCCGTCGATGCTGTGCTGTCCCCGATCGGTGGAGCTGACGCCGTCGGCCTGCGCCGACTACGGAGAGCTCTGCGTCGCGACGAGCTCGACAGCGGCGGCGGACGGACCAGCGACGAGCTGCTGGCACTGGGCCTGGTCGCGCCAAACACGTTGGGAATGCTCGGTTCTGAGGGTGCGCCCGCTCGAAGGGTGGCTAAGGCGATCGCCGCCGGAGTGAAGGCGGCGCGGACGACCAACGACTCCTATGCCGCTGATGGGTTGGACTGCCCGGATGGCGGCGATGGCCCTCGTTGGGCGCCGGGTGTGACCGCCGAGGGTGTGCTGTGGGCAATATGGGACGCGACTGCGCTGGGGGAGAGCTGGCGTCGGGTGGCGCTTGGGGGCGGCCAGTCCGGGGCTCGGGCCGACCGCAATCTCGATGCTGTTGTCGCGTTGTTCGACGTCGCGGCGAAGTATGTCGACCGGCTGCCCCAGATGGGCCCGCGCGGATTCCTGGAGCACATTCGCGGACAGGACGTGGCTGGTGACACCCTCGTGGCCCGCGCTCCCGGTGATGACACCGTCTCGCTGCTCACTCCCGCCGGCGCGGCAGGACGTCAGTGGCGGTTCGTCGTCGTCGCGGGCGTCCAGGAGGGCGTCTGGCCCGACCTGCGCCTGCGCGGATCCCTCTTGGGGTCAGAGCGGCTGGTTGATGTCGTCACTGGCCGAGGGCAGTCGTTGCGTGCGGCTCAGGCTGCAGTCCGTTATGACGAGACGCGGCTCTTCATGGTCGCGGTCAGCCGTGCCTCCGAGCGGCTCCTGGTCACTGCCGTGCGCAGTGACGACGAGCAGCCTTCGGTCTATCTCGACATCGTCGACCCGCCCGAGGAGTCCGATGACGGGGACGAGCTGAGGCTCTTCAGTGAGGTGCCTCGGCCGATGACCCTCGGGGGGTTGGTCGCCGAGCTACGCCGAGAGGTGGTGGTTGGAAAGACGGCGAGTGACCGGCATACGGCCGCGCGGCAGCTGGCCCGGCTGGCGGCCGCGCGGGTCGTTGGCGCCGACCCGTCGTCGTGGTGGGCGCTGACGCCGTTGAGCGACGACCGGCCGCTGCGCGCTGAGGGCGTGACCGTCTCGGTCTCGCCATCACGGATCGAGAGCTTCAACGAGTGCAGTCTGCGCTGGCTGTTATCGGCCTGCGGCGGGGACGGCCCCAGTGCCGGTGCGGCCAACATCGGCACCCTGATCCACGACATCGCCTCAGAGATCGGTGACGTCGACGAAGCCACCTTGCGGGCCGAGGTCGAGGTTCGCTGGAGCAGGTTGGGTCTGCCGGCCGGCTGGTTGTCGCGTCGTCACATGTTCGAGGCCCAGTCGATGGTGGCCCGGCTGGCTCGGTACTTCGAGGAGTCCGCTGCAGGGGGCTGGGAACGCGTCGGCGCAGAGCTCGACATGGAGGTCGAGCTCGGACGGGCGCTGTTGAAGGGTCGCGTCGATCGTCTCGAACGTGACAGCAACGGTGGCCTGCGCGTCGTCGACCTCAAGACCGGCTCCACCAAACCATCCAAGGGCGACCTGCTCCGCAACGCTCAGCTGGGCGCCTACCAGGCCGCGGTCGAGCACGGCGCTTTCGCGGAGCACGGCTCTGTGTCGGCCGGTGCGGCGCTGCTGCAGATCGGCAAGGCCGCTGGGGTCAAGACCACACTGCAGGAGCAGGCGCAGTTGTCGGGAGACGACGATCCGGGCTGGGCACAGACGTTGGTGACTGACACTGCGGAGGGCATGGCCGGCCGCCACTTCGTCGCCACTGTCGGCCAGGCGTGCACCTTCTGCGCGGTCCGGTCCAGCTGTCCGGTTCAGCCCGCGGGCCGGGTGATCTGATGCCGGGCCATCCCATGAGGCATTCGGCCTGGTCGATCGCGGTCGCCCTGGGCAGTCCGCCGCCGACCGCCGAGCAGCTCGCCGTCATCCAGGCGCCGATGCGCCCGTTGCTGGTCGTGGCCGGTGCAGGCTCGGGCAAGACCGAGACGATGGCATCGCGAGTCGTGTGGCTGGTGGCCAACGGATACGTCGAGCCCGATCAGGTCCTGGGCCTGACGTTCACCCGCAAGGCAGCCACCGAGCTCGCGGAGCGCATCGCCCGACGCCTGCGTCGGCTGCGTCACGTGGGCATGTGGACTCCTGCTCTGGAACAGGACGGGGCCGAGGTACTGGGTGGCACGCCCACGGTCTCCACCTACCACTCATACGCCGGTCGTCTGGTTCGTGAGCATGCCTTGCGTCTGGGTGTGGAGCCCGAGTCACGGCTGCTGTCCGAGGCGGCCGCCTGGCAGTTCGCCGCCGAGGTCGTCGAGCATCATGACGGGCCGATGGATGACGTGCCGTTCGCGGCGTCGACCGTCATCAACGCGGTCGTGGACCTGGCCGGCGAGATGGCTGAGCACCTGCTGCTGCCTGCGGATCTTCAGCTGTTGATCGACCGTTTCGAGGCCAGGGTCTCCGGACTGCCCAAAGGGGCAAGCCGGGCGCGAGGGCTGCCCAAGGTGGTGGCCGAAGCCATGACCGCGCTCAAGGCTCGCCGTCAGGTGCTGCCGCTGGTCGAGGGTTACCAGGAGCTCAAGCGGAGTCGGGATGCGCTCGACTTCGCGGACCAGATGGCCCTTGCCGCAACGTTGTCGCAGCGTTTCCCTGACATCGGTCTGATGGAACGCCAACGGTTTCGGGCCGTGCTGCTCGATGAGTTCCAGGACACCAGTGAGGCTCAGCTGGTGCTTCTGCGGCATCTGTTCGTCGCTGTCGGTGAGTCTGTGCCGGTCACCGCGGTGGGCGATCCCAACCAGTCGATCTACGGCTGGCGCGGCGCGAGCGCGACGACGTTGACCCGCTTTCCACGAGAGTTTGCTGATGCTGCCGGCGACGCGGATGTGTTGCCGCTGTCGACGAGCTGGCGCAACGACAACGCCATCCTTTCTGCGGCAAACATCACCTCGGGCCCGCTGCGGCGCAAGTCGACCGTCGACGTGGAGGTGCTTCGCCCCCGGTCCGATGCGGGCGCCGGTCGGCTGCTGGCGGCCAGGCTGCTGACCACCGAGGCCGAAGCCGAGCACGTGGCGGCCTGGATCGCCCACCACTGGCTGGATGCGCGCGGTCGCGCCACGGGAGCTACTGCAGCGGTGTTGTGCCGCAAGCGTTCTCAGTTCGGTGCTGTCATCGACGCCCTCGAGAAGGCCGGCCTGCCGGTGGAGGTCGTGGGGCTTGGCGGGTTGCTCACCACGCCCGAGGTCTCGGACATCGTGGCGCTGCTCTGGGTGGTTCAGGACCCCACTCGTGGCGACCAGCTGATGCGGTTGTTGACCGGGCCGCTGTGCCGACTGGGGGCCGCAGACCTCGACGGGCTGGCCGTATGGTCCCGAGTCCTTGAGCGCCGCCACGGGGCTCGCTCGCGGGTCACGGACACGGTGAAGGGCCACGTGAAGGACCAGGCCGTCGATACCGCAGACCGCCTCAGCATCGTGGAAGCCCTTGACGAGCTGCCGTCAGCCGACTGGACCGGCCCCAGCGGCTCGCGCATCTCGGCGGTGGCGCTTCAGCGTCTGGATGGGTTGCGCGAGGCGATCCGGCGCCTGCGCTCTCTCACCGGCATGCCCCTTGCTGACCTCGCCGGCGAGGCCGAGCGGGCTCTGGGCCTGGACATCGAGGTGCTCTCCCGTCCGGAACACACGCCAACGACCGCCCGTGCCCACCTGGACGCGTTCGCGGACGTGGCGGCGAGCTTCTCCGGCTCCGCCGACCGGCCCACATTAGGTGGCTTCCTGTCCTGGCTGGATGCCGCTCAGGCCGAGGAACGTGGACTGGACAAGGGCTACATCGAGGTGTCCACGGATGCCGTCCAGGTGCTCACCGTGCACGCCGCCAAGGGACTGGAGTGGGACGTGGTGGCTGTCCCCGGACTGGTCGAGGGCTCGTTCCCGGCACGATCGAGCTCCGCGACGTCGTTCAAGGGCGGCGCATGGAGGATCAGCCCACCCACCGACAAGGGCTGGATCGGGGGACTGTCGGGTGTCCCCTACGACTTGCGCGGGGACTGTGATGGGCTGCCCGCGCTGCGCTGGAAGTCAGCCCCCGACCTCACGGCGCTGGAGGCCGAGATCCGCGACTTCATCAGTGCCGGCGGCGAGCACGGCATCGACGAGGAACGGCGGCTGGCGTACGTGGCGTTCACCCGTGCCCGGCGCGAGCTTCTCCTGACCGCGGCGGTCTGGTCAGATCCCACCACTCCGCGCATCACTTCTCGGTTCCTCACCGAGCTGGTCGATCACAGCGAACTCGGTCTGCACCCCCACATCTGGGAGCCGATGCCTGAGCCGGAAGGCGACAGCAAGCTCGCCAACCCGCGCCAGAGCGAGCCGGTGAGTGCGATCTGGCCGTCGGATCCGATGGCAGCTCGGCGCGGGCAGCTCAGCGAAGCCGTCCAGGTGGTGCTGGACGCGATGGCGGACCAGGAGACGCGCCACGATCTCGATGAGCCAGGCGACGGACCGGGTGAGCCGAGCGAGGGACCTGATGAGCCGCGCGTCACTGGTCGCGAACGTGAGCTCAGGATCCTCCTCGCCGAGCGCGACTCGGCGGTCCAGCCGCGCGAGGTCGAGGTCAGGGTCCCACGCCACCTGTCGGCGTCCGGCGTGGTGTCGTTCGCCGGCGACCCGCAGGCCTTCGCTCGTGACCTGCGTCGGCCCATGCCATCACCACCAGCGCTGGCGGCCCGTCGTGGCACGGCTTTTCACGCCTGGGTTGAGCAGCACTTCGCGCGGGCCGCCTTCGTCGACCTTTGTGACCTTCCGGGCAGCGCCGACGATGACCCGGCGGACGACGAGCAGCTGCCGCTGATGAAGGAGCTCTTTCTGACCAGCGAATGGGCCGGGCGTAGCCCTGCCGCCATCGAGATCGCGATCGAGACGACAGTCTCAGAGATGGCGATTCGTGGCCGCATCGATGCCGTCTTCTCTCGACCCGGAGGCGGGTTCACCGTTGTCGACTGGAAAACCGGGGCCAAACCGTCCTTCGACGAGGCACGGGTTCGTGCCTTGCAGCTGGGGGCCTACCGTCTGGCCTTTGCCCGGCTTCGCGGGCTCTCGCTCGACCAGGTCGATGCGGCGTTCTACTATGCCCGAACTGGTGAGACGGTGTTTCCGGATCTGCCCGACGACGAGCAGCTGGAATCCTTGTTGGGGTCGATCCCGGACTAGGCGCCTGGCGTGTCTGATGGGTTGTCGGCATCGACCGGCGAGACAGCGGCAGCTCGAGTGGCGGGAACCACTGCCTCGTCGAGGTCTTCTTCGAACGTGTCGGCATCCAGCTTTCGCAACCTGCCGGCGCACGCCTCGATGCCGCCCTGGTCCTTGGAGCCGACCGCGGTCAGCAGTTCGGACACCAGCGTGAGCTCACCAGCCAGCCGGGCCCGGCGCTCGAGGTGCTTGTCCGGCCGGTCGACCCGGGCATGTGCGTAGGCCTCCAGCACCGTGTCGAACGCCGCGGGTGGTGCCTGGGTGACCAGTGCCGCGAAGTCGTCTGCAGGGTCTGCGACCTTGGCGTCCTCCCAACCGGTCAGACCGCGGATACGGCCGGTGGCGGCATCCTCGTCATCGTCGAAGACGGCGAGCACTTGGTCGCCGGTCAGGTCGCCGTGGGTCGGAGTCGGGGCGAAGCGCCACAGCGACACGTCTTCGAGCGAGCGTTCCCACCGGGCCAGCAGCGCAGTCGGAACGTGTCCTGTCGCGGCGGCCCTGTCGAGGTCTGAGAGGCGGCGGGTGCGATAGGTGTCGGCGTCATACGTCGGGAGCCCGGCCTCGTCGAAGAGCGCCCGGTCAACGTTGTGCAGCGCGGCGATTGCCCGGCCCAGCTCGGCCGCGATCCCCGGTCCGGCCGGCAGGTGTGGAAAATGCAGCGGACGCCCAGCCATGTAGGGGTAGACCGCGGCCCGGCCGCCCTCCTTGAGATCCACGAAACCCTTGGGCATCGGCACCGAGAAGGGCAGCCGGCGCGACAACAGCCCCAACAACGACACGGTGACATCCATCTGTGCCCCGGCGGCGGCAGTCAACGGCGCACGGACGACCCAACGGCGATGCTGCGTGTCTTCGATGAAGGCCACCTCGAACTGATGGCCGGGCAGATGCGGGGTGCCCTCGACAGTCACGGGGTCCAGCCCCGGCACCGCAACGCTGGCGAGTGCGGCGAGGGCAAGGGGAGTGCGGGTCACAAACACACCGTATGACGAGTACGCCCCATAGGCTGGAAGGCGTGAGCGGGTCTTCGGAAACTTTGAGCAATTTGGCTCTGGCACGCGGCACCGTGGACCGCGGTGGGGTACGTCGCAAGGACCCGGAGCTGTTGCCTTCGCTCCTGAAAGACCCGTCGACCCAGGTCCTGGAGCTGGCTGCGGGCCGGGCGGAGGTGATCGAGCTCGATCGTGACCTCGCCCTGCTTCTGCGTTCCCCCACGGAGCAGGACACGAGCCGGCTGGCTGTCTTCCTGGGGCAGGACGGCGGCGGCACGGCATACGTGGGGGTGGTGCGTGACGACCTGGATCCGTTGGGGATCTCGCAGTGGCGAACCTTGCGCTCGGTAGGTGTCCTGCTCTCGGACCGCGACGCGGGCCTGTTCGCCACCATGCTGGGGCTGGCCAACTGGCACGCTGTGCACACCCATTGCCCTCGTTGCGGCTCGAGTACGGACCCCGACCAGTCCGGCTGGATCCGTCGTTGCCCGCAGGACGAGAGCGAGCACTACCCACGCACCGACCCGGCTGTGATCATGGCGGTCACCGACGATGTCGACCGGTTGTTGCTCGCCCGCAGCCCTCATTGGCCGGAGGGGCGACTCTCGGTGCTGGCGGGTTTCGTCGAGCCTGGCGAGTCCCTCGAGGCGGCGGTCGCGCGGGAGGTTCTCGAAGAGGTCGGCGTGGTCGTCGAACAGGTGCGCTATCTCGGCAACCAGCCGTGGCCGTTCCCGTCTTCGTTGATGGTGGGCTTCACCTCGCATGCAGCCGACCCGACGCTCCACCTGGACATGGACGAGATCGTCGAGGCTCTGTGGGTCACTCGTGAGGAGCTGCGCGAGATGGCGACGGCCGGTCGTTTCGGTCTCTCTCCATCGGTCTCGATCGCTCGGCGGATCATCGAGAACTGGTACGGCGAGCCGATCGACCAACAGATCGAGTGACGCGCATCGAGTGACGCGCTCAGGCCAGCCGAAGCCGAACCTGGGCCAGGGAAGGGTTGGTGGCTGAGGTTCCGTCCGGGAACACCACTGTCGGCACGGTCTGGTTGCCACCGTTGAGGCTCATGACGTAGTCGGCGCTCGCGGGGTGCGCTTCGATGTTGACCTCGTTGTACGTGATCCCCTCGCGGTCCAGTCCGCCCTTGAGGCCGCGGCAGTAGCCACACCATGGCGTGCTGTACATCGTGACGGTGCCGGCAGAGGGCAGGGTGGGGGCCGCGGACATGCGAGATCTCCTCAAAGTTCAGTCAATGGTTGATCGCATCAACCGCGGCCGGCCTCCAATCCTTCCCTGGAGGGACCGCGCAGGCTCCCGGGCACGGGCCGGTCGATCTGGCGCGAGCACACACTAGTCACTCCGATCTGTCAGCGCACTCCGATCTGTCAGCGCGATCTGAGAGGATCGGCGGTGATGTCTCCTCCACCCAGCCAACCGAACGGCGAGCCTCGGGTCGCCCCGACCGCCGACGACATCCTCGACGCCCTCGACCCGGAGCAGCGTCAGGTGGCCGCGTCGCCGAGCGGGCCCATGTGCGTGCTCGCCGGCGCCGGCACCGGCAAGACCCGGGCCATCACCCACCGCATTGCCTACGGCGTGCACAGCGGCGCCTACCAGCCACAGCGGGTGCTGGCGGTCACGTTCACGGCCCGGGCCGCAGGCGAGATGCGCACTCGACTGCGCGAGCTCGGTGTCCCGGGCGTTCAGGCCCGCACCTTCCACTCCGCGGCACTTCGGCAGCTTCACTACTTCTGGCCCCAGGCGATCGGTGGAGGCGCCCCAGAAGTGTTGCCACACAAGGCATCCGTGGTCGCCGAGGCGGGCTCACGCCTGCGGCTGCAGCTCGACCGCGTGGCGGTGCGCGACCTGGCCGCCGAGGTCGAGTGGGCCAAGGTCAGCATGCTCACGCCCGAGACGTATGCCGTCGCCGCTCGTCGTGCCGGCCGCGACCCCGCCGGCCTGGATGCCACGGCGATGGCCCGGGTGCTGCAGACCTACGAGGAGGTCAAGGCTGAGCGAGGCGTCATTGACTTCGAGGACGTGCTACTGCTGACCGTGGGTATTCTCGCGGAGCGCGAGGACATCACCCGGGCCGTGCGATCGCAGTACCGCCACTTCGTGGTCGATGAGTACCAGGACGTCAACGCTCTCCAGCAACGGCTGCTCGACCTGTGGGTTGGGGAGCGCGACGACGTGTGTGTGGTTGGTGACGCGGCCCAGACGATCTACTCCTTTACCGGCGCGTCGCCCAGGCATCTGCTGGAGTTCCCGCGCCGCTACCCCACAACGCAGGTGATCCAGCTGGTGCGCAACTACCGGTCGACCCCGCAGATCGTCTCCCTGGCCAACCTCCTGGTGCGTGCCGGTCACGGGCAGGCCGGCACTCCCGGAGCCGAGGTGCTCCAGCTTCGCGCGCAGGGGCAGGACGGCCCCACCCCCAGCCTCACGGCATACAGCGACGACACCGCCGAGGCGACCGGTGTGGCCAAGGCGATCAAGGACCTGGTCACCCGAGGCACCCCGGCGAGTCAGATCGCCGTTCTGTTTCGCACCAACGCCCAGTCCGAGGCTTATGAGTCC
>DATCNE010000181.1:0-1605 GCA_036565395.1 Dermatophilaceae bacterium
AGCTCAGCCACAACTGGTGGCAGGCTGCCGCGTGCGTGTCGTACGTGTTTGTCGGATTGGTGTTCTTGGTCTTGCTCGCGGCGGATCGCCGACTTTCACGTGAGGGCTACGTCCCGGTCTGGGCGAACGATGGCAGGGTGAACACTCCGACGGACAGGTGAGGCGTTCCCGCGGGTCGGCTTATCTGTCGTAACCGTTGTTCCCGGACAGCTCAGGGGCGCTAGATTGCCGAGGGGAAGGGACCCAATGACCTTGAAAGACGGCCTTGAGACGCGTGGCAGGCTTGGTACCGAACGGCGTCTCGGTGACCTGACTCGCGCGCCCTTCTGGACGTTCTTGAATAGCGAGCGGGCGCGAATTGTTGTCCTGTTATTTGGGCTTGCCGTGTTCCTTGCGAAGCTGCTGATCTCGATGGGGACTTACGGCACTCAGGACATCACCACCTGGACTGGCTTCGCCGAAGGGGTGAGTCGGCGAGGTCCCGTGGGGATCTACGCGCTCAATCACACCCTTAACTATCCGCCGTTGGTGGGCTACTTCCTTGAGGTGGTCAACAGGCTCTCTGAGTGGGGGGTGCCCTTGAGGGTGACGATCCGAGCCGTGTCCAGTGGCGCGGACGTGATCTCTGGCCTGCTCGTTTTCGAGATCCTTCGCCGACGTGGGTCGCTGCTGCGATCGACGATCTCCGGCGTTGCCGTTGGGGCCAGCCCGGTGCTGTTCCTGATCTCCGGTTATCACGGCAACACCGATCCGTTGTTCGTGATGTTGGTGCTGCTGGGCAGTTTCCTGATCATCGACAAGCGGATGGCGGTCCTGGGTGGTGTCGCCCTGGGTCTTGCGATCGGGATCAAACTGGTGCCGATCGTCGTCCTTCCAACCATCGCGGTCTATCTTTTCAGGCACGACCGCGCTCGACGGGTTCGTGGGGCTACAGGTTTTGGGGTGACGTTCGCGGTCACCTGGGGCCCGGCGGTCCTCACGCAATGGGATGGGCTGAAGCGGAATGTTCTCGGATACGCGGGGGTCGACGACCGCCCGTGGGGGCTCGTCCGATTCGCCGACGGCCTGGGCTGGTCGGGGGCGTCACAATTCATGATCGGCCCCGGCAGGTTCCTCGTGGTGCTGCTGTGTGCTCTTATCCCCGCAGCCCTGACCTGGCGCTGGCGCCGGCTCGCCATGGAGTCGATGGCAGTGAGCCTGGTCGCGTTCCTCGTCCTCTCTCCGGCCTTCGGAGTCCAGTACCTCGCTTGGGCGGTCGCGGCGGCCTATTTGCTCGACATCTGGTCCGCCACGCTTTACAACGTCCTTGGCGGACTCCTACTGCTCAGGATCTACACCTACTGGGATGGCGGTGTGCCCCGTACCTAAGCCTCGATCCACCGATGGTCTTGGTGGCGTCGGCACGTCAGGCTTGAGCGGTTGATTCTGTGGCTGGGCATGACTGAGCCTGCGACCTCTCTGTCGGTGGTGTTCCACTGGTTCTTGTTCGGGCCTTGTGGGGCGGGGCGGTCAGGTCGTCGCGGCTGCTGGTGGTGGTGCGCACAGGCCGGTGAACAGGGTGGTCCACGCGTTTTCCCAGGGCCAGCCGCTGGGCAGGTGTAGCGA
>DATCNE010000182.1:0-3011 GCA_036565395.1 Dermatophilaceae bacterium
CGGGAGACGGGGGACAGCCGAACCCGGTCAGGGTGGGCGAGCAGCGCGTCGGCCAGTGCGGCATACGGGATGACGGCCAGGTGGGCCACGGACAGCACCCATCCGCGTTGGTCGCGGTCAGGTTTGTCGAAGACGGCGAGCTGGGCTGGGTTCCCGCCGGTTATGCCGGCCTTCTCGGTCAGCGAGCGGGTGACGGCGTCGGCGAGCCGTTCGCCCTGATGCAGGAAGGTGCCCGGCAGCGCCCACTGGGGTCCGTCGACGCCCTCGGGCCGTCGAACCAGGAGCACGGACAACCGGTGTGGGGGAGCGCCGCGGGCCGGGTGGGCTCGAGGGGCGAGGGTCAGCACGGCGGTATCCACGGCCACGGACGGCTGCGGGTAGTCGGCCAGGGTCGCTCCGCTGGAGTCTCGATACGGCTTCGCGGAGCTGGCCGGGGGCTGTTTGCGGGGCACTGTCAGAGGCTACCCCTATCGTCCGAGTTCGAGCAGAAATGATCTAACGAAGCGAGAGGTAGTGATGGCAGTGAACCTTTTGATGATGCCGACCCTGCACCTGGGGCAGGGCACGCACCTGGGTGGTTTGAGCGTGTTCCCGATCTGGACCGACGCGCCGATCGTGTCGGGTCTGGCGACGGGCCGAGCGGCTCGGGTGCGGGTCGCCGAGCGTGAGGGAAGCCCGGTGGTCGGTGAGCTGGTGCTCAAGAACGAGGGGGCCAAGACCGCCCTGCTGGTCGCCGGTGAGCTGTTCGAGGGTGGGTGGCAGCACCGGGCCCTCAACCACGACATCCTGCTGGTGCCCGGCCAGCAGCTGGTGGCCAGCGTGTCCTGCGTGGAGCACGGTCGCTGGCACGGCGCGACGGCTCAGGTGCGACGGTCGCGCCGCGCCTCGATGATGGTCCGGTCCGCGCAGACCATCGCCGATGATGACGACCGTCAGAACTCGGTGTGGGACCGGGTCTCCAGGTACGACAACGCATTTGGCGCTTCTCCCACCGCGTCTTACGTCGACCACCTCAACCGTCGTGCCGAGCCCGAGGTCAGAGCTGACGGCCTCGAGGATGAGGTCGAGTCGGGCGAGGTGGCTGTGGCAGCCGAGCTGGCGGCCCGCATCAAGAACATCCGGGCGCTCCCTGGTCAGCGGGGCGTGCTCATCGGCCTCGGCGGCCAGCCCGCATTCCTGGAGCTGTTCGCGTCGCCGACAGGTCTTCGTCGTCACCTGCCCGGCCTGCTCGAGGCCGCCGCGATCGACGCGGCTCTGCTGGACCCGGAGCCGACGCCAGGTCGTCGGGCTCGCCGCTTCGCTGGGCTCCTGGCCGATGCGCCGATCGGCGATGAACTGGGAACCGACGCAGGTGCCGGGCACGCGCTGGCTTCTCGGTCGAAGTACCACGAGATTCGTGGACTCGGCTGGAATGATCAGCTGTTGCACGCCACCGTGTTCAACCGTCGCCACCACCTCATGGAGGTCGCATGACAACTCGACTCAGTTCCGCGCAGGTCGACCGCGCTGCCGGCGTCCTGCTCGGCATGGCCTGCGGTGACGCCCTGGGCGCCCCGTACGAGTTCGGCCCGCCATTGGGTGCCGAGGTCACGGTCGCCATGACTGGCGGCGGGCACTTCGACTGGGAGGCGGGGGAGTGGACCGACGACACCTCGATGGCCATCGCCATCGCCGAGGCCGCCGAGAAGCGTGGTGACCTGCGGACCGACGAGGCGCGTGACCGGGTCGCTGCCCGCTGGGCAGGCTGGGGCGCTACGGCCAAGGACGTCGGCAACCAGACCAGGTCCGTGCTGTCCGCCGCCACTCGCGCCGCTCGCACACGCGGTGAGACCGAGCCGACGGCGGACGACCTGGCATCGGCCTCCGCCGAGCACGATGCCCGGAAGGGCCGTTCTGGCGGCAACGGATCCCTGATGCGGACCGCGCCCGTCGCCCTTGCCTATCTCCACGACCCGGACGCCCTGGGTCGTGTGGCACAGGACATCAGCGCCATGACCCACCACGACCCCGAGGCCGGCGAGGCCTGCACGCTGTGGTGCCTGGCGATCCGGCACGCGGTCCTGCACGGGACCCTCGATGTTCGTAGCGGTCTGGCGCACCTGTCCGAGGAACGCGCCCGTGTTTGGGCCGCTCGACTGGATGAGGCCGAGGCTGGTCAGCCGGCCGACTTCGAGAACAACGGTTGGGTCGTGCACGCTCTGCAGGGTGCATGGTCCGCCATCATGACCACGGCGGAGGTAACGGGGCCGGCACACTTCCGGCTAGCTCTCGAGGCTGCGGTGCGCGGTGGCCGGGATACGGATACCGTTGCGGCCATTGCTGGTTCACTGGTTGGCGGTCTGTATGGCGCGTCAGCAGTTCCTGCGCAATGGCGCCGCGAGCTGCACGGCTGGCCCGGGTTGCGGGCCCGCGACCTGGTTCACCTCGGAGTGATGACCGCTCGGGGTGGCGAGTCCTCGTCTGCGAGCTGGCCAGCGGTTGCCAAGCTGGACTACTCGAAATACAAGGGGTCCGGCGCGTTGGCCCAGCATCCCGACGACGACCACGTGTGGATCGGCGGCGTCGACGCCCTGGCGAAGCTGCCTGCAGGGGTGGACGCGGTGGTGTCGCTCTGCCGACTGGGATCCACGGAGGTCCCGGCCCAGGGTGTGGCTCCTCGCGACCACGTTGAGGTTTGGCTGCTCGACGAGTCCGAGCCGGACAAGAACCCGAACCTCGACTTCGTCCTGACCGACGCCGTCGCGGCCGTCGAAGCGCTGCGGGCCGAGGGTAGGACGGTCCTGCTGCACTGCGTCCAGGCGCAGTCCCGGACCCCTGCCGTAGCCGCACTGTATGGCGCGCGGCTCACCGGCCGCACACCCACCGAAGCGCTCGCCGACATCGTGGACGTCCTCCCCAACGCCCGTCCCAACAGCGGTTTTCGGGCCGCGTTGGACCGCCTCTGAGTCGACCGAACACCGCGGATCGCGCGTTCCGGCCCGATTTGAGGCCCCAAACGCGCGATCCGCGGT
>DATCNE010000183.1:0-15412 GCA_036565395.1 Dermatophilaceae bacterium
GACCGACTTCACCGCGTCGACGACGCGGAAGTAGGCGACCGCGGATACATCGACGCTGACGTTGTCGCGGGTGATGATGCCCTGGGACTGGATCGGCATCGTGATGATCCGCAGCGTCACCCGATGCAGGACGTCGACGAACGGGATGATCAACCGCAACCCGGGCTGGCGCAAGCCGAGCACCTTGCCCAGCCGGAACAGGACGCCCTGCTCGTACTGCTTGACGATCTTCACCGCCATTGAAAGCACCAGCAGGACGACGAACAGGACAATGATCAGAGGGATCATGGGACGCTCCGTTCAGATTGCGGATGGAATTGTTCATCTCGGCCAAGCCACAGTGCGGCTGTGCCGGCTCATCGCACTTGGCCGGGCAGCAGGTTGGTCAGCCGGTGCGGCGACGACCCAGGGGATGGGCTCGAACAGGCCGAGCCGATCGACTTCAGGTGCCCTCGCGGCTCTGCGGGTGCTCCACGGACGCGTCCGTCCCAGGAAACACGAGCGCCTCATGTCCGTCGTCGTGGCGGACGAGGTACGGTGGCGCCCCGTCCCGTCCCCGAATCTCGATGATCTCGGACGTCTGGTCGGGCGTACCGACAACCCGGCCGTGCACGTGCAGCCGGTCACCCACTGCTGCGCGCATGGCAACTCCTCTCAAGGGTCCCTTCCAGCACAGCCTGTACCTTCCCACCCGTCGGCGGAAGAGGGCGCGTTGACTCGTCCAAAACCTCCGCGTAGCTCGCTCCCACATGGGCAGGTGTTGGTGTTGGTGGGAAAACGCGAGTGTGTCCGATGTCACAGGCGCGGTTGGTTGTTCCTGGCAAGCAGCAGGTGGACACGCGGGAGTTGGGGCTCAGCCGCGGGCGAACTTGAGCAGTCTGGTCACGTCCTCCCGGTCGCGGTCCATTGCCTGAAGCGCCTCGCGGTAGCGCTTCCGGTCAGGGAGCACGCCGGGCCGCTGGCTCCAGGTGAAGACCGGCTGCCCCAGCGACCGCATGAGCACGTCCGCCGCCAGCCGGGCGTGCCGACCGTTGCCGTTCGGGAAGGGGTGGATGAAGACCAGCCGGTGGTGGAAGCGGACGGCGATCTCATCGGCCGTGTACGTAGTGAACTCGGTCCAGGCCAGCGCGTCGTCGACGAGCATCCGCAGCTCGGTCTGGATGCGCTCGGGGGCGATCCCGATGCTGGTCTCCCGGCTCCGCCACTTGCCTGCCCAACGCCACACCTGCCCGAACATCCGGTGGTGCAGGTCAGCCAGCGTGTGACTGTCGAGGACGGTGTCGGGCTTCCAGGTCCGCCCGGCGGCCCACGTGCGCGCCTCGACGATGTTCTCCAGCTCGGCGCGGTCCAGGTCGCCGCGCGTCGCTACGTCCGTCGGGATAAGACCCTCAAGGTCCTCGTCGGTGAGCGGTGTGGCGCCGACCGGGTCCGGGGGCCGCTCCCGCCGTGGCGTCACGACCGGCTCCAGAGTCGGCCGCCTTCGACGAGCCTGTCGACCATGGCCCGCCGAGCGGAGGCCGGTAGCTCGGCGGCTTGGTCCTCGAGCGCCATTGTGTGCATCGCCGACCCAGCCTGTATGTCGATGATGAGCGCCGCCTGGGTCTGCACGGTCTGCTGCAGTGAGGAGTTCGGGACGAACGCGTAGACCAGGCTGCAGTCCATCGCAGCAGCCGCTCGGCGCAGCGTGGCCAGCTGCGCCCGGTCGGCCTGCTCGCTCTGCTCCAGACTCTGCACGGTCTGCGCGGACACGCCCATCCGCACCCCGAGGTCGTTCAGGGACATACCCAAGGCCTCGCGGATAGCCCGAACCCACCCGGAGCGAGGTGTGGCGTACTGGCCGGCTGGCTGCAGCGCGGCCAGCCGTTCGTCGAGTCGACGCCGGGATCGGCGTGCAGCTTCCCGCGTTGGCATCACATCACAACCTGTCATGATGTCCCATGATGTCAGGGTGTGATCTGATATCGCGCCTCAGAACATCAGACTGTGATCATACACGGAATGGATCCGGGCAGCGCCGAATGACCGCGTGGTATGTCGGTGCGTCCATGCCCATGATGGTGCCCGCAGGCCACCCCGAGAGTGTTACCAGCCGGGGATACAGCCGGCCCTTCGGCCGACCAGAGCCAGCCCAGCGGCGTCACCGGCGGCGTACCCATTGGGGGGTACGAGGACAGGGTGGGGTTCATCAACACACGCGCGTTGCTCACATGGCCCAGGCCCACGACGTGCCCGAGCTCGTGCAGCAGCAGGTTCCCGCGGCGCACACCGCGATCGTCGACTTCACTGCGATCTCCCACCAGCTGGCCCTCGACGTGGGTGACCCCGCGGACCCGGCTATCGTCCCGTTCCGCGGTGAGTACCTCGCGTGAGGGATACCGGCGGCGCGATGTCAGCTGGGCCGACCTGGCCGAGACGCTGCGCTGGCCCGGCTTCGCCCCCCTGGCCCGCCAGCACTGGCGCACCGGGGTCGCCGAGCTGGCGTCATCGCTGAACCGCAGACGGTTCGTCGCCCTGGCCCGACGCTACGTGCCTGAGCTCGAACTTGCAGACGTCGTCCCGGCGCCCGCGAGAGTGCGGGCGCAGGCGGTCGACGCCCAAGGCCGGCTGGTTGACGACTTCCGGATCACCCGCAACGGCCGCGTGGTCAACGTCCGCAACGCCCCGTCACCGGCAGCGACCTCGTCCCTCGCGATCGCCGACCACATCATCGACAGTCTCGACCTGGACTGAAAGCGCTCGGTCACGAAGGCGAGCTGGCCGGCGTCAGGACCTCAGCCGACGCCGAGGTAGCTCTCCTGGACCCGCGGGTCAGCCAGCAGGTCGGAGGCCTTGCCGGACAGGACGATGTGGCCGGTCTCCAGGACGTAGGCCCGTTCGGCGATCGTCAGCGCGGCGTCGACGTCCTGCTCGACCAGCAGGATCGACGTGCCGGACGAGGCGATCGCCGGCAGGCGTGTGATGATCTCGTCGACGACCACCGGCGCCAGGCCGAGTGAGAGCTCGTCAATCATCATCAGGTGAGGCTCACTCATCAGCCCGCGCGCGATCGCGCACATCTGTTGCTCACCACCGGACATGCTGCCCGTGATCTGGTTGAGCCGCTCGCCGATCCGGGGAAAGAGCTCTACGACCCGGTCGATGTTCGTGTTGCGGGTGCGCCAGCCGCCCAGGCGCAGGTTGTCCCGCACGGTCAGCCCGGAGAACAGGCGCCGACCTTCGGGGACGTGGGAGATCCCCATGCCGGCAATCTGCTCGATCGAGCGTCCCTGCACGGACTCGCCACGGAATGCCACCGTGCCCGAGCGGACCTCCACCATGCCGGTCAGGGCACGCAGAAGAGTCGTCTTGCCGGCGCCGTTGGGACCGATCAGCGCGACGATCTCGTTCTCGCCGACGGTCAGGTCCACGTCCCAGAGCACCTGGGCACGTCCGTAGCCGGCGCTCAGTGCCTTGGCCTCGAACATCAGGAGTCCCCTTCACGACGTTTGGCATAGCGATGGCCGAGGTAGGCCTCGATCACGCGAGGGTCACGCATAACGTCTTGGGGGTCACCGGAGGTCAGGATCTTCCCCTGGTGCAGGACGAGAACCTGGTCGCTCACCGCCAGGATCGCCTTCATGACGTGCTCCACCACGATGATCGTGATGCCGCGGGCCTTGAGACGGCGGATGAGCTCCAGGCTCGGTTCGATCTCGGTATGCCGCAGTCCCGCCATCACCTCGTCGAGCAGGAGCAGCCGTGGCTGCAGTGCGAGCGCCTTGGCGAACTCCAGCCGTCGCGCGTCGGCGACGGACAGCTCACCGGGTGGCCGGTCGCCCAAGCCGGCCATGCCGACCTCCTCGAGCACCTCGTCGGCGGCCTGGAGGGCGCGTGACATGACGTTGGTGCCCTGCGGTCGATAGAGGATACCGATGGCGACGTTCTCCCGGACGGACATGCCGCGGAACGGCTTGACGATCTGGAACGTGCGAGCCACCCGGGCTTGGGCGATGACCCAGGGACGGGCGCCGGTCAGATCCACGCCGTCGATCAGGACCCGACCTTCGCTGGGTTTGATGTGCCCGGTCACGAGGTTGATGAAGGTGCTCTTGCCGGCGCCGTTGGGGCCGATGACCCCGAGCACCTGCCCCTCGGGGACGCTGAACGAGACGTCCGAGACCGCCTGGAGGCCGCCGAAGCGTCGACCCAGGCCCCGGGTCTCCAGGACGGGCACCGCGCTCACAGCCGGTACTTCCTGACGTTGGCCAGCAACGAGAACTCCTTTGTGCGACGCGCCTCGCGCACGTAGTTGACCGCGCCCTGGGGGAGCAGGATGACGGCGACGATGATGATCGCGCCGAGGATGAAGGTGTGCAGGGTGGTGAACTGCTCGCGCAGGAACTCTGAGAGGAACTGCAGCGCCACCGCACCGAGCAACGGGCCGAGGACGGTGCCGGTGCCACCGATGATCACCATGATGATCATCAACACGGTGATGTTCACGTCGAAGAGCCGCTCGGGAAAGATGGTCACCTGCTGGAACGCGTAGGCGGCGCCGACCAGCCCGGTGATGAACCCCGACAGGGCGAAGGTCAGCACCTTCATCCGGGTGGTGTTGATCCCCATCGCCGCGGCGGCGTCCTCGTCCTGGTGGATGGCGCGCAGGGCGTAGCCGAACTTGTTGCGGGCCACCAGGCCCCCGACGAGCACCGAGAGTGCGGCCAGGGCGAGGAAGAGCAGGTAGAACCCGTCGTTGCCGAGGTATGCCGTCGTGGCGTCCACACCAACGGTCGGGATAGTGATGCCGGCGCCACCACCGGTCAGGTCCGGCAGGTTGGTCACGACCTCACGCATGCCCTCTGCCACGCCCAGTGTGGCGACGGCGAAGTAGTGTCCCTTGAGTCGCAGCAGCGGTATGCCGATGAGGGTCGCGAACAGCGCCGCCACGACCCCGCTGAGCAGCAGCGCCACCCAGAAGCTGAGGTGCCAGTGGCCGATGGCTACGGCGGTGAAGTAGCCGCCCACCCCGAAGAAGGCCACCTGACCGAAGCAGGCGTAGCCGGCGAAACCGCCGATGAGGTTCCACGCCTGGGCCAGCGCCACGAACATGAAGATGGCCGCGACGGTCCGCTGCTGGCCCAAGAAGAGCTGGCTCTGCAGCCCCAGGGCGGCTAGCAGCCCCACCAGCCCCAGCACCCAAGGGAACAGGCGCCTTGCCTGGGCGCTGCGCAGCGCCCCGCTGACGCCCTGCCGGGGCACGTTTGTGGACGGGGGTGTCTGGGTGGACGTCGACATCAGACCTCCAGGCGGGCGGCGTAGAAGGCTTTGCCGGCCAGCCCGGTGGGCCGGACGATGAGCACGACGATGAGCACGAGGAAGGCCAGCGCGTTGACCCAGGTGCCGGGCAGGTACTGCCCTCCCCATGCCTGGACGAGGCCGATGACCAGGCCGCCGATGAGAGCGCCGTACATGTTGCCCAGTCCACCGAGTACCGCCACGACGAACGACATGAGGGTGAACGCGCCGGCTGCTGAGGGGCTGAAGGTCCCGACGGTTCCGATCATCGCCCCTGCCATGCCGGCCAGCCCTGCGGCGATCCCGAAGGTGAGGGCGTAGACGTGGCGGGCCCGGATGCCCATCAGGCGCGCCGCCCCGCGGTCCATGCCCGTCGCCATGATCGACATGCCGGTGCGGGTGCGGTTCACGACGGCGACCAGCAGGACCGTGATCGCGACCGCCAGCCCGAAGGCGAGCAGCCGGCCCACCGGCACCCGGACGCCGCCGAGCTCGAGGCTCTCGCTGGCGTAGGAGGTCGTGATGCTGCGGTAGTCGGCGGAGAACACGAGGTTCATACCCTGAACGATCAGCAGCTCAAGGCCAAACGTCAGCAGCAGCGTGATGAAGATCGGCCCGTTGACCACGAGGTTGATCAGGAAGCGCTGGATGACATACCCGAGGACAAACAGCACCGCCGCGGAGACGAACATGCCCAGGAACGGGTCCAGCCCGAACCACTGGTGCATCTCCCAGCCCACGTAGGCCCCGAAGATGACGAAGGAGCCGTGGGCCAGGTTGACGACGTTCATCACACCCCAGACCAGGGAGAACCCCACGGCGACGAGCGCCAGGAGCCCTCCCTGCAGAAGTCCGTAGACCGTGGCCTGGAGGAATCCGGTCACTACTTGTTACCGGGCCAGATCATCTTGGCCTCAGCGGACTCTTTCGGCCACACGGTCACGGCCTTGCCGTTCTGGATCTGGATGACCGACATCGGCTTGTAGATGTTCGCTCCTGTGGGGTCGAACTTGATCTTGCCGAAGAACGAGGCGGCGTCCAGGCCCGCAAGGGCATCGCGGACCTTGTTCACGTCAGAGGAGCCCGCCTTCTCGACAGCCAGGACGAAAGCCAGGCAGGCGGCAGTGGCCTCGGCGTTGTGGTACTCCGGCGCGTGGCCGAACTTGGCCTGGATGTCCTTGGCGTAGTCCTTGGCGGTCCCGAAGTACTTGTCCTCGCCTGTCGTCGCCTCGGTCCACTGGCTGGACCCAAGGACGTTCTCGGCCAGGGGCCCGAGGGTCTTCGCGAAGTCCGGCGTCGGAGGCGCCACGCTCTCACCGAAGCCAACCGGCGTCACTCCGAGCTCCTTGGCCTGCTTGACGATGGCCACGCCCTCCACGAGGTGGACCGAGCCGATGATGACGTCAGGTTTCTGGCCCTTGACCTTGGTCAGGGCCGAGCTGACGTCCGTGGCGCCGTTCGGGAAGTACTGCGGGTCCAGAACGGTGAAGCCGAGCTCCTTGGCCGTCTTCATGCCGCCCTCGGTGACGGTCTTGGAGAAACCGTCGTCGGCGGAGAGGAACACGACGGTCTTGGGCTTTGGCGTGGCGAGCTCCGCGAGGGCCTTGACTATCGAGGAGGCGTACTCCGTCGCCGGCGACAGGACGGCGAAGGTGCGCTTGTAACCCTTGCTGAAGATCTTGTTGTCGGCGCCCGCGGAGTCGGCCATGACCTGGCCGTTGCGCTCGATGACCGCTGCCTGGGCCTCGGTGTTGGCCGAGCCATACGAGCTGAGGATCAGCTTGATGCCCTTGTCGTTGAACTGGTCAACCAGCTGAGCCGCGACGTCGGGCTTGGACGTGTCGTCCTGGTACTGGATATCGAGCTTGGCCTTCTTGCCGCCGATGTCGACGCCACCCTTGGCGTTGACCTTCTCCTGGCAGAGCTGGTAGCCCTCCTTGGTGAGCAGGCCCTCTCGGGCGAGCTTGCCGGTCAGCGTGAGGGACGCGCCGATCGACAACTTCCCTGACTGCGCCGCGCCCGCGGTGGTCGCCTCTTGCTTGGAGCCACATCCGGCCATCACCAGACTGCTTGCGGTGACGGCAACAGTCATCGCCACTGTTCTCGACCTCACGACATTTGCCTCTCTGTAGGGCGGTTGCGTTTGCCGACTGTCTACAGTGATGGGCGTCACAAATCAAGTATTTTGGATATTGGATCCCAGAAGCGGCATTTCGGGCGTCCGGACGGTCAGGCCGGCACCGCGAACGGCGCATGACCCCGACCGTTGGGTAGCGAAAGGGCAACGAGCAGGCCCACCGCCAGCAGGACCAGCACGGTGCCGACCTCGCCGGGCCAACCGAAGCCGGCGTAGAACAGCCCCCCGACGAAGCCGGCGACGCTCGAGCCCATGTGGTAGCCGAAGAGGTACAGCGCGGAGGACTGGGCGCGCCGCTGGGTGGCCCAGATGTTGACCCAGCCGCTGGTCACCGAGTGCGCGCCGAAGAACCCGAACACCATGGCCGCGGCGCCAGCCAGCACGACGGGCAGCAGGTCGGAGAGGCTGACCAGCGCACCCGCCGCCATGATCGCCATACAGAGCAGCAGCACGATGCGCCGGCTGCGGCGGTCGGTCAGGCGCCCCATCCAGTTGGCACTGACCGTGCCGAAAAGGTAGAGCAGGAAGACGAGGGCAACCAGCGCTGGGGCCAGGTCGAACGGCGGGTCGGCCAGGCGGTACTGGAGGTAGTTGAAGAACGAGACCAGACTGCCCATGAGGACGAACCCACACAGCGCGAGACGGATGATGACCGGGTCCCGCATGGGCCCGCGCAAGCCCGCCATCCGCTGGCGCATGTTGCCGGGGGTGGCGACGAAGTTGCGAGAAGACGGTAGCCGAAGGGCCACCCACAGGCCACCCGCAAGGCACACCCCGCCCACCACGGCCATGGCGAGGCGCCAGCTGGAGGCGCTGGCCAGGAGGCCGCCGGCCAGCCGGCCGCTCATCCCGCCCAAGCCGGTCCCGCTGATGTAGAGGCCCATGACACCTCCCATCCCGGAGGGATGGAACTCCTCCGCGACATAGGCCATCGCCACCGCTGGAAGACCGGCCAGGACGAGCCCGGTGAGCACCCGCAGCGCGAGCAACGCCTCGAAGCTGGGAGCCATCGATGACGCGAGCGTGAGGGCCGCGGCGGACAGCACCGCGGCGACCAGCAGCCGTCTGCGCCCCTGCCCATCGGACCAAGAGGCCGCGACGAGGATGGCGATGGCAAGCGGCAGAGTGGTCAGTGACAGCGTGAGGCTGGCAGCCGCCGGCGACACCGAGAAGTCGCGGCTGACGTCGGGCATGATCCCTTGGACGACATACAGCATCGCGAACGTCATGAACCCGGCCAGGAACAGCACCAGGCTCGTCAGGCGGTACTCCGGCGTCCCGCTGCGCAGGTGCGTGGGGGATCTCTTTGGGGATGGCACGTCGATGGAGGGCCTCCTCGCCGCGGACGCCGGGACGTCGTTGGGATGCCGTTCGGGTCTCCACCAAGGGAGAAATTGGATCCAGTATTCGTTATGGTACGACGCATGAGTATCACAGGACCCCTGGACGGCGTCGTCGTCGCGGACTTCAGCCGCGTGCTGGCCGGTCCATATGCCACGATGCTGCTCGGCGACCTCGGGGCCACGGTCATCAAGGTCGAGTCCCCGAGCGGCGACGACACCCGGCACTGGGGCCCGCCGTGGACCCCCGAGGGCGACAGCACCTACTACACGTCGATCAACCGCAACAAACGCAGCATCGCCCTCGACCTGCGCAGCCCCGAGGGACGCCGCCGCGGCATGGCGCTCGTCCGGCGTGCCGACGTGATGATCGAGAACTTCCGCGGTGCCAGCATGGCCCGCCTCGGCTTCGACTACGAGTCGGTTCGGCGCCTCAGCCCCGGGATCGTGTACTGCTCGATCACCGGGTTCGGCACCGAGGGTGGGGCCGAACTGCCCGGCTACGACCTGGTGGTGCAGGCGGTCTCGGGGCTGATGAGCCTCACTGGGCCGGACGCCGACACCCCGTCCAAGACCGGGATCGCGACAGCCGACGTGCTGACCGGCCTGCACGCAGCCATCGGCATCCTGGCCGCGCTGCGCCACCGGGAGCGCACCGGCGAGGGCCAGCGGGTGGAGCTCAACCTCATGTCCTCGATGCTCTCGGGACTGGTCAACTTCGGCGGCGCCTACGCCCTCAGCGGAGACGTGGCGCACGGGATGGGCATCAAGCACCCGAGCATCTGTCCGTATGAGCCGTTCCCCACCGCCGACCGGTTGCTGATCATCGCCGCCGGCAACGACCGGCAGTTCCAGGCGCTGTGCGACTGCCTCGGACTGCCCCACCTGAAGGACGACCCGCGGTTCTCGGCCAACGCCGCCAGGGTGGCCAACCGAGAGCTGCTGACCCCTACTCTCGCAACGGCTTTGCACACCCGCGGCGCCGACGAGTGGTTTGCGACGCTGACCGCCGCAGGGGTCCCTTGCGGGCCGATCAACGACGTCGCGCAGGGCATGCACTTTGCCGAGTCGCTGGGGCTTGAGCCGATCGTCGACGTCTTCGGGTCAGCCCAGATCGCCAACCCGTTGCGGTTGTCGGCGACCGCCGTCAGCTATCGGCATCGCCCACCGGCGCTTGGGGAGGACGAGAAGGAGATCCTCGCCTGGCTCGACACGGAAGAGAGCGCCATGAGTGACCTGGGGGTCCGATGAGCGAAGCGTTCCGGCGGCCGCCGACGGCCCAGGAAGCTGTCCTCGTTGAGCTGAGGCGGTTCATCACCACCGGACGGTTGCGCCCCGGGCAGAAGATCATCCAGGACGCCCTGTCCGCCCAGCTCGGCGTCAGCCGGGTCCCGTTGCGCGAGGCACTGAAGATCCTTGAGGGCGAGGGCCAGGTCACCTACGCTGCCCACCGCGGCTACTTCGTCACCGAGCTGTCTCTTTCGGACCTGATAGAGGTGTACCGGATCCGGGAGATCCTCGAGGCCGAGGCCGTCAGCATCGCCGTGCCCCAGATGACCGCCGAAGACATCCACCGGCTCGACGAGGCTGAGCGCGACGTGCAGGCTGCAGCCGATGTCGCGGACGTGGTCGCCATGACGTCGGCGAACCGGCGCCTGCACTTCGCGATCCTCGACGCATGCGCTCTTCCCCGGCTGGTGTGGCTGATCCGCCTGTTGTGGGATGCCACCGAGGTGTATCGCTCCGTCTACTACAACGAGGCACACAATCGCGAGATGGTCGACTCCGAGCACCAGGCGTTGGTCGCAGCCGTCAAGGCCGGCGACTCCGCGACCGCACTGACGGTCCTCACCGAGCACCGCGAGCACGCCATCGAAGCCCTCCGCCCGGTGCTGGAGCAGGCAGGAGAGGGCAAACCTACGAAGCTCAGCTGAAGGCGCTCAACCCGGTCAGGGCCTGGCCGATGACGAGCGTGTGCATCTCGGAGGTTCCCTCGTAGGTCAGCACCGACTCCAGGTTGTTGGCGTGTCGCAGCACGGAGTACTCCAACGTGATGCCGTTGGCCCCAAGGATGGTGCGGCACTCGCGCGCGATGGCGATCGACTCGCGGGCGTTGTTGAGCTTGCCGAGGCTGATCTGGCGCGGCTCGAGCTTGCCGGCATCCTTGAGCCGCCCGAGGTGCAGAGCGAGCAGGAAGCCCTTCTGGAGCTCCAGAGTCATGTCGGCCAGCTTCTGTTGGGTCAGCTGGTAGCCGCCGATCGGCCGGTTGAACACCTCACGGCTTCGGGAGTAGTCCAGGGCGACCTCCAGACAGTCACGGGCAGCGCCCAGGGCGCCGAAGACGATACCGAAGCGCGCTTCGTCGAGGCAGGACAACGGCCCGCGCAGGGACTGGACGCCGGGCAGCACGGCGTTCGCCGGCAGTCGCACGCCCTCGAGCACGAGCTCGGAGGTGACGGACGCGCGCAGAGAGAGCTTGCCGGCGATCTTGTTGGCCGTGAACCCCGCAGTGTCGGTCGGGACGAGGAAACCCTGTATGCCGGCGTCGGTGCGCGCCCACACCACCGCGACGTCGGCGATCGAGCCGTTCGTGATCCACATCTTCGTGCCATCGAGCACCCAGTCCTGACCGTCACGGCGGGCACGGGTGCGCATGCCGCCCGGGTCGGACCCGAAGTCGGGCTCGGTGAGACCGAAACAGCCGATGACCTCACCTTTGGCCATGCGCGGCAGCCACTCCTGCTTCTGCTCCTCCGAGCCCCAGCGGTGGATAGCCGTCATCGCCAGTGAACCCTGGACCGAGACGAAGCTGCGGGCGCCGGTGTCCCCGGCCTCGAGCTCCATGCACGCCAGCCCATAGTCGACGGCGCTCATGCCGGCACAGCCATAGCCGTCCAGATGCATGCCGAGCAGCCCGAGCTCGCCGAACGTCAAGGCCATCTCCCGGGGGAACGTGCCGTCCTCGTACCACTGCGCGATGTTGGGCCGGATGGTGTCGTCGACCAGGCGCCGGACGCTCCGCTGCACCGCTCGCTCCTCGTCACTGAGCAGGTGGTCGACGTCAAGCAGCTCGAGCGGTCCGACAGGAACGGGTGTCATGGCAGTCCTCCAGGGACGGGGCAGGGAGTCGCCGCAAAGTGTATCCAATATTCACTGTGGCGCTAGTGATCGGTCGGGCTGACCGTGCTGACGGCGATAACCGTGCTGACCGCCGTGATAGCGCCGTGCACGTCACGGACCTCCGCGCTCGCGTTCACCCCGGCTTCCCCTGCCAGCACGGTGAAGGTCTGCGGGCCGATCATCGGCGAGACCAGACGGTAGTCGAACTGCTTGCCGACCAGACCGTCGCCGCGGCGGCGAACCAGCTCGCCCATCATCAGCGCCTGCAGCGGGCCGTGCACGACCAGGTCGCCGTAGCCCTCCTGTCGGACCCAGTTGTGGTCGTAGTGGATGCGGTGAGCGTTGTAGGTCAGGGCAGAGAACCGAAACAGCAACGCCTCGTCGGCAGTGAGCGTCAGAGCGGGCTCGCGGGGCGCCGGCTCCGGCTCGTCCCGGAGCGTTCCCGCTCGTGGGGCGAGGCTGGATCCCGTTGTGCGGTAGACGATGTCGTTGTCGTCGACGATGGCGACCCGGCCGTCCTGGGTGTACTCGTTGCGGACGGTGACGAACGTGAGCGGCCCGGTGCTGCCCTGTTTCTCCGTGGTCGCCGCGACCCACGTGGTTCGGGTGGCGGGCCTCCCGATGACCAGCGGCGCATGCGTGCGGACCCGGCCACCGGCGAACATCCGCTTCCGGCCAGGTCCGGGCGGGGCGGGGATACCGAAGGTTGGGTGTCCGTCAGGGCCGAGGTCGGCGTGGGGACGCTTCTCCAACAGGTGGATCCAGTGCCACAGCGGGGGCAGCTCATCGGTGGGGATGTCGGTGCCGAGCATGTTCGCCAGGGCCTCCGACGGTTCCGGGATGATCAGCTCCGTCCTGACCACTCGCTCGGTGTTCGGGCTCACTGCGCTCATGTCAGGGTGCCACCGATCCACGTTCTATGAGCTGCCGGGCGATGACGTTGCGCTGGATCTCGTTGGTGCCCTCGCCGACGATCATCAACGGTGCGTCACGGAAGTAGCGCTCGACGTCGAACTCCGTGGAGTAGCCGTAGCCACCGTGGATGCGCACGGCGTTCAGTGCAATCTCCATGGCAACCTCAGAGGCAAACAGCTTCGCCATCCCGGCCTCCATGTCGGCGCGCTGACCGGAGTCGAACTTCCGGGCAGCGAACAGGGTCAGCTGCCGGGCGGCGGTGAGCTTGGTGACCATTTCGGCCAGGTAGTTGCCGATCGACTGGTGTTTCCAGATCGGCACCCCGAAGCTCTCCCGATCCTGGGAGTACTGCAGAGAGTCCTCGAGCGCGGCGCGCCCCACTCCGAGGGCGCGACCCGCCACCTGCAGCCGGCCGACCTCGAGCCCGCGCATCATCTGGGCGAAGCCGGTGCCTTCGGACTCGCCGAGCAGTGAGGACACCGGGACACGCATCTGCTCGAAGGCGATCTCGCAGCTCTCCACACCCTTGTACCCCAGCTTGGGCAGGTCGCGCGAGAGCGTGAACCCAGGACCCTTCTCCACCAACAGGATCGAGACACCCTTGTGCTTCGGGCGGGCCGCAGGGTCGGTCTTGCAGAGCAGGGCGATCAGGTCGGACTTGCGGGCGTTGGAGATCCACGTCTTGGAGCCGTTGATGACGTAGTCGTCACCATCGCGCGTGGCGGTGGTCCGCATCGCCTGCAGGTCGGAACCGCCGCCGGGCTCGGTCAGTGCCATGGTGGCCCGTAGCTCGCCGGTGGCCATCCGGGGCAGGTACCCGTCCTTCTGATCCTGCCTCCCATAGTCCTGGATGAGCTTGGCGACCACGGTGTGACCGCCCATCGCCCCGGCCAGGCTCATCCAGCCCCGGGAGAGCTCCTCGGTGACGAGCACGTAGCACGGGGTGCTCACCTTGGCATCGCCCCACGGCTCCGGGATGGCGAGCCCGAAGATGCCGAGCTCCTTCATCGTCTCGATCAGCTTCTCAGGGTAGGTGTTGGTGTGATCCAGTTCCCTGACAACGGGTTTCACATCCCGGTTCACGAACTCCCGGACGATCTTGACTATCTCGCGCTCCTCGTCGGGCAGGCCTTCCATGGTCAGTCTCCTTGCTGTGTCAGGTAGGTGCGCAACAGGTCCGCCGCTGATGCCCAGGTGATGTCGTCGGGCTCGACCGGTATGCCGGTCAGGCAGTCCGCGACCTTGAGTCGCAGGTCCTCATCGGTGGCCGGGTTCTGTGGTGAGCCGGGCGGGTACGCGAGGGTGCTCCTGCTCACCGTGATCGGGCCAACCCCGCCGCCGCTGTGCACCTCGACCTCGACCTCGCCGGAGAGCAGCTGGCTTCCCCCCTCGGTCAGGTCGACCTCGACGAGCTCGATCAGCCGCGTGACGTCCTGCCTGTCCACCCGCTCGTCGCTGAAGCTGTCGAAGCCGATGTGCTCGTCGAGCAGCGCGGCCAGGACGGCGTACTCCAGGCTGAACTTGGCCTCCAGACCGGTGCACGGCCGGGAGTGGATCAGTGGTTTGACGGTGACCTTCGGCGTGCGCACCACGATCCGCCGGATCGACGACACATCGACGCCTTCGGCGCGGAGGGCAGCCGCGGCGCCGATGGGTCGCTGCAGGGCGTAGCAGCAGGGGTAGAGCTTGATGGCCAGGCCGTCGGGAATGGCCGGGCCGGAGAGGTCCACGTTCTCGACGCGCCCGCCCAGCAGTGCGATCCAGTCGTCCACGGCATACGGGTCCGCGCTTGCGCCGGCGGCTGCCAGTCGCGCTGCCCGCACGCCCGCATGCGCGGCGAAGCCGACCTGCAACGACTTGCCGTCGGTACCGAAGCTGCGCTGCACGCCCCCGGCCGCTGGGACCGCGAGCGCCATGGCACGCCCGACCCCGTCGGCATCGAGCCCGAGGGCAACGGCTGCCCCCGCCGCGGCGCCGATCGCACCGGCCGATGTGGTCGCGTGCCACCCGGCGGCGTAGTGCGGCCAGCCCAGTGCGGCACCCACCCGGGACATCACACCCGCGCCGGCGAGATAGCTCCGTGCCCCACCGCCCAGCGACAGCGACACCGGGACGCACACCGTGCTGACGTGCGTCGTGGATGGCAGGTGCAGGTCGTCGAAGTCGATGATGTGGCAGGCCACCGCCCACTGCGCCTCTTCGGGCAGGACCGCGGCGATCTGGAGGATCGGCTCTTTGCGGGCGGCAAGCCCCACGGCGACGGTGTCCAGGAGGGCGCGGTCGGCCAGTGCGAGGTCCTCGGCGGTGGGCTGTATGTCGACGGCCCAGCGCGCAAGCCCGACGGTGACGCTCGGCCGGCCGACGGGCTGGAAGCTCATGAGTCCCTCCCCGTGCTGGTCAGGCCGAGCTCGGCCAGGATCTGTTCGGTGTGTTGGCCGGGCGCGGGGATCGGACCCATCACGGGCTCGTCACCGTCCAGCGTGGCGGGCGGGACCAGCGCCTTGATCGGCCCGACCGGGGACTCGACCTCGCGCCAACGGTTTCGGGCGGCGAGCTGCTCATGACCGACGAGCCCGGCGAGGTCGCGCAGCCGCGCGTTGGCAATACCGGCAGCCTCGAGCCGGTC
>DATCNE010000184.1:0-14095 GCA_036565395.1 Dermatophilaceae bacterium
CGCCCTCGCCCCGGTCGCCGCGTTCGTCCTCGTCTTCGCCGGCGAGATCATCGGCCGCATGCTCTTCTACGCGAGCTACGCCCGAGTGGGACTGTGACGTGCAGCCTTCCAAGGTCGGGGAGGTGCTCGACGCGTATGCCGGTGCCTGCACCTTCCTGTCCCGGTTGTTCCTCGAGCCCGTTGACGAGTCACTGATCACCGCGCTTCGCGACGGTCCCGTCCTGGCCGACTGGCCGCTGGAGGCGGACGAGGACACGGTTCGCGGACTCCAAGCCCTGCGGGCCGGGACGACGACACCGCTCGACGTCCTGGTGGTCGACCACCGTGACCTGTTCGAGGGCCCCGACCATGTCCTCGCCTGCCCCTACGAGTCCGTCTATCTCAGCGACGAGCACCTCACCTTCGAGGAACAGACCCTGGGTGTCCGGGCGTTCTACAACAGCTTCGGCGTCGAGGCGCCCTCCGTCGGCAAGGAGCCCGACGACCACATCGGCCTCGAGCTATCCTTCATCTCTCACCTCTGCGTGCTCGGGCTTGACGCGATCGAGGCCTCTGACGCGGATGCTGAGACTGCGATGATTGCCTCCATCGGAGACTTCCTCGAGGAACACCTGCTGCGCTGGGTCGACGACTGCCTCGACCGGGTGGTGGAGCATGCCACGACCGACTTCTACCGTGGTCTCGGCCACCTGACGCGGGGCACCGTCCGCCAGCTGCAGGCGACCTTCCAGGCGTCATGACCACCGTGGCGGACACCCGACCGCTGCGGCACTGGCTGCAAGGGACCGACGCGCCGCACCTGGTCATCTGCTGCGCCGAGCACCCCGACGTCGGCGCGTGGTCGCACGCGATCGTCGAACCCGATGGCTCCGGTCGCCCGGATGGCTCGGGTGGCTCCGGTCGCCGCGGTTCCGAGCACGCCGTCGTCCAGCTGGCGACCTGCATGGCAGACGTGAACCCGGCGGTCCTCCTGGAGCTGGTCGCGGGCGGCGCGTCCGGCATCACCGTGGCTCTCGACGGATGCGCTCACCCCTGCGAAGCCGAAGCGGTGGCCGCCCGGGCCCGCGAATTGCTCTCGGCGCTCGGCCGCCTGGAGACCATCGTCTTGGCGAAAGTCCTGCCCCGGGAACGGAAGCACGGTGCCGCCTGGCCGATCCTGGGTGAGAGCGGCGTACCGTTGTCCCGCCGGGCGCTGTTCGGGCGCCCCGACGGCCTTGACCTGGCCAGGCCGAGCGAGCACCCGATCGAGCGCCTGGTCGCGGCGCTGCGCGAGCTGGCCGGTGGAGACGGCTCGGGGACCGAGCTGAACGGCATGCCGACCGGGATCCCCAGGCTCACGGCATCCCGGTGTGCGGGCACCGGGGTCTGCGCGCGCACGTGTCCGGTTGACGCGTTAACCCTGACGCCCACCGTATTGGCCGAGGCGAACTCCGACCAGGAGGCGATCGCCCAGTTCCAGCTGACCTTCGACCCGGCTAAATGCACCGACTGCGGGCAGTGCCTCCAGGTCTGTCCCGAGTCCTCACTGGAGCGGTCGGGGGAGCACCTCTGGTCTTCGCTCCTGGCCGGTGAACGGATAGACCTGCGAATAGGGCTCATTCGCCGATGTGCCCGTTGCGGTGCAGGGCACGGCAGGCCCGGTGATCTGTGTGCCGTCTGCGCCTACCGGACCGCGAATCCGTTCGGGTCCACGATGCCTCCCCGGCGGGCGACCGGGGCAGATCCTGCGCGCCTTGGCCAACCACCACGCGAATGACCGGCGGTAGGCTTCATCGAGCGGATGAGCCTTGATGCGTCGGATCCCCAGGCGAAGTCCAGGGTGTGGCACCAGGATGCGTCCGCGACAACGGTGCGTCTTGGACGCGGACTAGGACGGATGGACGAACATGGCCGATTACCTGCCCGACATCTACGTGAGCTTCCGGGAGCGATTCCCTCAGGTCGTCGAGGCGCAGGATCATCTGGCCACCGAGGTCGACGCCGCCGGGCCGCTGGACGAACGCACTCGTCGGCTCGTCAAGCTGGGCATCGCGGTGGGCTCCCTATCCGAGGGCGCGGTGCGCTCCAACGTCCGCAAGGCCCTAGCGGCGGCCGCGACCCCTGAGGAGGTCCAGCACGTGGTCCTGCTCGCACTGACAACTCGTGGCTTCCCGGCATCTGTCGCCGCATGGGGCTGGATCCAGGAAGTCCTCGATCAGCTCTGAGCGAGCGAACGTCCCGCGCCTGTCCAGGACTGGTGGGCATGGCGGGGGTGGGCAGTTGGTTGCTCGGCGACCGATCCTGGGCGCGGTGGTCAGGGGTGGTCCTGGGCACGAAGGTGGAGTGTTCGACGTCGAAGCGGCCGAACGTCGAAGTGGCCGACCAGGCAGTCCTGCATCTGGTCCAAGAAGCTGTGGGGTGTGGCCGCCGTGGAAGCAGGCGTCGACGATCACGACGTGCGCAGAGAGGGCGGGCAGGTCGGAGGTCAAGGGGGATCCATCTAAGAGGACTGGTGCAGGGTCGCCCCCCAGATTGCCTACGGGGTTGAGGACACAACCAGGCAGCTGGAGAGGAGGCCAGCAAGGCCGCCAGTCAGGCGCTGACATGGTGCTCGTGGCGGTCCAGGTACTCCACCAACGCGGCCCGCGTTAGCGCCGAGAAATCCTTCTCGAGGCCGCCGTCGACGGCCGCCCTGACGCGCTGGTCCAACGGCTGGGACAGGCGAACCTTCCGCTCCCGGGACGGAGCACCAGCTGGGTCCAGTGTGGGACGACCACCTAGAGCCCGGGCCAGCTCCGCCGGTCCTCCCAGTGCCTCCTCCAACATTGTCCGCCCAGCCTCATCCTCGGGCGCAGCGAAGCGACTCCGAGGACCCTGCGGGTCAATGTCCATCTCCGTCTCAGCCCAGGTCGCTAGCGCCTGGCCCCGAGCCTCCTCGGCTGTTCTCCTTGTCTTGGTACTCATGGTTTTCCCTTCTGTGCGATCTTCGTGGCGTTCATCCGTGCCCGGAACTGAGGTCGCAGCGGCATGACGTGAAATATCCACAGGCCCGAGGGTGGGTGCCTCTCGAGCATGACTTCCAGCAGCGGGGCCGTCCTGGACCGTTGTGGCCCGATGTACAGGTCTGGCCCCACAGTTGCGGGGGGCCGCGCAACCTCAAAACCTCGCTCCTCGTAGACGAAGTGGGTCAACGCCCACACCGCATCCTCGTGGGGGACGCCGTGCTTATCTGCACTGTCCGCCCACGTCACTGCCATGACGTCTACTGTACTCGAAAACTGATGTTTTGGTACACAAAACCATTGCCGGGCATCGCGGAACCAGTAGGCGGACGGCACCGCGTGGGACCGCCCAACACGTGGACGACGACCTGCCCCGGTGCACGTTCGTTGAGAACCGACACCCAACAAAGCAGGGCAAGAACTCAGCTGCACATGATGATGTCAGTCCACCGATTTTCGGGGAGAGGGGGCTGTCCCCTGACGAAGCCGGGCAGGAGCGTATTGACCGAACGGTCCTGTTGCGCGTTCCTGAACTTCACTCTGGCTTGGGAAGGCACAGACGCTCTGTTGCAGGTTGACCCGCCGCCAGCGCTGGGCCAAGGCGTCCAGGACGCACTGCTGGCCGGGGTTCCGGCGGCAGTGCCAGCACCAGAGGCCGCTGAGTCACCGTCCGGGATGAGTGACAGCGAGGCGGGAACCAGGCAGTCGCTATCTTGTCGCGGCCGGTGTGGCCGCCTGCGCATCATGTTGTGCCGCGCCCCACGGGCTGTCCTGGGCATCGGTCTCGCGATGTCGCCGCGAGCTTGGCCACGCTCGCGTTCGCCGGCACGGCGTTCGCTCTGGTCGTCGCGTCCTTCACCGTGTTCGCGGTCGTCCGCCGGCGGAGCGCCACCAGGGCTTCGGCTTGCTTCGCCCGCGCTCGGCGTTCCGTGGTCGTCGAGCTCACCGAACGCTCCGAACGTCGTCGCGGCACCCCGTGAACACTCAGGCACGGACGCGCAGAGCCCGGTGGGTCCGCCGTTTCAACCTCCTGCTGCTGGTTGGGACCGCCGCGTCCGTCATCGGGGTCAGCATCGAACGAAATTCCACGATGAAACCACGACCGTTTCTACGTCAACAGGTCAACCCAGCGTGCACACCGAGGCAGGCGAGGGCGCGACGCACCCGGAAGCGGGCGAGGGCGCTCCGTCAACGCCGTCTTCAACGCAGTAGCCAGGGGCCTCGACCAGCGGTGAGCAGATACTGGGCGTCAACCCTGGGAGCATCCGGTGGTCTGCGTGGTCGTGCTTGTTTCGCTGGTGTTGGGGCAGGGTGGTGGCGTCCGGGCAGGATCGAGTTGTTGGTCGGGGCGCTGTTCTGTGTCGGCGCGGCGATCATGGACGGCAGGGAGGTCGCCCATCAGGTCAGCGAACACAGCGGCGCGATTGCCTCCGTCGCCGCAGTCGTGGCCCGGCTGCACCTCCTTGCAGAGAGGACCAGGGGCCTCGGCGGCGCGAGGTTTCAGCAGAGAGGTGACTGCTGGTGCCGGGACCACGCCTGCGGACACCGCGGCGTGACCGTCGCGCCGTTTGTTGCGCCTGGTCGAGGCGTCTGGCTCCATGTAGTGGCCCGATGCCGTGAACGCCAATTGCATGCTGAGCTGTCCGGCTGTGGTCGGTGGTGGTCGGGTATCTGTGGGGAATGCGCACGGAAGTTGTTGGGGGAGAGGCGTTTTGGCTGGTCAGAGGGTTGTCGCCCATGGTCTGTAAATCCATCGCGAAAGCTTCGAAGGTTCGAATCCTTCACCTGCCACCACGTGCGCAAAGGGCCCCTGACCAGCGGAAACGCGGGTCAGGGGCCCTTTCCCATATACCTGGTAGGGGTATTCAAAACGGCCCTGTTTTGGCGATCACCAGGTTCTGGGGCTGCAGGTCTGTGACCTGCGCAAACGCGTAAACCGGATCGGGTGGGTTCGAGGTTTGTGGGGAATGCGCACCCAAGTTGGGGTTCTCACCATCGTGCTGGCCGGGCTGTCGGCGCGCTACCCTGCGGGCATGTCGGGGGTGGGGGTATGTAATCG
Source organism: Dermatophilaceae bacterium (assembly GCA_036565395.1). Classification (GTDB taxonomy): domain Bacteria; phylum Actinomycetota; class Actinomycetes; order Actinomycetales; family Dermatophilaceae; genus UBA4719. Next base: position 5,041 of record DATCNE010000184.1, read on the forward strand.
CGGTGGAAACCAACACCATCGCGATGACGGATCGTCGGCGATGTGCGGGAGCGCCTGTCCGCCCACGCGCGAGCCCAGTGGCCGCAGCTGGCGGGCGTGACGGTCCGGTTCCGGGGCGCCTTCGCCTACGTGCAGGGTCAGTTCCCGGGCGGTGACACCCTGCCGTTGATGCGCCTGCGCTACGGCGGGTCAGCCGCCCGTTGGGGCTTCGCGATGTACCTGGCCAGCAAAGACGAGTACGAAGACGCCGTCCTACCCACCGGCGCCTTCGCCGGTCTACCCGAGGACGCCCTCGACTGCGCAGCCGACCTCTACCTCGGCGACCCTACGGGCTGACCACCCTCGACGAACTTACAAACCTGACCACTTAGGCGGCCGACGCGCACGCAAGTGTCAGCGTCGTGCAGTCGTCGTGGAAAGTGACCCGCGGTATGCAGCAGGACGGAGCCCTGCTGACCGACCTGCACCGAATGCGGATCGAGATGGAGGCTGCGGTCCGCTCACCCGAGCAGGCAGTGGCGACCGCCTCCGGTCATCGACCGTCAACTGCGAGCGTTGCGGCAGATCGTCGCGGCAGCCCGCCGGAGCTCCGAGCGCCGGCGGCGGCGCTCCTGGTGCATCCCGCAGAACCTGTCTAACGGGGCGCCTCGGGCGAAGCAGAGCCGCCCCGACAGGGCGAGCTCAGCACACCGTGACGTTGACCGCGAGTCCGCCCTGGCTGGTCTCTTTGTACTTCGTCATCATGTCCAGGCCGGTCTGGCGCATGGTTTCGATCGCCATGTCGAGGGACACTAGGTGAGTGCCGTCGCCGTGCAGCGCGAGGCGGGCGGCTGATACCGCGGTTGACGAGGCAATGGCGTTGCGTTCGATGCACGGGACCTGTACGAGGCCGCCCACGGGGTCGCAGGTGAGGCCAAGGTGGTGTTCCATTGCGATCTCTGCGGCGTTCTCGACCTGGTGTGGTGTGCCCCCGAGCACGGCGCAAAGGGCCCCGGACGCCATTGCGCAAGCGGTGCCGACTTCGGCCTGGCATCCGCCCTCGGCCCCAGAGATCGAGGCGTTCGCCTTGACTAGCGAACCGATTGCGGCGGCTGTGAGCAGGTAACGACGGATGCCGGCCGCATTTGCTCCGGGCACAAAGCGGAGGTAGTACTGGCCGACTGCTGGGATGACGCCGGCTGCACCGTTGGTGGGCGCAGTCACCACCCGACCGCCGGACGCGTTCTCCTCGTTGACAGCCAGAGCGAAGGCTTGCAGCCACTCATCGGTGGTGTCGTGCCGGGGGTCGGTTCGACGGTCGTGTTCCTCGAGCTGGACTCGAATCGCGCGGGCTCGCCGTTTCACGCCAAGGCCGCCGGGCAGTGTGCCGTCGACGTGCAGCCCGGCCTCGACGCAGCCGTGCATGGCTTCCCAGATGGCGTCGAGTCCGGCATCGAGCTTCTCGCGGCCGTGGATCGACTCTTCGTTGGTGCGTGCGATTCGGCACAGGTCCAGGCCGTGCGCGTCGCACAGGGCGAGTAGTTCTTTGCTTGATGAGTACGCCATCGGTTGCGGCACCTTGGGGTGGACCTCGATCGGGTCGCCGTCGCGGCGGATGAAGCCGCCGCCGATCGAGTAGTAAGTTTCCTCGAGGATGGGCAGGGCATCGGTGCGGCCCCACACGGACAGCGTGAGGGCATTGGGATGACCGGGCAAGCGAGTGCGCGGTGCGAAGCTGACGTCGTTTTTGCTGATCGGGATCTCGTGCCCGCCGACCAAGGTCAGTGTTGCACCCTCGGCCAGACCCGACCAGGCGGTACGCACATCACGCGGGTCGCAGGTTTCGGGTCGCAAGCCGGCAAGACCGGCCAGGATGGCGTCCGGGGTGCCGTGGCCGAGGCCTGTGGCGCCAAGGGAGCCGTAAAGCGAACAGCTGAAGCGACTGACTTCGGGCAGCCGACCGGTTGCCGCGAGGTGTTCGGCGAACGCGAGGGCTGCCCGCATGGGTCCGACCGTGTGGGAGCTGGATGGGCCGATCCCGATGGAGAACAGGTCGAGGGCCGAGCAGTACCCGGTCGCGCCGGCCGGTTGTGGGTCTTCGCCGTGGCTTCTTGCTGCGGTACCCATGGCTGCGTCCACGGGCACCTCGGTTGTGCGCATAGGACTTTTCCTTGGGACAACAGCAGTGGGGCGATAGCGTGTTGGCGAGGTGTCCCCGCTCGACGGTGAAGTGGTCGAACGGGGACACGCAGCACCTATTTCATCGGAGCCGCATGTGTGGCGCCCGACGGTGTCTGAAGACCGTTCTCAGCGGAGCACATCTTCAAGGGTCACATGCTGCGACCCGAAGGCTTCGGCTACCGGACCGTAGATGATCTGGCCGTCGTGGGTGTTCAGGCCCAGTGCCAGTGCGGGGTCGGCCTGCAGTGCCTTGCGCCATCCGTGGTTGGCGAGCTCCACGGCATACGGCAGGGTCACGTTGGTCAGTGCGTAGGTCGAGGTGTGGGGCACCGCGCCAGGCATGTTGGCGACGCAGTAGAAGACCGAGTTGTGGATCTGGTAGGTCGGGTCCGCGTGCGTCGTGGCGTGGGAGTCTTCGAAGCAGCCACCCTGGTCGATGGAGATGTCCACGAGCACCGAGCCCGGCTTCATCCGCGACACCTGCTCGTTGGTGAGCAGCGTCGGAGCCTTGGCGCCGGGGACCAGGACCGCTCCGATGACCATGTCCGCGTCGACAATGGCCCGTTCGATCTCGTAGGCGTTGGAGGTGATCGTCTGGCAGTGGCCCTGGTAGATGGCGTCGGCGAGCCGCAGCTTGGCCACATTGCGATCCAACAGGAGGACCTCGGCCTGCATGCCCAGCGCGATCGCCGCGGCGTTCATGCCGGACACGCCGGCGCCGATAACGACAACCTTGGCGGCCTGTACACCGGACACGCCGCCCATCAGGACACCACGCCCCCCTTGGGCTGCCATCAGTGTCTGGGCGCCCACCTGCGGTGCCAACCGGCCGGCCACCTCGCTCATCGGGGCCAGCAACGGCAGCTGGTGGTCGGGCAGCTCGACTGTCTCGTAGGCGATTCCGGTGACCTTGCGCTTGACCAGCTCTTCGGTCAACGGCTGGTTGGCAGCCAGGTGAAGGTAGGTGAAGAGGGTCTGACCCTCGCGCATCATGGGGTACTCGGAGGCGATGGGCTCCTTGACCTTCAGGATCAGGTCACCGGTGGCCCATACGTCAGCGGCGGTATCCAGGATCTTCGCCCCGGCGCGGACATACTCGTCGTCCATGATCGAGGAACCGATGCCCGCACCGGTCTCGACACAGACCTCGTGGCCGTTGCGGACGAGCTCGTGAACACCAGAGGGGGTGATGGCCACGCGGTACTCGTTGTTCTTGACTTCCTTCGGGATGCCTACATGCATGGATCCGTACCTCCGATAGCGCTAGATAAACAGGGTGAATCGGTAATTGACGGGGACTCGAAAGAACCCAGAGGTGACAGGCGCGGACTAGGCATGGACCAGGAGTGCTGCCGCGGTCCGCACCGCTTCTCGGGCGTCTACGAATGCCTGTACGCATGTCGTGATGTCTGCGGCGGAGTGCCCGGCGGAGATCTGAACTCGGATCCTCGCCTGGTTGATCGGCACAACCGGGTAGGAGAACGGGATCACGTACACGCCTCGTTGCAGAAGCGCGTCTGCGATGGCAACGGCGTCGTGGGCGTCCGGGAACATGACGGGGATGATGGCGTGCTCGCCCGGCAGCAGATCGAAGCCGGCAGCCTCCATCCGTTCGCGGAAGTCGCGTGCATTGCGCCACAGCGTCGCGCGCTGTTCGGCGCCGTGCGCAACAAGGTCGAGGGCCACAAGCGAGGCTGCGACAACAGACGGCGCGACTGCGTTCGAGAACAGGTAGGGACGTGCCCTCTGCCGTAGCAGCTCGACGATCTCAGCGTGCGCACTGATGTAGCCGCCCGACGCACCGCCCAGCGCCTTGCCGAGCGTGCCGGAAATGATGTCGACGCGGTCTCTGACTCCGAAGAGCTCGGGAGTGCCCGCACCGGACGGTCCGACGAAGCCCACCGCGTGCGAGTCGTCGACCATCACGAGCGCGTCGTAGCGCTCGGCCAGGTCGCAGATCTCGTCCAGGGGCGCGAGGTAACCGTCCATCGAGAAGACGCCGTCGGTGACGATGAGCCGACGCCTGGCGCCACTCGCGGCTTGAAGCTGCACCTCGAGATCGGCCATGTCCCGGTTGAGATAGCGAAGGCGTTGTGCCTTGCACAGCCGGATGCCGTCGATGATCGACGCGTGGTTGAGCACGTCCGAGATGACCGCGTCCTCCTCGCTGAGCAGTACCTCGAACACGCCGCCGTTGGCGTCGAAACATGACGGGAAGAGAATCGTGGCCTCGGTGCCCAGGAATGCGGACAACGTGCTCTCTACCTGGACATGCTGGGTCTGCGTGCCGCAGATGAACCGCACGCTGGCCATCCCAAAACCCCACGCATCCAGGGATGCTTTGGCCGCCGCGACGAGGCGGGGGTCGTTGGCGAGCCCAAGGTAGTTGTTGGCGCAGAAGTTCAGGACGTCCTGGCCGCCCGAGCGCACGTGCGCGGACTGTGGCGAGGCGAGCTGACGCTCCGTCTTGTAGAGACCGGCGGCCTTGATCTCAGCGAGGGTCGTGTCAAGTTCCTTGCGAACGGCGGCGTACACGATCTACTCCTCGCTCCAGTCGATGATGACCTTGCCGCCGTCACCCTTGCGCGCTACCGCGAACGCTTCCTTCCAGCGCGAGGCAGGGAAGCGGTCGGTGATGACCGGCGTAATGTCGAGCCCCGTGTTGACCATGGCGTTCATGGCATACCAGGTCTCGAACATCTCACGGCCGTAGATGCCCTTGATCGTGATCATGTGCGTCACGACCTTCGCCCAGTCGACCGTGATGGTCTGGCTGGGCAGACCGAGGACAGCGACTCGTGCACCGTGGTTGAGGTTGTCGATCATCTCGGGAAGGGCGCCGGCAGATCCGCTCATCTCTAGACCGATATCGAAGCCTTCCTGCATGCCGAGAGCCCGCTGGGCGGAACTGATCCGTTCGCTTGCTACGTTGACCGCGAGGTCGACGCCCATCTTCCTCGCGAGCTCCAGCCGCGCCTCATTCACGTCGGTCACGACGACGAACCGTGCCCCGATGTGGCGGGCGACGGCGGCTGCCATCAGCCCGATCGGTCCGGCACCCGTGACGAGCACGTCCTCGCCGACAAGTGGGAACGACAGTGCGGTGTGCACCGCATTGCCCAAGGGATCGAAGATCGCGGCGAGGTCCAGGTTCATGCCGTCCGGGTGTCGCCACACGTTGCTTTCGGGTATGACGACGTACTCGGCGAAGGCACCGTCCCGGTTGACGCCCAGACTCGATGTGTGGATGCACAGGTGTCGACGGCCCGCGCGGCAGTTGCGACAGTGTCCGCAGACCACATGCCCTTCGCCGGAGACCAGGTCACCGACATGGACCGTCTCCACCTCGCCTCCCACCTCGACGACGTGGCCGACGAACTCGTGTCCGGGAACCAGGGGAGCGTTGATGGCGCCTGCCGCCCAGCTGTCCCACGACTCGATGTGCAGATCGGTGCCGCAGATGCCCGTACGGGCGACGCGAATCTTCACGTCGTTGGGCCCTGGCGCCGGTTCGGGTCGCTCGGCCAGCGTGAGGCCGGGTCCTGCAGCACCTTTGTAGAGGGCCTTCATCGGACTGCGGCCTTCTCGGCCAGCGCGGCCTTCTCGCCAGCGGCCTCGGCTTTCCAGTCCGCGATGCGCGCCTGCTGCAGTGGAGTCCGGCGGTTGAAGTGCCACGCGACGCCCAGGACCACAAACCAGATGGGAGCCACGTAGAGTCCCAGCCGCGTGTCGGCGGCCTGGGCCAACGCCACGAGCATGAGGGCGAAGAAGACGAGGACGACGTACGGCATGAACCTAGCGCCTGGCATCTTGAAGGTTGAGGTGGCGTGCAGCTGCGGGCGGCGACGACGGTAGGCGAGGTAGCTGACCATGATCATCGACCACGTGAAGACGACTATCACGGAGCCCAACGAGGTGACGACCACGAAGGCTCCCATCACCGAGTCCCCGGCGTAGAGCATGACCAACCCGAACAGCATGAAGACGCAGGAGAACATCAGGGCGTTCTGCGGAACCTTGCGCTTGCTCAGCTTGGCAAACCGCTTGGGTGCGTTGCCGTGACCCGCCAGGCCGTAGATCATGCGAGAGGTCGAGTAGATGCCGGAGTTCGCACTCGAAGCGGCCGAGGTCAGCACCACGAGGTTGACGGCAATGGCCGCCATGCCCAGACCTGCCAGGGTGAACATGCCGATGAAAGGGCTGTTGCCGGCGTTGATCGTGCGCCACGGGTTGACGGCCATGATTACCGTCAGGGCGCCCACGTAGAAGAGCATGACCCGGATCGGGATGGAGTTGATGGCGCGGGGCATCGTCTTCATGGGGTCCTTAGTCTCCGCGGCTGCGGTGCCCACCAGCTCGATGCCACCAAACGCGAAGAGGGCGATCTGGAAGCCCAGGATGAAGCCAAGTGCGCCGTGCGGGAACATCCCGCCGTCGTTCCAGATGTTGGACAGACTCGAAACCGAACCCTTGGGCGAGGTGAAGTGGGTGCCGATCATGACTATGCCGGTGGCGATCAGCGCCAGGATTGCGACGACCTTGATAATGGCGAACCAGAACTCCAGCTCTCCGAACGCCGCGACTGTTGGCAGGTTCAGGCAGAGCAGGAGCAGCGGCGTCACCAGGGCGGGGAGCCACAGTGGAGTGCCGGGGGCCAGCACCTGGACATAGGCAGTGATCGCTACGACGTCCGCGACGCCGACGACCACCCAGTAGAACCAGTAGGACCATGAAACGACGAAGCCGGCCCACGGGCCGAGCAGATCGCCGGCAAAGTCACCGAAGGTCTTGTACTCCAGGTTGGAGAGTAAGACCTCGCCCATGGCCCGCATGACGAAGAACAACATGAAACCGATGATCATGTAGACGAAGAGCACGCCTGGACCAGCCAGGGAGATAGTCTTGCCGGAGCCCATGAACAGGCCGGTCCCGATGGCACCGCCGATGGCGATCATCTGGATATGGCGGTTGCTGAGCTTGCGGGCCAGGTGCGGTTCTTCGCCGTTGCCTGGTGTCCCGGTTCCGCGGCGTGTGGGCCCGGAAACCTCGGTAATCTGTGTTGCAGACATAGGATGTTTCCTTGTCGCGAACTGAGCCAAACCGAAACCGGACGACCACGTCAAACCCGTGGGGCGCCATCAACATTGGTGGCGTTACTAATCAAGTTTTCTGGTTCATTGCTCTTGACCGGGCAGCGCTGGCGGTTACGGCTGACTCCCGACGATGTTGGCGGGTGCATCAAATACACTAATTGACATTGTTGTCGGCGCTTCGGGACTTTGGTCCTTGTTGGTCAATTCGTCACGAATAGTACGCAGTATCTTCTTGAGAAAGGCCATTAGATGGGCAAATATTCGGAAGGTCCCGACGGCGAGGACATCCAGCCGAATGAAGTTCGGCTTGCCGTTGACGAAACGGACCGCCGCCTCCTGGAGGTGCTGGCTGTGGAGGCGCGCATCCCCAACAACGCACTGGCGGAACGGATCGGCATCGCACCGTCAACGTGCCTGGGTCGGGTGCGGGCGATGGTCGCGAGCGGCGTGATCAGGGGCTTCTACGCCGACATCGACCCCGAGGCGGTGGGGCACCCCTTTGAGGCGATCATTGCTATTCGCCTGCAAGTAGATGCCCGCCATCTTATTCATTCCTTCGCGAAACGTTTGGCAAGCATGGCTGACGTACGGAATGTATTCTTTGTGGCCGGCGGACATGATTTCTTTGTACGTGTGGCCACTCAAGACGTAGCGGAACTTCGGCAGTTTATTCTCGTCAACCTCAGCGGGTGCCCGGAAGTCGCCGCAACGGAGACGAATGTCATCTTGGAGCAGTTCTGCGTTCAGCGGCTCTAGCCTCGAGATTTCATGAGGGCGCCGTCTTGATGCGGTGTCGGACAACTGAAAAGTGCCCCTGATGCGATGAAGGAGCGGGGCCTCCTCCCGCTCCCAGTGGCGCCTCCCAGCGGGATGCTTGGGAGTATCCAAGTGCCGCGCGAGAGGGCGAGGAGGCCCCTAAATGGAAGCGTATGCCGGTAAGCAGTTTGTGGGGATAGATCTGCATCGTCGCCGGACGGTGATCGTGCGAACCACTGAGGGTGGTGAGGTGCTCGAGACGGTTCGGATCGTCAATGATGTCGAGCGGTTGGCGTCGGTGATGGCCCGGGCCGGTGAGTGCCCGGAGGTGGTGCTGGAGGCCACCTACGGGTGGTACTGGGCGGTGGACGCGTTGCAGGCCGGTGGTGCCAACGTGCACCTGGCCCACCCGTTGGGCGTCAATGCCTTTGAGTACCGCCGGGTCAAAAACGACGTCCGCGACGCCGCGGACCTGGCCGACCTGTTACGGATGGGCCGCCTTCCCGAGGCGTGGATCGCGCCCCCGGCGACCAGGGAGCTGCGCGAGCTGGTGCGGCACCGGGCCAAGCTGGTCGGGTTGCGTTCTCATTGCAAGGCTGAGGTCCACGCCGTGTTGGCCAAGTGCGGGGTGCAGGTCTTGATGAGCGACCTGTTCGGCCTGGCCGGCACGGAGTTGTTGGACCGGCTTGACCTGCCGGCACCGTACGCGGCCCGGATCGCCTCGCTGCGCCGGCTGATGGACGACCTGGACTTCGAGATCGACCTGTTCGCCGGCATGGTCCGCGGCCGGATGGTCCGTGAGCCGGGCTACACCGCGGTCCAGGTCATCCCCGGGATTGGTCCCACACTGGGGGCGGTGTTCGTGGCCGAGATCGGCGACATCACCCGGTTCGCCTCGGCGCCGAAGCTGACGTGTTGGGCCGGGCTGACGCCCAAGCACCATGAGTCCGACACCCACGTCCACCGGGGACGGATCACCAAGCAGGGCTCCCGGCTGGTCCGCTGGGCCGCGATCGAGTCGGTCAAGACGATCACAGCAGGCACGC